>NZ_MLCO01000013.1 GCF_001982615.1 Teichococcus deserti | reverse complement strand
TTATAAGGGACAGGGGCGGCGGCGGCGGCCCCTCGGCTTCCAGCAGCGGCAGGGTGTCCGGCTCCGGCGGGCGCTCGGCCTCCGGCACCACGGCCTGCAGCGTCTCCGGCTCGACCGGCGGTGCGACCTCCGGCTCCTGTGCGGCCTCCGGCGGCGGCGGCTCCATCGCCGTCACCTCGGGCGGCGGCTGGGTCGTCTGCAGCGGCTCCGGCGGCGCCTGGGTGACGGATGGCGGCGGGGGGGTGGTGCTGGATTGCGGCGCCGGCGGCTCGACGGCGTCGACCCGCTCGGTCACCGGGGCTGGCTCCTCCTGCGCGACCTCGGGCGCGGAGGGTGGCGCGATCATCTCCAGCGGCACGATGGCCGGCGGCGGCGCATGCTCCGGCAGGCCGAAGATCAGGATGGCCAGCACCCCGCCATGCAGGATGGCGGTGATCCCCCATCCGGCGAGGCGGGGTCCTTGCAGGCTCAGCGTGCTCATGATGGCCCCGCCGTCAGCGCGCCTGGACCGGCGCCGACGCTTCCGCCTCGGCGATCAGCGACACGCGGGTGATGCCCGCCTGGGTCACCCGGCCCATCACCCGCAGCACCTCGCCATAGGGCACGGCGCGGTCGCCGCGGACATAGACCGGCGCCTCGGGGTCGTTCTTGTGCAGTTCGGCCAGGCGGGCCGGCAGGTCGGCGACGGCGATCTCATCCTGGCGGAGATAGACCTTGCCGTCGGGACCGACTGTCAGCACCACCGGCGGCCGCGGTGCGGCGGCGCGGGGGGCGGCGGTCTTCGGCAGGTTCACCGGCACGCCAACGACCATCATCGGTGCCGCCACCATGAAGACGATCAGCAGCACCAGCATGACGTCGACCAGCGGGGTGACGTTCATGTCCGCCATCGGCAGCGGGGCGTCGTCATCCCCGCCGCTGTGGCTCGGGCCAGCGAAGGCCATCCGGCTTACTCCGCCGCCGCGCTGCGGCTGGCACTGGCGGCGGCCAGGCTGGGCGGGCGGCGCGACAGGCTGGCGGCCAGGTCGGCGGCGGCGGACTGCCCGTCGGCGCGCAGCCGGCCGAGCCGCACCAGCAGCCGGTTATAGGCCATGACGGCCGGGATGGCAGCGATCAGGCCGATCGCGGTCGCGAACAGCGCCTCGGCGATGCCGGGGGCGACCACCGCCAGGCTGGTGTCGTTGCTCTGCGCGATGCCGGCGAAGCTGTTCATGATGCCCCAGACGGTGCCGAACAGCCCGATGAAGGGGGCGACAGCGCCGGTGGTGGCCAGGAAAGGCAGCCCCGGCTCGACCCGGCGCAACTCGCCGGACAGGGCGTGGCGCATCGCATGCTCCATGCGGTGCCGGTACTCGAAGCGGCTCTCGCCCTGCTCGCGGCCGTCGCGCCACTCGCGGGTGCCGGCGCGCAGCACGCGGGCAGCCAGCCCCTCGCCCTGCGGCGAAGGCAGGCCTTGCCCGGCGCCCGGCGCGGCGGCGGCCAGCAGGCCGCGGATCTCCCGCTTCAGCCGACCGAGCAGCAGCGACTTCTCGACGATGATCGCCCAGCAGATGATGGAGGCCAGCGCAAGCGCGATCATCACCGCCTTGACCACCCAGTCGGCCTGCATGAACAGGCCGAGCATCGACATGTCCGGGCCATGGCCCGCAGCGGCGATGGCGGCGTCGACGCCAGGAACGACGCCGGGGACGGCGGTCACGGTCTCGGTCGGGTTCATCGCGACCTCCTTACTTCTCGAAAGTGACGCCATCGACGCGCGAGGCGAGCGCTAGACGCGGCAGGCAGGCGGCCCGGCTCTCGGGGGTGCCGCCGCAGGCCAGAAGGTCGTTCAGCAGCACCGCGCCGATCCCGTCACACGGCTGGCTGGCCAGGTCGAAGATACGGGCCATGGTCTTTTCCTGCGGCAGGGGGCCGACATCCAGCGCCAGCCGGCGGGCGATCACCCCGTCCTTGCCGAAGATCAGCAGGTCCAGGCGCAAGGGATCGACCGCCTCGGGCGCCGGGTTGCGCAGCAGCAGCCACACCCGGCAACCTTCCGGACGGCTTTCCAGCCGGTTCAGCTCCAGCCCGATCTTCGCCGTCTGGCCCTGCGCCTGGGCCTGGCCAGCGAGGCCCACGGCCCCCATCACGGCGAGCGCGGCGATCAGCCCGAAGGCGGAGAGGATCCGGCGGAGCGGCATCTCGGCATTACCCTTTCGCATCTGCGATGGCTTATGCCGCTAATGAGAGGTGGTTGCAATGCGAATGACTCTCAATAATCAGTCGCGGAAACAGTCTTGCGGCCCACGCCGGGCAAGCGGCGCAAGAACGCCGAACGACGACACGCCGATCGTCCGGCTGCCGTGCTGGTGAAGGCGATGTTCTGGAGGGGCTGGTGCCGACGCCCGGGATTGAACCGGGGACCTACTGATTACGAATCAGTTGCTCTACCGCTGAGCTACGTCGGCGCCGCGGGCCGCTATCTAGCGGGGTTGCGGCGGCAGGGCAACCACCTTCCGCAGCTTTCCTGACGCGGAGGCCAGGATCCCGCGGCGTCGCGGAAAAACCTCTGGGAAACAACCGCGCCGCGCCCGGAAGGAGCGCGGCGCCAAAGCCTGTCGCACCCAGGTCGGTGCGCGTGAGGACAGCCAGAGGGCCCTAATGGACCAGGACCGGCAACATCTCGTGCTGCAAAATGGCGGCCGTGGCCAGGCTGGTATCGGGCGCCGCGCCGATCTGCGTGCCATCGGCGGCATGGATGGCCACCGCCGGCGCGCCGTCCATGACGATCGGGCGGATATAGGCGATCTGCTCCGCCCCGAAGCGCGCCCAGTCGGCGGGCGCGAGCTGCCGCAGCGCATCTGCGGCGGCGAAGGGGCGTGTAGGACCTTCCTTGTTCATCGTGGGAATCTCCTTCTGCCGTCCCGGTCTGGGCCCGGCGCTGCGGCGCTCATGGACGCACCGCGGTGAACGTACTTGGTCTTCCCTGCCCGTGTCTCCGCCCCTCCTCGGGAGCGGATCACCAAGGACAATGCCCGGGAAGCCTGAAGGTTTTGCGGCCATTTTGTGCCGAAGCGTCATAATTCGCAGGCTTCTGGCGCCGGCGCATCGGCAGGCGCCAGAGTCTGGCTCAGGGCCTCAGCCGGTGATCTGACCCACCGGCACCTGGCCAACGGCGACCTGGCCCTCCTCCTGCGGGGAGCCCTGCACCACGGCCCGGCCACCCTGGCTGCCGCGCATGCCGATCTGGATCGCCTTGACCCGCACCGCCGGCTGCGGCCGCTTCAGGTCGATATGCAGCAGCCCGTTATCCAGCCAGGCGCCCTCGACATCGATCCCCTCGGCCAGGACGAAGGCGCGGTGGAACTGCCTGGCAGCGATGCCGCGATGCAGGAAGACCCGGCCTTCACTCTCGTCCCTCTGCTTGCCGCGCACCACCAGCTGATTGTCCTCCTGCGTGATCTGCAGGTCGTCCATGCTGAAGCCGGCGACGGCCAGCGTGATGCGCAGCCTGTTCTCGGCGGTCTGCTCGATATTGTACGGGGGATAGCCGTCGGCATTCTTCGCCACCCGGTCGAGCATCTGCTCCAGATGGTCGAAGCCGAGAAACAGCGGCGAGCCGAAAAGCGACGAACGAGACATGGCAGTCAGGAACTCCTCCGATGAGCGAGCCGCGGCGGGGCCCGAAGCACCCCGCCACGCCACAACAGTTTGTGCGCTCCGCCGCCGGATGCAAGAGGCCCCGCCCCTCGCGGCCCCTGAGCGCAGGGCCGCCCTCTGGCCTCGGCAGTTGAAGCCGCGCCGCCCAGAAGCTAGAGCACCCGTTCCATGTCCGACCCTGCCCTGCTGCCCATCCTGCTGGTCCCTGACGCGAAGCTGCGCGCCAAGGCCCGCCCCGTCGGCCCCGGCGACACCGAAGCGGTGCGCGCCCTGGCCCCCCGCATGCTCGCGACCATGTACAAGGCGCCCGGCATCGGCTTGGCCGCGCCGCAGATCGGCGAGTTGCTGCGGCTGGTGGTCATCGACCTGCAGCCTGACGACCAGCCGCAGCCCTATGTCATGGTCAATCCCGAGATCGTCGCCGCCAGCGAGCAGCTCGCGGCACGCGAGGAAGGCTGCCTCTCGCTGCCGAACCAGTATGCCGAGGTCGTCCGCCCGGCCGAGGTGAAGGTGCGCTGGCTCGACCTCGACGGCGCCAAGCGCGAGATGACCGCCGACGGGCTGATGGCCACCTGCCTGCAGCACGAGATCGACCACCTGAACGGCGTGCTCTTCGTCGACCATCTTTCGGCGCTGAAGCGCAACATGATGCTGCGCAAGCTGGCCAAGGAGCTGAAGGCCAAAGGCCGCGACGAATGAAGAAGCTCCGCCTCGCCTTCATGGGCAGCCCCGATTTCTCGGTGCCCGCCCTGCGTGCCCTGCACGCGGCGGGGCATGAGATCGCGGCCGTCTACACCCAGCCGCCGCGTCCCGCCGGGCGAGGCCAGAAAGAAACCCCCTGCCCGGTGCATCGCGCGGCGCTGGAGCTCACTTTGCCGGTGCGTCACCCGGTCCGCGTCCGCCGCGACACGGCCGAGCACGAGGCCTTCCGTGCCCTCGACCTTGATGTCGCCGTGGTTGCCGCCTATGGCCTGATCCTGCCGCGCGAGATGCTGGACGCGCCGCGCCGCGGCTGCCTGAACATCCATGCCTCGCTGCTGCCGCGCTGGCGCGGCGCCGGGCCGATCCAGGCCGCCATCCTGGCCGGCGACGCCGAGACCGGCATCACCATCATGCAGATGGACGAAGGCCTCGACACCGGCCCGATGCTGCTGAAGGGCAGCGTGCCGATCGGCCCGCGCGACGGGACGCCGGCGGTCCACGACGCCCTGGCCGAGCTCGGCGGCCAGCTGATCCTGCAGGCGCTGGATGAGAACCCGGCCGCCGTGCCGCAGCCCGAGGCGGGCGTCACCTATGCCCCCAAGCTGAGCAAGCCCGACGGCGCGCTTGACTGGAGCCAGGACGCCGCCGCCCTCGACCGCCGCATCCGCGCGCTCAACCCCTGGCCCGGCACCTATTTCCAGCATGGCGGCGAGGTCCTGCGTGTGCTGGAGGCCGAGCCCGAGCCGCTCGACGCCCCTGTCCCACCGGGCACCGTGCTCGACGCCGGCCCGCGCATCGCCTGCGGCCAGGGCGCGCTGCGCCTGCTGCGGCTGCAGCGCGCCGGCCGCGGCACCATGCCGGCAGAGGCTTTCCTGCGCGGCTACGCCCTGCCGCCCGGCAGCCGGCTGGGCTGACATGCCGCGCTACGCCCTGCTGGTCGAGTATGACGGCGCGCCCTTCGTCGGCTGGCAGCGCCAGACCACAGGCCTTTCCGTGCAGCAGGTGCTGGAGGACTGCGCCGCCCCGCTGAACGGCGGCGTCCCCGCCGCCACCCAGGCCTCCGGCCGCACCGATGCCGGCGTCCATGCCGAGGGCCAGGTGGTGCAGATCGACGTCGCCGCCGATCTGCCGCCGCTGCGCCTGCGCGAGGCGCTGAACGCCTATAGCCGCCCCCACCCGGTCTCAGTCATCGCCGCCGCCCGGGCGCCGGAGGACTGGTCGGCCCGCTTCTCCTGCATCGGCCGCAGCTACCGCTACCGCATCCTCAACCGCCGGGCGCGGCCGGCGCTGCTGGCCGGGCGGGTCTGGCACGTGCCCCAGGCCGTCGATGCTGAGGCCATGCACGCGGCCGCCCAGACCATCCTGGGCCGCCACGACTTCTCCGCCTTCCGCGCCGCCGCCTGCCAGGCCAAGGACGCGCTGCGCACCCTCAACCAGCTCGACGTGCGCCGCGAGGGCGACGAAATCCTGGTCCACACCGCCGCCCGCAGCTTCCTGCACCACCAGGTGCGCAACATGGTGGGCAGCCTGATGCAGGTCGGGCTCGGCCGCCGCCCGGTGCCCTGGGTGCGCCAATTGCTTGATGGGCGCGATCGCACGCTCGCCGGCCAGAACGCCCCCGCCGAGGGCCTGACCTTCCTCACCGCCCGCTATCCGGCGCCGCTCGACTGGTGCTGACGGCTTGCGGCCGGCCGCCGGGAGCGGCAGGCTGGCGGCATGGCCGGGCATTTCCACCGCGTGATCCCCGAAGGTGAAGACCGCGAGCGCCTGACCTGCGCCGACTGCGGCTTCATCAACTACGAGAATCCCAAGATCGTCGCCGGCGCCGTGGTCGTCGATGGCGGGCGCGTGCTGCTCTGCCGCCGCGCCATCCCGCCGCGCAGCGGCTTCTGGACCCTGCCTGCCGGCTTCATGGAGCTGGGCGAGACCGTGGCCGAAGGCGCCGCCCGCGAGGCCTTCGAGGAAGCCAGCGCCCGCATCGCCATAGAGGGCATCCTGGCGGTCTATTCGATCGCCCGCATTGGCCAGGTGCAGATCCTGTTCCGCGCCAGCCTGGCCGAGCCAGGCATTGCCCCTGGGCCGGAAAGCCTGGAGACGCGTTTTTTCGCCTGGGAAGACATCCCCTGGGCCGAGATCGCCTTTCCCTCGGTGCATTGGGCGCTGCATCACTGGCAGGCCACGCGCCACACGCCGCTGGGGGCTCCGGCCACCAATCCTCCGGAAGATCAACGCGGCATGACACCGCTGCCGGGAACGGCGACCAGCGTCTGATCGGCAGCGAGCAAGGGCGGTGGGAGGATATCCCCCCGCGCCCCCTTCTGTTTCTGCTTCCTGGATCGACCGGGGCAACTCAGCGCTGGCGGCAGAAGCAGCTGCTGGCATGGTCGTCGACCAGGCCCACCGCCTGCATCCAGGCATAGACGATCACCGGGCCGACGAACTTGAAGCCGCGCTTCTTCAGCGCCGCCGAAATCTGCTCCGACAGCGGCGTCTTCGCCGGCAGCGCCACGCCGTCGCCGACGATCGGCGCGCCATCGACGAACTGCCAGGCGAACTCGGCGAACTCCTCGCCGGCGGCCTGCATCGCCAGATAGGCGCGGGCATTGCCGATGGTCGCCTCGATCTTCGCCCGCGCCCGGATGATGCCGGCATCGCCCATCAGACGCTCGACATCCTCGGACCCGAAAGCGGCCACCGCCACCGGATCGAAGTCGCGGAAGGCAGCCCGAAAGCCCTCCCGCCGGCGCAGGATGGTCAGCCAGGAGAGGCCGGCCTGGAACCCCTCCAGCATCAGCATTTCCCACAGCATGCGGCTGTCGCGCACGGGCCTGCCCCATTCCTCGTCGTGGTACTTCTGCATCACGACATCGCTGGTGGCCCAGCGGCAGCGCATCACCTCGGCCATCGGCGCCCTCTCCCTTGATGCCTCGCCCTAGCACAGGCGGCGCTGCGTCCGAAGTCTCGCCGAAACTTCCAACCCTGGATTGAAGGCGTCCGCACAACCACCCGCACTCCGCGGTGGTGCAGGCTGCTGGCCTGTCCTAGACCAGCAGCCGGCTATCCAGGGGAGGCAGGGCATGGCCTACATCGAGCTCCGGTACCACCGTTCCTTCCCGATGGAAGTCAAGGAGTTCGGCGACACGGGATGGGCGGTGCATGTTTACGTCCCGGCCGGTCTCGCCGCCGCCCGGCAGAAGCTGGCCGTGGTGACCAACTCTGAGCCTAACGGCTTGACCGAGGTCATCCAGCGCGCCCGCGCCGAGATCGACGCTTTCCTCTCCCCGCCCGGCGCCCACGCCCTGGCCTGAGGCTGCGGAAGGTCCCGATGGGCAAAGTCGGCTATCGGGTCCATAGGCCTCCTGTATGGGTCGGCCCGCGTCCTGGCTGATAGCCTCCGGGCATCAACCGAGGATCGTTCGATGACCGACCATCGACCGTCCCAGCACAAGGCCTCTGGCGAGCTGGCCGATGTCGATCTGCACGACGTCGCCGCCGGGGATCATGCGCAGTTGGCCGACCAGCTGGCGCAGCTGATCCAGGGCCACGTCGACATTCTAAATGCCATCTACGACAGCATTCTGCATCAGCCCGCCTGACAGCCGGGGTCGCGGCGCCATTGCCCGATGGCCGAGCCAAGGCACGCGGAACGCTAACTGACTTGGACCAATGAGGATTTCGGCTTCTCGCCAAGGTCAAGGCCGCACTATGGCGAGGCGCGACGAAGTAGCCACGCGCCATATGTTTAAAGGTCATCCATTTTGGGGATGACCTCGTATCGTCAGAGTGGGGAGAGAGGATGGCGGAGGGGATGGGATTCGAACCCACGAAAGGGGTTATCCCCCTTTAACGGTTTAGCAAACCGCCGCCTTCGGCCACTCGGCCACCCCTCCGCAGGGTATTGAAGTTACACGGCGTATGCGAGGCTGCTTCTAGCGTCCTGGCCTCCCGCCGTCAAACCATGCGGGGCACTTTCGGGCGAAAAACCTGGGGATAGAACGGCGAAGGTTTCGCCGCCCTGCCCCGGGCCGCGGCTTTCAGCCCAGATGCGCCGACATACCACGTGCCACCGCCGGCCGCGCCATCATCCGCGCATACCAGGCGCCGACCGCCGGGAAGTCGGCGAGATTGACCTTGTGCCGTTCATGCCGCCAGGCCCAGCCAAGAATGGCGAAGTCGGCGATGCTGGGCTCGCCCTCGCTCGCCACGAAGTCGCGCCCGGTCAGGCGGCGGTCCAGCACGCCGTAGAGGCGGCGCGTCTCGGCACCGTAGCGCTCCAGCCCATAGTCGCGCGCGGCCCCCTCGGGGCGGCCCAGGAAATGGTGCACCTGGCCGGGCATCGGGCCGAAGCCGCCCATCTGCCACATCAGCCATTCCCAGACGGCGATCCGGCCACGCGGATCGGCCGGCAGGAAGCGCCCGGTCTTCTCGGCGAGGTAGAGCAGGATGGCGCCGGACTCAAAGACGCTGACCGGCTTTCCGTCAGGCCCTTCCTCGTCGACGATCGCCGGGATGCGGTTGTTCGGGGAGATGGCCAGGAAATCGGGTTGGAACTGCTGGCCCTTGGTGATGTCGATGACCTCGACCTTATAGGGCAGCCCCATCTCCTCCAGGGCCACGCTGATCTTGCGGCCATTGGGGGTGTTCCAGCTGTAGAGGGTGATCATGGCCTGGCGCTTCCTTTGCCGATGTTGCAGCCAGGGAAGCACGCGCCGGGGCCTGCGTCAGCCCCGGCGCCGTCACGGAAGCCGCGCGGTCAGCCCAGCTTGGTCTTCAGCAGCTCGTTGACCAGGGCCGGATTGCCCTTGCCCTGCATGGCCTTCATCGTCTGGCCGACAAAGAAGCCGAACAGCTTGTCCTTGCCGCTGCGGTATTCCTCGACCTTGCCGGCATTGGCGGCCATCACCTGGTCGATCACCGCCTCGATCGCGCCGGTGTCGGTGACCTGCTTCAGGCCCCGCTCCTCGACCACCACGCCCGGGGCCTTGCCGGTCTCGAACATGACCTCCAGCACCTCCTTGGCCAGCTTGCCGGAGAGAGTGCTGTCGGCAATCAGGTCGAGCAGCTCGCCCAGATGCGCCGCCGTCACCGGGCTGTCGCCGATGGAATGGCCGGTGCGGTTCAGGCCGGCGAAGAAGTCGCCGGTCAGCCAGTTGGCGGCGACCTTGGGGTCGCGGCCCTTGGCGACGGTCTCGTAGAAGGCGGCCGTCTCCTTCTCCAGCGTCAGCACATGCGCGTCATAGGGCGTCAGGCCGAAATCGCCGACATAGCGGGCGCGGCGGGCATCCGGCAGCTCCGGCAAGGCGGCCTTCAGCTGGTCGACCCAGGCCTGCTCGATGACCAGCGGCGGCAGGTCGGGATCGGGGAAGTAGCGGTAGTCATGCGCATCCTCCTTGGAGCGCATCGACCGCGTCACGCCGCGGGTGGTGTCGAACAGGCGGGTCTCCTGCACCACCTCCTCGCCGCCTTCCCAGAGCTCGACCTGGCGCCGCGCCTCGGCCTCGACCGCCTGCATGACGAAGCGGATCGAGTTGACGTTCTTGACCTCGCAGCGGGTGCGGAACCCCTCGCCCGGCCGGCGCACGGAGACGTTGACGTCGGCGCGCAGCGACCCCTGCTCCATATTGCCGTCGCAGGTGCCGAGGTAGCGCAGGATCTGTCTCAGTTTCGTCAGATAGGCACCCGCCTCCTCAGGCGAACGAAGATCGGGTTCCGAGACGATTTCCATCAGCGCCACGCCCGACCGGTTCAGGTCGATGTAGCTCTTGGTTGGATGCTGGTCATGCAACGACTTGCCGGCATCCTGCTCCAGATGCAGGCGGGTGATGCCGATCTGCTTGGTGCTGCCGTCGGCCAGCTGGATCTCGATCTGGCCGGTGCCGATGATAGGATAGGCGAACTGGCTGATCTGATAGCCCTGCGGCAGATCGGCGTAGAAATAGTTCTTGCGATCGAAGCGCGACCACAGATTGACCTGGGCGTTCAGCCCGAGGCCGGTGCGCACCGCCTGCGCCACGCATTCGCCGTTGATCACCGGCAGCATGCCGGGGAAGCCGGCATCGATGAAGCTGACCTGGCTGTTCGGCTCGGCGCCGAAGGTGGTGGCCGCGCCGCTGAACAGCTTCGCCTCCGAGGTCACCTGCGCATGCACCTCAAGGCCGATGACGACCTCCCAGGTGCCGGTGCTGCCTTCGATGGTGTAGCTCATGCCGCGGCCCTCACCGACGGGGTGGCGGTGAAGCCGGCGACGCGCTCGATGGCGCCGCCGACGGCGAAGACCGTCTCCTCGTCGAAGGGACGGCCGAGGATCTGCAAGCCGAGCGGCAGGCCGCGGGCGTCGAGCCCGGCGGGAACCGACATGCCCGGGATGCCCGCCAGATTGGCGGTGATGGTGAAGACGTCGTTCAGATACATGGCCACAGGGTCGTCCTGCGTCTCGTCCCGGCCGAAGGCGGCGGTGGGCGTGGCGGGGGTCAGGATGGCGTCGACCTGACCCCAGGCCTGGTCGAAGTCGCGCTTGATCAGCGCCCGCACCTGCTGCGCCTTGACGTAATAGGCGTCGTAATAGCCGGCCGAGAGCACATAGGTGCCGATCAGGATGCGGCGCTTCACCTCGGCCCCGAAGCCGGCGGCGCGGCTGCGCTCGTAGAGATCCTTGAGGTCGGCGCCTTCCTCTCGGATGCCGAAGCGCACGCCGTCATAGCGGGCGAGGTTGGAGGAGGCCTCGGCCGGCGCCACGATATAATAAGTCGGCAGTGCGTATTTCGTGTGCGGCAAGCTGATGTCGACCAGGGTCGCGCCCTCGGCCTTCAGCCACTCCATGCCCTTGCGCCACAGCGCGTCGATCTCGGGCGACAGGCCCTCGACCCGGTATTCGCGCGGGATGCCGATGCGCAGGCCCTTCACGCCACGCGCCACGGCGGCAGCGAAGTCCGGCACGGCGCGGTCGGCGCTGGTCGAATCCTTCGGGTCGAAGCCGGCCATCGAGTTCAGCAGGATGGCGCAATCCTCGACGGTGCGCGCCACCGGTCCGGCCTGGTCGAGGCTGGAGGCGTAAGCCACAATGCCGAAACGCGAGCAGCGGCCATAGGTCGGCTTGATGCCGACGATGCCGCAGAAGGCCGCCGGCTGGCGGATCGAGCCGCCGGTGTCGGTGGCCGTGGCCCCCAGCGCCAGCCGCGCCGCGACCGCTGCGGCCGAGCCGCCGGAGGAGCCGCCGGGCACCAGCACGGCATCGTCACCCTGCCGCTTCCAGGGGTTCTCGACGCCGCCGAAGGCCGAGCTCTCGTTGGAGGAGCCCATGGCAAATTCGTCGAGATTGGCCTTGCCCAGGAAGACCGCGCCGTCGCGCAGCAGCTGCGAGGTCACCGTGCTCTCATAGGGTGGCTTGAAGTCGCCCAGGATCTTGCTGGCCGCCGTGGTGCGGGTGCCGGCGGTGCAGAACAGGTCCTTGACCGCCAGCGGGATGCCGGTCAGCGGCCCGGCCTCGCCCTTGGACAGCGCGGCGTCGGCAGCGGCGGCCTGGGCCAGCGCCACCTCGGGCGTCACGGTGATATAGGCGTTCACCCGCGGATTGAGCGCGGCGATAGCGTCCAGATGGGCGGTGGCCAGCTCGGTCGCGCTGATCTCGCGGCGGGCCAGCGCGGCCCGGGCGCCGGCGATGGTGAAATCGGTGGCTGCGGTCATCGTGGCTTACTCCACCACCTTGGGGACCGAGAAGAAGACATCGGCGCGGTCCGGCGCATTGGCCAGCACCTGCTGCTGGATGCCGCCGTCGGTCACCCGGTCCTCGCGCAGGCGCAGCTGCTCGGCGCCGCCGCCGGCCATCGGCTCGACGCCCGTGGTGTCGACCGCCTGGAGCTGCTCGATCCAGCCCAGGATGCCATTGAGTTCGGCCTCGAGGCGGGGCAGTTCGGCCTCCTCCACCCTGAGGCGGGCAAGCGAGGCGACGCGCCTGACTGTGGCGGTGTCGAGCGACATTCTGTTTTTCTTCCGGAAGTGACAGGTCGGGTTTGCGCGCAAACGGGGCCGGACCATAAACACCGGCATGCCTATCATCAACCTGAGCGAGCTTCGCGCCACCCTTTCCCCCGGCCAGAGGCTGATCGGCCTCGATCCGGGGAAGAAGATCGTTGGCGTCGCGCTGTCCGACGTGTCGCTGATGCTGGCCAGCCCCTATCGCGGCCTGGCCCGGGCCAAGCTCGGCGTCAATGCCGCGGAGATCGCCGCCATCGCCAGCCGGGAGGGCGCCGGCGGTCTGGTGGTCGGCCTGCCGCTCGGCCTCGACGGCAGCTTCGGCCCGGCGGCCCAGGCGGCCAAGGACTGGGCCATTGCCCTCTCCGCCGCGACCGGCCTGCCGGCGGCGCTGTGGGACGAGCGGCTGTCCTCGGCGGCGGTCAATCGCATGCTGATCCAGGAGGCCGATCTGACGCGTGCCAAGCGGGCGAAGGCGGTGGATGCCGCGGCAGCGGCCTATATGCTGCAGGCAGCGCTGGACGCCTCGTCCGGTGCGGCAGCATTGCCACTGTGACAGGGAGACTTCACGCTTCCGTTAACGTGACACTGGCGCAACCGCGGCTGATCGGTCACATTGCATCAGCGCGGTAGCACAAGGTCCGGCATGGCAGAGGATCGCCTGGCATCGCTGATCGGGGATATCTACGCTCTGGCCACCGGCCCGACCGGGGAGCGTGGCTGGCCGGATATCATCGACGATGTCGCCGAGATGGTGGGCGCGCAGACGGCGGCGCTGCATCTGAGCGACACGCGGCAGCAGCGCACCGCCGTGCTGGCTGCCCGCAACCTGCCTGCTGATGTCGCCGCCGATTACGAGAGCCATTTCTTCAGCCGCGACCTGTTCCTGCAGCGGCAGGGCCCGGCGCTGGACGGCCACACCCATCTTAGCCAGGACTATCTGAGCGAGGTCGAGGTCGAAGGCTCGGAATTCTATAATGACCTGCTGCGCCACCGCATGGGCAACGCCTTCTACGCCGCGCATAGCCGGGGCGAGCTGGACGACAAGATGCTGGTGCTGGGCTTGGCTAGGCCGCGCGAGATGGGACCCTTCACCGCTGGCCAGTCGCAGCTGATCCGCCAGGTCTGGCCACATCTGCTGCGCGCCATCCGGGTCGAGGACCGGCTGCGCAGCAGCCAAGCGGTGGCCGGCATCGGCTTCGCCGCTGTGGACGCGCTGGCGATCGGCCTCGCCATCCTGAAGCCGGACCGCCGGCCGCTCTTCATGAACCGGTCGGCGCGGCGCATGCTGCTCGACCGCGGCGGGCCGATGCTGCAGACCACCGAGGGCCGGCTGCGCATGCTGCAGCCCGGCGGCGACGCGATGTTTGCAACGCTCCTCGCCCAGGCCACCACCAGCGCCGGCGCGCTGCGCAGCGGCGGCTCGATGCGCTGCGGCCGGGCCGATGGCCGGCTGGCCATGGCGCTGATGATGGTGCCCTTCCGCCCCGAGGCGACCGGCGCGCCGCTCGGCCTCGGCGAGCTGCCGATCCTGCCCGGGCCGCTGGCGCTGATGATGGTGACCGACCCCAATGCCCGGCCGAATCAGCTGGCCGACCAGGTGATCACCATGTTCGGCGTGACCCGGGCCGAGGCCGAGGTCGCGGCCAGCCTGGCCACCGGCCTCAGTGTCGAGGAGGTGGCGACCCAGCGCGGCGTCCGCCTGACCACGCTGCGCAGCCAGGTTCAGTCGCTGCTGGCCAAGACCGGCACCAACCGCCAGGGCGAGCTGCTGCGGCTGCTGCTCTCGCTGCCCCGCCTGGCCGGACCCGAAGGGTAGGACATGCCGGTCGGGCCGTCGCGCGCGCCACAGCCCTGCCCTGACCGCAGGCATGACCGGCCGCCCCGCAGCCCGCCCCTTCCGGCCGGCGTCGCCTCTGGCTATGGTCCCCCGCCTCTAGCCGGACTGGTCCTCATGCTGCCATATCCTCACCGGCACCTCCTCGCCCTGCAGGGTCTGGAGCCGCCCTATATCGCCGATCTGCTGGATCTGGCGGAATCCTACGCGCTGCTGAACCGCAGCGGGAAGACTCAGCGCGACCTGCTCAAGGGCCGCACGCTGATCAACCTGTTCTTCGAGGACAGCACCCGCACCCGCACCAGCTTCGAGCTGGCCGGCAAGCGGCTGGGCGCCGATGTGATCAACATGTCGGTCTCGAACAGCAGCGTGAACAAGGGCGAGACGCTGCTCGACACCGCCTCCACCCTGAACGCCATGCATTGCGACCTGCTGGTGGTGCGCCACGCCCAGTCCGGCGCGCCGGCGCTGCTGAGCCAGAAGGTTGACGCCGCGGTGATCAATGCCGGCGACGGCACGCATGAGCACCCGACCCAGGCGCTGCTCGACGCACTGACCATCCGCCGCCGCAAAGGCCAGCTGGAGAACCTGACCGTCGCCATCTGCGGCGACGTGCTGCACAGCCGGGTGGCGCGCAGCAACATCCACCTGCTGCTGGCGATGAACTGCCGGGTCCGGCTGGTCGGCCCGCCGACGCTGATCCCCGCCGAGGCCGGGCGGCTGGGCGTCGAGGTCTTCCACGACATGAAGGCCGGGCTGAAGGACGTCGACGTCGTCATGATGCTGCGCCTGCAGAAGGAGCGCATGGCGGGCGGCCTGGTGCCCTCCGCCCGCGAGTTCTTCCGCTTCTACGGGCTGGACGCCGCCAAGCTGGCCCTGGCCAAGCCGGATGCCATCGTCATGCATCCCGGCCCGATGAATCGCGGCGTCGAGATCGACAGCGCCATCGCCGACGACCCGGTGCGCAGCGTGATCGGCGAGCAGGTGGAGATGGGGGTCGCGGTCCGCATGGCGGTGCTCGACATCCTCTCGCGCAACCAGCGTCGCAACGCGCGGTGACCCTTCCGATGTCCCTGACCACCATCCCCGACACCCTGTTCGTCAATGCGCGGCTGGTCGATCCGGCGAGCGGCCTCGATGCCCCGGGCAGCCTGCTGGTCAGCGGCGGGCGCATCGCCGACCATGGCGGCTCGCTCGGCCAGCCGGACGGCGCCACCGTCATCGATTGCGGTGGCGCGGTCCTGGCCCCCGGCCTGGTCGACCTGCGCGCGGCGCTGGGCGAGCCCGGCGCCGAATACCGCGAGACCATCGAATCGGCCGCCATCGCCGCCGCGGCCGGCGGCATCACCACGGTCTGCGCCCTGCCCGACACCCAGCCGGCGCTGGACGATCCGGCCCTGGTGCAGTTCCTGCTGCGCAAGGGCGAGGCCACCGGCAGCCTGAGCGTGCTGCCCTATGGGGCCGCCACCAAGGGCTGCGCCGGCCAGGAGCTTTCCGAGTTCGGCCTGCTGAAGGAGGCCGGCGCCATCGCCTTCACCGATGGCGGCAAGGCCATCGCCAATGCCCGCACCATGCGGCTGGCGCTGTCCTATGCCCGGGCCTTCGGTGCCTTCGTCGTGCAGCATCCGGAGGAGCCGGCGCTGGCCAAGGGCGGCGCTGCCACCGAGGGCGAGCAGGCGACCCGCATGGGCCTGCCCGGCATCCCGCCGGCGGCGGAAGCCATGATGGTGATGCGCGATATCGCCCTCGCCCGGCTGACCGGCGGCCATGTGCATTTCGCCCATGTCTCGACGGCTGCCGCGCTCGAGCTGATCCGCGGCGCCAAGGCCGAGGGGCTGAAGGTCACTTGCGACACCGCGCCGCCCTATTTCGACCTGAATGAAACGGCGATCGGCGACTTCCGCACCTATGCCAAGCTCTCCCCCCCGCTGCGGCGGGAGGAGGACCGGCTGGCGGTGGTGGCAGCCCTGGCCGACGGCACGGTGGACGCCATTGCTTCCGACCACCAGCCGGCCGATCCCGACGACAAGCGCCTGCCCTTTGCCCAGGCCTCGGCCGGCGGCACCGGGCTGGCGACGCTGCTGGGCATCACCCTCGCCCGCGTCCATGCCGGCGACCTGCAGCTCGGCACCGCGCTGGCACTGCTGACCAGCCGTCCCGCCGCCCTGCTGGGCATCGAGGCCGGCCGGCTGGAGCGCGGCGCTCCGGCCGACCTGGTGCTCTTCGACCTGGAGCGCGCCTGGAAGGTCGAGGCCGGCAAGCTGCCAGGCAAAGCGCAGAACTCGCCTTTCGACGGGCGCGCCCTGGAAGGCCGGGTGCTGGGCACCTGGAAGGCCGGCCGCCGGGTGTTCGGCTGATGCTGCTGCTGGCAGCGGCCGTCATCGGCTATCTCTCGGGGTCGGTGCCCTATGGGCTGCTGCTGACCCGCGCCGCCGGTCTGGGCGACATTCGCCAGATCGGCAGCGGCAATATCGGCGCCACCAACGTGCTGCGCACCGGCAACAAGAAGGTGGCGGCGGCGACGCTGCTGCTGGACGCGCTGAAGGGCGTGGTGCCGGTGCTGCTGCTGACCGCGCTCTGGGGCCGGGAGGCCGGGCTCCTGGCCGGCCTCGCCGCGCTGATCGGCCATGTCTTCCCGGTCTGGCTGGGCTTCAAGGGCGGCAAGGGCGTCGCCACCGGCGCCGGCGTGCTGCTGGCCGCCGCCTGGTGGCTCGGCCTGGTCTGCGCGGTGATCTGGGTGGTCATGGCCAGGGTGACCAGGATCTCCTCGGCCTCGGCGCTGACCGCCTGCGCCGCGGCGCCGGTGATCGCGCTGCTGACCGGGGACTGGATGCTGGCGGGCTTCGCCTTCGTGCTGGCCGCCATCATCATCGCCCGCCACCACGAGAATATCCGCCGCCTGCTGGCCGGCACCGAGCCGCGGATCGGCCGCAAGACATGACATCTGCGGAAGGCAGCGTGCTGGCCCGTCTGCGTCTGGCCCGCACCGAGGGCGTCGGCCCGCTGACCTTCCGCCGCCTGCTGACGCGCCACGGCAGCGCCGCCGCCGTCCTCGACGCGCTGCCCGGCGCCGGCCGCGGCCTCACCTACCGTCCACCGCCGCCGGCCCGCATTCAGCGCGAGCTGGAGGCCGTCGCTGGCCTGGGTGGCCGCTTCATCTTCATCGACGACCCGGACTATCCACCGCTGCTGGCGCAGCTGTCCGACGCGCCGCCGGCGCTTGCCGTCATTGGCGATGCCGGCCTGCTGCGGCAGCGGCAGGTCGCGCTGGTCGGTGCCCGCCATGCCACCGCCCTCGGCCGCCGCTTCGCCGGCGAGCTGGCCGAGGCGCTGGCGCGGGCCGGTGTCGTCGTCACCTCGGGCCTGGCCCGCGGCATCGACGGCGCCGCGCATGTCGGCGCCCTGCGCGGCGGCCGCACCATCGCCGTCATCCCCGGCGGGCTGGACCGCGCCTATCCGCCCGAGCATGCCGAGCTGCAGGGGCTGATCGCCGAGCATGGTGCCGTGGTCGCCGAGGCGCCGCTTGGCACCGCCCCCATCGCCCGCCACTTCCCGCGCCGCAACCGCATCATCGCTGGCCTCAGCCTTGGCGTGGTGGTGGTCGAGGCAGCGCTGAATTCGGGCACGCTGATGACCGCGCGCCTCGCTCTTGATGCCGGGCGGGAGATCTTCGCGGTGCCGGGACATCCGCTGGATCCGCGCTCGGCCGGCGCCAACGACCTGCTGCGGCAGGGTGCCTGGCTGACCGAGCGCGTCGATGACGTTCTCGCGAATTTGCCCTCGGCGCCCCGTGAGATGCCGCTGCTCGCCCCGCGCCCGGCAGCGAAAAACCTGCCCGAAACCCCGCCCTTGCCGCCCGGCGGCGCCGAGCCGGACGCGCAACTGCTTGATCTGATAGGGGCTTCGCCGGTTGTGGTTGACGAGTTGATGCGACGCTGCCACCTCTCTGCCGCTGCGGTGCAGGCCCTGCTGTTCGAGCTCGAACTGGAGGGACGGATCGAGGTCCTGCCGGGAAACCGGGTGGTCCGCAGCGGATTAGGCTAGAAGCATCAACTGAGCCGTTCAGCAGCCTGGCCCCGGGCAGTTCCGCCCCTGGGCGAGCAGAGAAAGCGCACCGCACCCGCCATGACCGACGTCGTCGTCGTCGAATCGCCGGCCAAGGCGAAGACCATCAACAAGTATCTCGGGCAGGACTTCACCGTCCTGGCCAGCTTCGGCCATGTGCGCGACCTGCCCGCCAAGGATGGCAGCGTCCGCCCGGACGAGGACTTCGCCATGGACTGGACGGCGGAGGATCGCGGCGAGAAGCAGGTCTCGGCCATTGCCAAGGCGGTCAAGGGTGCGCGCAACCTCTATCTGGCCACCGACCCGGATCGCGAGGGCGAGGCGATCTCCTGGCATGTGCAGGAGATGCTGCGGCAGAAGGGCGCGCTGAAGGGCGTGACCGTCCACCGGATCACCTTCAACGAGATCACCAAGCGCGCCATCCAGCATGCGGTCGCCCACCCGCGCGAGCTCGACACGCCGCTGATCGACGCCTATCTGGCGCGCCGCGCGCTGGACTATCTGGTGGGCTTCACCCTCTCGCCCGTGCTGTGGCGCAAGCTGCCGGGCAGCCGCTCGGCCGGCCGCGTGCAGTCGGTGGCCCTCCGCCTGATCTGCGAGCGCGAGGCCGAGATCGAGGTGTTCCGGGCGCGCGAGTACTGGACGGTCGAGGGACGCTTCCTGACGCCCGCCGGCGCCCCCTTCTCCGCCCGGCTGACCCATCTGGACGGCAAGCGGCTCGAGCAGTTCGACCTCAACGACGAGGCCAGCGCCAACCGCGCCAAGGCCGCCGTCGAGGCCGGCAGCTTCTCCATTGCCAGCGTCGAGAAGAAGCGCACCCGGCGCAACCCGCCGCCGCCCTTCACCACCTCGACCCTGCAGCAGGAGGCCTCGCGCAAGCTCGGCTTCGGCGCGCAGCAGACCATGCGCCAGGCGCAGCAGCTCTACGAGGGCGTCGATATCCAGGGCGAGACGGTCGGTCTGATCACCTATATGCGGACCGACGGCGTGCAGATGGCGCGGGAGGCGATGTTCGCCATCCGCGACCATGTGAAATCCGCCTTTGGTCCCGACTACGTGCCGGCCGCCCCGCGTGAATACTCCTCCAAGGCGAAAAACGCCCAGGAAGCGCATGAGGCGATCCGCCCGACCGACGTGACCCGAACGCCGGAGCAGGTCGCCCGCTTCCTGACGCCGGAGCAGCGCCGCCTCTACGAGCTGGTCTGGAAGCGCGCCGTTGCCAGCCAGATGCAGTCGGCCGAGCTGGACCAGACCGCGGTCGAGCTGGTCGAGCCCTCGGGCAAGACCAAGCTGCGCGCCACCGGCAGCGTCATCGCCTTCGACGGCTTCCTGAAGCTGTACCGCGAGGATGTCGACGACGCCCCCGCGGGCGCCGCCGGCAGCGAGGACGAGGACAGCCGCACCCTGCCGCCGATGCGCGAGAAGGACCCGGCGAAGCTGACCGCGGCCCAGGCCGACCAGCACTTCACCCAGCCGCCGCCGCGCTATTCCGAGGCCAGCCTGGTGAAGAAGATGGAGGAGCTCGGCATCGGCCGCCCCTCTACCTACGCCTCCATCCTGCAGACCCTGCAGGACCGCGACTACGTCAAGATCGACAAGCGGCGCTTCGTGCCCGAGGACCGCGGCCGGCTGGTCACCGCCTTCCTGGTGAACTTCTTCGAGCGCTATGTCGACACCGGCTTCACCGCGACGCTGGAAGAGCAGCTCGACGAGATTTCCGACGGCCGGGCCGACTGGCGCGCGGTGATGCGCGCCTTCTGGCAGGACTTCAACGCTGCCATCGTCGCCACCAAGGACCTGACCATCAGCGCCGTCATCGACGCGCTGGATGAGGAGCTCGGCCCGCATTTCTTCCCGCAGCCGGCCGATGGTGGCGGCGACCCGCGCGCCTGCCCGGCCTGCGGCCAGGGCCGGCTCGGCCTGCGGCTCGGCCGCAACGGCGCCTTCATCGGCTGTTCCAACTATCCGGAATGCCGCCACACCCGGCCGCTCTCGGTGGCCGGCGCCGAGGCCGAGGGCGAAGGCGCGCTGAACGGCGGCATCAAGGAGCTAGGCACCGATCCGGTGACTGGCGCCCAGGTCACCATGCGCCGCGGCCCCTACGGCATCTATGTCCAGCTTGGCGAGGGCAGCACCGACGCCAAGGGCAAGGCGGTGAAGCCCAAGCGCACCAGCCTGGCGCGCGGCATGGACCCGGATTCGATCGACCTGGAGCGGGGCCTGGCGCTACTCTCCCTGCCCCGCATCATCGGCCTGCATCCCGAGACCGGCGACGAGATCACCACGGCGATCGGCCGCTTCGGCCCCTACGTGAAGATGGGCAGCATCTTCAAGTCGATCGACAAGGATGACGACGTCCTCAGCATCGGCATCAACCGTGCCGTTGCCCTGCTGGCCGATGCCAAGGCGAAGGTGCGCGGGCTGGGGCCGCATCCGAAGGATGGCGAGCCGGTGGAGGTGAAGCGCGGCCGCTTCGGCCCCTATGCCCAGCATGGCGGCATGGTGGCCAGCCTGCCGCGCGGCACCCAGATGGAAGACGTCACCCTCGAGCAGGCCGTCCTGCTGCTGGCCGAGAAGGGCAAGAAGCTGCCGCCGCTCGGCAAGAAGGGTGCCGCCAGCAAGGCCAAGGGTAAGGCGAAGCCGGCCGCCGAGGCCGCGGATGAGGCAGCGCCGAAGCCGAAGCCGGCGCGCAAGGCGGCCCCCAAGGCTGCGGCCGCCAAGGGCAGCGCGGCGAAGGCGCCGGCTGCCCGCGCGAAGACGGCGGCCGCCAAGCCGCCGGCCAAGGCCAAGAGCGCGGCGAAGGCCAAGGCTTGACCGGGTCCGGGGAAACGCCCCGGGAAGCGCGGGCTGCCGATCTCGAAACGGCGGCCCCCGCCCTGCCCTCGCGCGAGGCGCTGCGGCGCTACCTGCGCGAGGCACAAGGACGCCCGGGCAAGAGCGAGATTGCCCGGCATTTCGGCCTGACCAGCGAGCAACGCCCGGCGCTTCGCGAATTGCTGAAGGCGCTGGAGCGGGAAGGCGCCCTGTTCCAGGCCGGCCGCAAGCCGCAGCCCGCTGGGCGCCTGCCCGAGATGGCGCCGGTGGAAGTCTTCGGCACCGATGCGGATGGCGAGCCCCTGGCGCGCCCGCTGGCCTGGGAAGGGGGTGGCCGCGCGCCGCTGGTCTATATGCGGCCGGAGCGCCCCGGACAGCCGGCGCTGGCGCCGGGCGAGCGGGTGGTGGCGCGGCTGAAACCCATCGGTCCGGGCCGCTACGAGGGCCGCACCTTCAAGCGGCTGGGCATGGGGGCGGCGGCCCGCCTCCTGGGCGTCTATCGCGACGGCCGGCTGCAGCCAACCGACAAGCGCGCCCGCGCCGAATGGAGCGTGGCGCCGGAGGATTCGCTCGACGCTGTCGATGGCGAGCTGGTGCTGGCCGAGCCGCTGCCCGGCCGCCCCTTCGGATTGAGCCCGGCCCGCATCACCGAGCGGCTGGGCCCGATGGACGCGCCGCGCGCCGTTTCCCTGCTCTGCATCCACGCGCATCGCATCCCCGACAGCTTCGATCAGGCGGCGCTGGACGAGGCTGCCGCCGCGCAGCCCGTCGACCTCACCGGCCGCACCGACCTGCGTGACCTGCCGCTGGTCACCATCGACGGCGAGGATGCCCGCGACTTCGATGACGCTGTCTGGGCCGAGCCCGAGGGTCAGGGCTGGAAACTGGTCGTCGCCATCGCCGATGTCGCGCATTATGTCCGCCCCGGCAGCGCGCTGGACCGCGCCGCCTGGGGCCGCGGCAACAGCGTCTATTTCCCCGACCGCGTCGTGCCGATGCTGCCCGAGGCGCTGTCCAACGGCCTCTGCAGCCTGCGCCCGGGCGAAGAGCGCGGTTGCCTCTTCGTCGAGATGCGCTTCGACGCCCAGGGCCAGAAGCAGGCGCATCGCTTCGGCCGCGGGCTGATGCGCTCGGCGGCGCGGCTGACCTATGAGGAGGTGCAGGCGACCCGCACTCCCGGCGCGCCGCAGACCGCGGTCGCCGCGCAGATCGAGCATCTCTATGGCGCCTTCGCCGTGCTGCAGGCGGCGCGCGAGCGGCGCGGCACGCTCGACCTCGATTTGCCGGAACGCCGCGTGGTGATGGATGCCGAGGGCGAGGTGCGCGACGTGCTGCCGCGCGCCCGCCTGGACTCGCACCGGCTGATCGAGGAGTTCATGGTCGCCGCCAATGTCTGCGCGGCGGAGGAGCTCGAGCGGCTGCGCCAGCCTTGCCTCTACCGTGTGCATGACCGGCCCTCCGACGAGAAGCTGGAGGCGCTGCGGCAGTTCCTCGACTCGCTGGAGCTCGACCTGCCCGCCGCCGGCGAGCTGCGGCCGCGTCACTTCGCCGCCCTGCTCGACCGCATGCGCGAGCGCCCCGAGGCGCGGCTGCTGCACGAGACGGTGCTGCGCGCGCAATCCCAGGCCGCCTACAGCCCCGAGAATGTCGGCCATTTCGGCCTGGCCCTGTCGCGCTATGCCCATTTCACCAGCCCGATCCGGCGCTATGCCGATCTTGTCGTGCACCGCGCCCTGGTGCGCGGGTTAAAGCTCGGCGAGGACGGGCTGCAGGATGCCGAGATCGAGCGCCTGCCCGACACCGCCGAGCACATCACCCGCACCGAGCGCCGCGCCGCGGCGGCCGAGCGCGAGGCGCTGGAGCGCTATCTGACGCGCCACATGGCGTCCCGCGTCGGCAGCATATTCGCCGCGCGGATTTCAGGGGTGACACGCTTCGGTCTCTTCGTCACGGTTGAGGAGAATGGCGCGGGCGGACTCGTGCCATCCTCATCCCTGCCGGACGATCAATGGACTTACGAGGAAGCCGAGCACCGGCTTTCCGGCCGCTCTACGCGTCTTGCCTTCACCCTGGGGCAGGCCGTGGAGGTGCGCCTGGCCGAGGCCGTGCCGCTGACCGGCGGATTGCGCTTCCAATTGCTGGAGGGGCTGGCCCCTGCGCCGGGCGCGCGGCGCAGCCGGGTGCGGCGGGCGCCGCCGAAGAAGACCGCCTCGAAGTCCAAGCAGGGAGCCGCCGGGCGCGGCCCGGAACGGCGCTAGGCGCGGCCGCGCGTTTCCCGGCGCGCCTCGCGCGTCCCCGTCTGCCAGCCCTGCTGCGCGGCATGGCCGCGCTCCTTCTCGTGCTGCTGCTGGCGAGCCTGCTGACACCGGCCGCGGCGCAGGGCGAATCGACCTTCTCCCGCGCCCAGCTGCGCAGCGTGCTACGCGAGGCTTTCACCGCCATCATCGACCGCCATCTGGAGGCGGCCGCTCCCGGCGACCTGGCGCTCTGGTCGCTCCGCGGCCTGGGCGCGCTCGACACCAGCCTGGTGGCGGAGGTGCAAGACGGCAACTTGCGGCTGCGCCAAGGTCCGGCCGTGCTGCGCGAGGCGCCGCTGCCCGGCCGCCCGGTCAGCGTGGTGCCCGAGGCCGCGACGCGCGGCCGCCCGCCGGCCGCGCCGGTCGTGCTGCCAGCCTCCGCCATGCCCGACCTGCTGGCCGACAGCCTGTCGCAATTCTACGCCGAGGCCTGGCAGGCCTCGGCGGCGCTGCGCCGCGCCGGCTTGGAAGGGCTGCTGCAGGCCGGCTTCGACGAGGTCTTCAACCATCTCGACCCCTATAGCCGTTACATCACCGCCGAAGAGGCCTGGCAGGCGCGGCAGCGCCGGGTCGGTCAGTCAGGCCTGGGCCTGCGCGTCGCCGCCGGGCCGCGCGACACGCTGGTGATCGCGACGCTGGTGCCCGATGGCGAGGCTGCGCGCGCCGGCCTGCGCGAGGGCGACGTGCTGCGCAGCATCGACGGCGTCGCCATCTCGGCCCGCCGCATCATCATGGCCGCGGAGATGCTGGAGGGCCCGCCGGGCAGCGAGGTGGCGCTGGAGCTGCGCCGCGGCGGCCAGCGGCTCTCCGTCGTCCTGCGCCGCGCCAGCCAGCTGCTGCAGCCGCTGCAGACCGAGACGCAGGACGGCATCCTGTGGATGCGCATCGCCGCCTTCTCGGCCACCACCACCGAGCAGGTCTCGGCGGCGCTGAATGCGGCCTTCTCCCAAGGCACCCCGCCGCGCGGCATCGTGCTGGACCTGCGCGGCAATCGCGGCGGCATCCTGACCCAGGCGATGACCGTCGCCGACGCCTTCCTGTCCGCAGGCCCCGTGGCGCAGAGCCTGGGACGGCACCCGGAGGCGCAGCGCGTCTGGAACGCCGCCGGCAGCGACCTGGCCCAGGGCGCGCCGGTGGTGGTCATGGTCGATGGCCGCACCGCCTCGGCCGCCGAGATCGTCGCGGCGGCGCTGGGCGATCGCGGCCGCGCGGTGGTGGTCGGCAGCGCCACCCTGGGAAAAGGGCTGATCCAGATCGTCATCCCGCTGTCCAATGGGGCGGAGGTGCTGATCTCCTGGTCGCGCGTCCTGGCGCCGCAGGGCTGGCCGGTGCAGGGCCTGGGCGTGCTGCCGGCGGTCTGCACCAGCCTGGGCGCCGAGGCGCTGCGCAACGGGCTGCAGATGCTGGGCCAAGGCCAGCCGCCGATGGGCCCGGTGCTGGCCCGTGCCCGGCTAGCACGCCCGCCGGTGCCGGCCAGCGAAGTTACCGCGCTGCGCGCCAGCTGTCCGCCGGCCGAGGGGCGCGACCTGGACGTCCAGGCTGCGCGCACCCTGCTGAACAGCCCGGCGACCTACCGCGCCGCCTTGCCGCGCTGAGCCTGCTCTCCCGCGGCCCGATTCGCAGCAAAACAGCGGACTAGCAGCGGCAAAACTCCCCCCGGACGCAGCTTCCCCTTGACTGCCGGGCGCAGATGGCTAGGTTGCGCCATCTCGCGTCGCACCCGGGTGCGCGGCCTTGCGTCGCCCGGCTTGTGGTGCCCCAACGGCGCCCACGGAACAACGTCATGGCCAAGTCGAACACCATCCTGATCAAGCTCGTCAGCACCGCTGACACCGGTTACTTCTATGTGACCAAGAAGAACACCCGGAACACCACCGGGAAGATGGAAATGCGCAAGTACGATCCGGTCGCCCGGAAGCACGTCGCGTTCCGCGAGTCGAAGATCAAGTGATCCGCTGCCGCGGCCTCGCCGCGGTCGGGATTGCCCGGTCCAGACACGACAAAGGCCGCATCTTCGGATGCGGCCTTTTTCATGCCTAGCGCCCTGCGCCCTCTTCAGGCGACATCGGCGTCCTTCTTCTTCCAGTCCTCGGGGCCGGCCAGCTCGACCCGGTTGCGGCCATTGGCCTTGGCCCGGTAGAGCGCCGAATCGGCCGCCGCCACCAGCGTCGCCAGATTTTGCCCCTGCCCGGTCAGCGCCACGCCGATGCTGGCAGTAATCGACAGCGACTGCGCCTGGCCGATCACCACGGGCTGCTCGGCCATGGCCTGGCGCAGGCGGTTGGCGACCTGAAGCGCCTCCTCCTGCTGGGTCTCGGCCATGGCGACGATGAATTCCTCGCCGCCGAAGCGCGCCACCACGTCGACGGCACGCAGATGCTCCTTCATCCGGCCGGCGACCTCGCGCAGCACCTGGTCGCCGACGGCATGTCCATAAGTGTCGTTCACCGCCTTGAAGCGGTCGACATCCAGAAGCAGCACGGCGACCGCGCCGGCGCGCAGCAGCCCCTCCAGATGGCGGGTGACGTAGCGGCGGTTGCGCAGCCCAGTCAGGCTGTCGGTTACCGCCAGCTCCAGCGAGCGGTCCAGGTCGGCGCGCAGCCGCTCCTGATAGCGCTTCCGGCGGATCTGGTTGCGGATGCGGGCGCGCAGCTCGTTCGGATCCACCGGGCGCAGCACATGGTCGTTGGCGCCGAGGTCGAAGCCGCGCAGCACCTGCGCACGCTGGTCGGCATCGGCGATCAGCAGCAGCGGCAGATCGCGCGTTGCCGCCTGGGCGCGCAGCCGCGACGCCAAGCGGAGCCCCTCGCCGCCTTCCAACGACAGGCTGAGCATCGCCAGGTCGTGGCGGCCCTGGGACAGCGCCGCCCAGGCTTCCGTCAGGCTGCCAGCGAGCTGCAGGGTGACGCCTTCGGCGGCCAGCACGCTGCCCAGCAGCTCGGCTTCGTTGACATCCTCGGTGGCCAGCAGCACGGCCGCGCCGGCGATGCTCTCGGAGGGCCGCTCCTGCGGCTCGAAGCCGAGGTCGAGGGCGGTCTCGGCGCGCAACCGGAAGGCGTCCAGCACCTGCTTCATGCGCAGCAGGGCGCGCAACCGGGCGAAGAGCGTCGGATGGTCCACGGGCTTCGAGAGGAAGTCGTCGGCGCCGGCCTCGAGCCCGCGCACCCGCTCCGCCGGGTCGACCAAAGCGGTGACCATGACGACCGGGATCTGCGCGGTCAGCGGATTGGCCTTCAGCCGGCGGCAGACCTCGTAGCCGTCCATGCCGGGCATCATGACGTCGAGCAGGATGACGTCCGGCATCCACTCCTCGGCACGCTGCAGCGCCTCGGGCCCGGAGGAAGCCAGGGTGACCTCGTAATATTCGGCGTTCAGCCGCGCCTCGAGCAGGCGCAGATTGGCGGCGATGTCATCGACCACCAGGACGCGGGCGGTCATGCCGCAAATCTCCCGCCAGGGGCTGCCCCTGCCCGTCGCCGCGCCACGCGTTTATCCCTGCCAGCCATCCGTGTCGTTTCCCGCTGCTTGCCGGAGCTTGCCGACGGGATCTTCCCATCGAAGCCGGGGGAGGCTGGCTGAAGCCTGGCTGCCCTGCGACCGTGTCGATCCTAGCAAGATTGCGCAGCCGGAGCGAGGCTCCACGACCGTCCGCCGCGCGCTCCGACGGCGGCTCAGCCGATGGAAAGCTGCGCCACCAGGCCGGCCAGGAACAGGCTGAGTGCCAGGTCGAGCAGCACCAGCCCGACCGCCTGGATGCCGGCAACACCGAGCGCCAGCTGCGCCGCGTACCATTGCAGCCAGAGCGCATAGGCGATGCCGGCCAGGCTCGCCGCCGGCTGCAGCGCCGCCGGCAGCAGCCAGCGCGACAGCAGGGTGAAGACCAGCAGGATGGCGTATTGCAGCAGGTTGACCCAGTTCCAGGTCGCCACCAGCCGCGGCCAGAGTGCGCCGCGTCCCATCCGCTCGGCCATCGGCAGGGCCGCCAGGGCAAAGGCCACCCAGCCGACGACATAGCCGGTGAGCTGCGCCAGCACGGCGCGCGGCGTCGCCAGGGTGCCGCCGACCGCGGCCGCCTCGGCCGAGGCATCGCCGGGCGCGCCGTCCAGCAGCAGCCGCATGATCAGGAAGATCGGCAGGCACAGCGCGGCGGCCCAGAAGGAGCGACCCGCCCCCTCGGCATGGGAGGGCATCCAGGCCAGGCCCTCGGCCTTGCCGCGGGCCAGCAGCAGCGCACCGCGCAGGCCGGCATAGATCTCTCCGACGGGCACAGGCGGCATGCCGCCGTCAGCCGGCGGTCAGGCGGCGGATGACGCCGGCATAAAGACGGGCCAGCGCCCGCAGCTCCTCGACCGGCGTCGATTCATCGGCCTTGTGCATGGTGGCTCCCACGGCGCCGAGCTCGGCCACCGGGCAGTAGCGGGTGATGAAGCGCGCATCCGAGGTGCCGCCGCCGGTATCCAGCTTCGGCGTCACCCCCGCCTCCGCCCGGGTCGCCGCAACCAGCGCATCCACGAAAGGTCCAGGCGAGGTCAGGAAGCTTTCGCCGGAGCAGACGGTGTCGAGCTCGTAGCGCGCCTCCTCCGCGTCCAGGGCGGCGCGCAGCAGGGCGATCAGCGAGGTCGAGGAATGCAGGTCGTTGAAGCGGATGTTCAGCTTCGCGCGCGCCGTGCCCGGGATGACATTGGTCGCCGGATTGCCGACATCGACGCTGGTCACCTGCAGGGTCGAGGGCTCGAACCATTCGCTGCCGGAATCCAGCGGCTGGGCGGTCAGCCGATGCAGCACCCGCACCAGCCGGTGCACCGGATTGTCGGCCCGCTGGGGATAGGCAGCATGGCCCTGTACCCCGTGCAGGGTGATGGCAGCGTTCAGGCTGCCACGGCGGCCGATCTTGATGGTGTCGCCGAGGACGGCCCTGCTGGTCGGCTCGCCGACCACGCAGACGTCGGGGATCTGGCCGTTCTCGGCCATCCAGCTCAGCACCTTCACCGTGCCGTCGACCGAGGGGCCTTCCTCGTCGCCGGTGATCAGCAGCGACAGGCTGCCCGGCAGGTCGCGCGGCAGGCTGGCGATGGCGGCGATCCAGGCGGCGATGCCGCCCTTCATGTCGGTGGCCCCGCGGCCCATCACCAGCCCGTCGCGGATCTCCGCGGCGAAGGGATCGGCGGTCCAGCTGGCCAGGTCACCAGGCGGCACCACGTCGGTATGCCCGGCGAAGCAGAGATGTGGCGATCCCGTGCCGCGGCGGGCGAAGAGGTTCTCTACCTCCTCCCCCTCCGGGCCAAAGCGCAGCCGGGTGCAGGCGAAGCCCAGCGGCTGCAGCGCCGCCTCCAGCACCGACAGCGCCCCGGCATCGGCCGGGGTGACGCTCGGGCAGCGGATCAGCGCCTGCAGCAGCGGCACGGGGTCCATGGCGGCGCTCAGTCCCGCAGCAGCTCGTTGATCGAGGTCTTGCTGCGGGTCTGCGCGTCCACCCGCTTGACGATGACGGCGCAGTAGAGGCTGGGACCCGGGGTGCCGTCCGGCAGCGTCTTGCCCGGCAGGCTGCCCGGCACCACGACGGAATAGGCCGGCACCTGGCCGACGAAGACCTCGCCGGTCGCGCGGTCGATGATCTTGGTCGAGGCACCGAGGAAGACGCCCATGGCCAGCACCGCGCCGTCGCCGACGATGACGCCCTCGGCCACTTCCGAACGGGCGCCGATGAAGCAGTTGTCGCCGATCACCACCGGATTGGCCTGCAGCGGCTCGAGCACGCCGCCAATGCCGGCGCCGCCCGAGATATGGCAGTTCTTGCCGATCTGGGCGCAGGAGCCGACGGTGGCCCAGGTGTCAATCATGGTGTTGGCGTCGACGCGGGCGCCCAGATTGACGAAAGAGGGCATCAGCACCACGCCCGGCGCGATATAGGCCGAGCGGCGCACCACGGCGCCCGGGACAGCGCGGAAGCCGGCTTCCTTGAAGCGGTTCTCACCCCAGCCAGCGAACTTCAGCGGCACCTTGTCGTAATAGCCGCCTTCCATGACGGCGCTGTCCTCCAGGCGGAAGGACAGCAGGACGGCCTGCTTCAGCCACTGGTTGACCTTCCAGCCGCCCTGCCCGTCAGGCTCGGCGACGCGCGCCTGGCCCGAATCCAGCAGCTCGAGGGCGGTCTCCACCGCCTCCCGGTCGGCGCCCTGGGTGGCGGCGGAGAGCTCGGCGCGGCGCTCCCAGAGAGCCTCAATGGTGGCGGCAAGCGTCATGGCAGAAACCCCGATCAGCACGAAATCCGTCGCGCCGGTATCGGGGTCGCCAAAAGTCCTGTCAACGCCGTGCGGCACGGACCGGAAGCCATGCCCCCCGGTCCCGCCGGTCAGGGCCGGATCAGCGTGCCGGCGCCGCCATCGGTGAAGAGCTCGATCAGCACTGCATGGGGAACACGGCCGTCGACGATGACGGCGCCCTTCACCCCCTGCTCGATGGCGTAGATGCAGGTCTCGATCTTCGGGATCATGCCGCCCGAGATCCAGCCGGCGGCGATGCCGGCGCGGGCCTCGGCGACCGTCATCTCCGGGATCAGCTTCTTCTCGGCATCCAGCACGCCGGGCACGTCGGTCAGCATCAGCAGGCGCGAGGCGTTCAGCGCGCCGGCGATGGCGCCGGCCGCCGTGTCGGCATTGATGTTGTAGGTCTGCCCGTCGGCGCCGACCCCCACCGGTGCGACGACCGGCACGATGTCGGCGGCGATCAGCAGCTCCAGCACCTGCGGGTCAACATGCTCGGGTTCGCCGACGAAGCCGAGGTCGAGCACCTTCTCGATGTTGCTGTCCGGGTCGCGGTAGGTGCGGGTCAGCTTGCGGGCGCGAATCAGCCCGCCATCCTTGCCGGAGATGCCGACCGAGATGGCGCCGGCCCGGGTGATGCAGTCGGCGACCTGCTTGTTGACGGTGCCAGAGAGCACCATCTCGACCACGTCGACCACGGCGGCATCGGTGACGCGCAACCCGTTGACGAAGGTCGACTGCACGTTCAGGCGCTTCAGCATCGCGTTGATCTGCGGCCCGCCGCCATGCACCACGACGGGATTCACGCCCATCTGCTCGAGCAGCGCCATGTCGCGGCCGAAACGGGCGGCCGCGGCCTCCTCGCCCATGGCATGGCCGCCATACTTCACGACGATGATCTGGTCATCATATCGCTTCAGGAAGGGCAGCGCGCCGGCGAGAATTTCCATCTGGTTACGCGCGTCGTCGGTCATGACCCTGGCTCTCGTCCGGTCCCGTGTGGCGCTCCGCCTTACGGGAAGCCAGGCGAAAGGGTCAAGGGGCGGGCCGATGACGGCCCGCCCGGTCGGCTCAGCCGGCCGGGGGCGCCGCCGGCTCGGCCAGGGCGGCGAGCTCGGCGCGGAGCTCGGCCATGCCGTCGCCGCTGCGGCTGCTGGTGGTGATCAGCAGCGGATGGGCGGCGGTGTTCTTGCGGATCAGCCCCTGCACCTCTTCCTGGCGGCGCGCCAGAGGTCCGGGCTTCACGTCATCGGCCTTGGTCAGCACGATCTGGAAGATCACCGCGGCGTCGCTCAGCAGCTTCATCGCGGCCAGGTCGCTGGCCTTGGTCTCGATCCGGGCATCCATCAGCAGCACCACGCGGCGCAGGTTCGGCCGGCCGCGCAGGAAGTCGAACATCAGCCCCTGCCAGTCCTCCTTCACGCTCTTCGCGGCCTGGGCGTAGCCGTAGCCGGGCATGTCGACCAGCGCCAGGCGGCCACCCAGGTTGAAGAAGTTCAGCTGCTTGGTGCGGCCCGGCGTGCTGGAGACGCGGGCCAGCGCGGTCTGTCCGGTCAGCGCATTGACCAGCGACGACTTGCCCACGTTGGAGCGGCCGCAGAAGGCCACCTCCGGCAGCTCAGAGGGCGGCAGCTGCTCCAGCTTCTGCGCGGCGAAGTAGAAGTCGCAGGGGCGGCAGAACAGCAGCCGCCCCTCCTCGATCAGCGCCGCGCGCTCGCCCTCGTCGCGCGCGTCGAGCAGGCCCCCGCTCATCCCTTGGCCTTCGCCGGCAGCTTGCCGGCCGCCTTCTCGCGCTTACGGGCCTCTCGCTCGTGGCGCATGATATAGGCCTGCTGCGCGATCGACAGCAGGTTGTTCCAGGACCAGTAGATCACCAGGCCGGCCGGGAAGCTCGCCAGCATGAAGGTGAAGATGATCGGCATGAAGGTGAACAGCTTGGCCTGGATCGGGTCGGCCGGCGCCGGGTTCAGCTTCTGCTGGAAGAACATGGTCAGGCCCATAATCAGCGCCCAGACCGGCATGTGCAGCATCGCCGGCGGATCCCAGGGGATCAGGCCGAAGAGGTTGAACAGGTTGGTCGGATCGGGCGCCGACAGGTCGCGGATCCAGCCGAAGAAGGGCGCATGCCGCATCTCGATGGTGACGAACAGCACCTTGTAGAGCGCGAAGAACACCGGGATCTGGATCAGCATGGGCAGGCAGCCCGAGGCCGGATTGACCTTCTCGGTCCGGTACAGCGCCATCATCTCGGCCTGCGCCTTGGCCGGGTCGTCCTTATAGCGCTCCCGGATCTCGGTCATCTTCGGCGTCAGGACCTTCATCCGCGCCATCGACTTGTAGGCCTTGTTGGCCAGCGGGAAGAAGGCGAGCTTCAGCGCCACCGTGAACAGGAGGATGGCTAGGCCGAAATTGCCGAGCAGCTTGAACAGGTAGTCGAGCGCATAGAAGAACGGCTTGGTCAGGAAATAGAACCAGCCGAAGTCAATCGCCTTATCGAAGTCGGTGATGCCCAGGTTGTCGCGGTAGGCATCCAGCAGGTGCACTTCCTTGGCGCCGGCAAAGAGCCGCGTGGACATCACGCCATTGCCGCCGGCGCCAATCGACTGCGGGGCCGGGGTGGTGAAGTCGACCTGCCACCGATCCTGCCCGCTCTCCGAGACATGCCGCCAGGCGGTCTTCAGCGGCTGCGCCGCGTCGACCGGGCTGATCGCCGTCAGCCAGTACTTGTCGGTGAAGCCGGCCCAGCCGCCGCTGGTCTCCTGGTTCAGCGCGACGCCGGCCGCCTTGGCGGCCTCGTCCTTGGCATGGCTATAGGTCTGCTCGTTCAGGCGGCCGTTCAGCACGCCGACGAAGCCCTCATGCAGGATGTAGAAGCCGGCGACCTGGGGCGTGCGCTCGCGGCGGACGCGGGTCCAGGGCAGCACCTGAACCGGCTCGGCGCCGTTGTTCACCACCTTCTGCTCGACCTGGAACATGTAGTTGCGGTCGAGGCTGACGAGGATCTGGAAGGTCTGGCCCTGGCCGTTGTCCCAGGACAGCGTCACCGGGCTGTCGGGACCCAGGGGGCCGCCGCTGGCGGTCCAGTCGGTCTCGCTGTCGGGGACGCGGGTGCGGCCATCGGCCGAGGACCAGCCCCACTGCGCGAAATAGGGCTGCAGTTCCTCGCGCGGCGCCAACAGGCGCACCTGCGGCGAGCCCGGGGCCACCGTCTCGCGGTAGTCCTTCAGGATCAGGTCGTCCAGCCGGGCGCCGCGCAGCAGCAGGCTGCCGGACAGGCGCGGGCTGTCGATCTGCAGGCGCTGCGGCGCGGGTCGGTTGGCCTGGGCGGCCACCGTCGCATCGGTGCCACCCGGATTGGCCGGCGTCACCGCCGCGTTGGGCGCCGCCGGGGCGGCAGGCGCCTGCTGGCTGACAGCCGCAGGGGTTGGCGCCGGCGGGGTGGTCTCCCGCTTCCAAAGGTCGAAAGCCAGCAGGATGCCGATCGAAATCGCAATCGCGGCGAGAAGTCGCTTCTGGTCCATCGGATCCGTGCCGTCAGGCCTTGGTGTGGGCCACCGCGCGAGGCGGCGGGCAGGGGGAGGACGCCGCGGGGGGCGCCTCGGAGGAATCATGCGGCGCCGCCACGCCAGGCTTCGCGGCGGGCACGGGATCGTAGCCGCCGGGATGCCAGGGGTGGCAGCGCAGGATGCGCCGCGCGGCGAGCCAGGAACCCCCGGCCGCGCCATGCTCGTCCAGCGCCTCGATCGCATAGGCGCTGCAATGCGGGTAGAAGCGGCAATGGCTGCCGATCACCCCCCGCAGGGTCAGCTGGTAGCCACGCACCGCACCCTTCAGCAGCCAGGCCGCCGGATCAGTACGAAAGTCACGCCGCAGCCGGTTCATGGCCCCAAGGGGCCGTCGGCAGCAGCCAGGGGCCCAGGCAGGGGCTGAGGTCCATCCTCGGCCGGCGGGGTCGGGCCTGCCTCGCGCCGCGGCTTGCCGCCAGGCAACACGCCCGCCTGGCGCAGCGCACCGCGCAGATCGGCCTGCAGCAACTCGAAGGGGCGGCCGGCGGTGCCTTCGCGGCCAACCAGGACCAGGTCCCAGCCTTCCGGCGCGCCCTCGCCCAGCAGCAGCCGGGCGGCTTCGCGCAGGCGCCGCTTGGTGCGGTTGCGCACCACGGCATTGCCCAGCTTCTTGGTCGCGGTGAAGCCAACGCGCAGCGGCCCCGCCGTTCCCGGCAGGGCCTGCAACACCAGGCTCGGCCTTGCGGCGCGGCTACCCTTGCCGGCGACGCGAAGGAATTCGCGCCGCCGCTTCAGGCGAGGCGGCGAGGCCATGCAGCACGCGATGCCGGAATGCGGCCTGAGCTCAGGCGGAGAGCTTCTTGCGGCCCTTGGAGCGACGGTTGGCCAGGACATTGCGGCCACCCACCGTCGCCATGCGGGCGCGGAAACCATGCCGGCGCTTCCGGACGAGCTTGGACGGCTGATAAGTACGCTTCACGACGCGCTACTCCGTAAGATCGAGATCGGGACCGCGCCGCCTCCGATCGAGGAACCGCCACGGCACAGACCGGACTGCCTGCAAGCAGGTCCGGCGAAGGTGGCGACGTATAGGGAGCCGCCTCCCCCCCCGTCAACCGCAGACGGCATGGCCTGGCCCCGTCGCAGCGGCCGATGCCCATTTCGAGCAGAAAACCTGCCGCGAGAGACTGTTTTCGCCCTTCCAGCCGCGCTCATGCCGCCCCATCTCTGGCGCGCCAGCCCCCTGCCCGCCGCCTGCCGGACCCCGCGCCAGCCGGCGGCGCCTCGAATCGCAGGGACCGGCGGGGCGGCGCGCTGGCGCGGGGCGCTGACCCCGGCTTCCTGCCCTCCCGCGCGGAAGAGGAATGCGAGCCGATGCCTGACCACGACCTGGCGATCATCGGGGCCGGCGCGGCCGGGCTCTCGGTGGCAGCCCAGGCCGCCGCCCTTGGCCTCAAGGTGGCGCTGTTCGAGCGCGAGGCCTCGGCCGATTCCTCTCCTCAAGGCGGCACTGTCGCCGTCGCCGCCCTGCTCGCCGCTGCGCACCGTGCCGCAGACCTGCGCAACGCGACGCGCTTCGGCCTGTCCATCGGGCCGGTCGCCGTCGATTGGGCCGCCGTGCAGGCGCATCTGCGCCGCGCCGTCGCCGAGGCGGCGCCGCCTGCCTCCGCCGCCGCGCTGCAGCGGCATGGCGTGACGCTGATCCAGGCGTCGGCGCATTTCACCGGCCCTGACCGCCTTGAGGCCGCCGGTCGCGTGCACAGCTTCCGGCGCGCCGTCATCGCCGCCGGCACCGCCCCGGTGCTGCCTGACCTGCCCGGCATGGTCGGCCTGCCCTGGCTGACGGAGGATTCGCTACTCGGCCTGCAAGCGCCGCCGGCGCATCTGCTGGTGCTGGGTGGCACGGCGCGCGGCGTCGAGCTGGCCCAGGCCTTCGCGCGGCTCGGCTGCCGCGTCACCCTGGTCGTGCCGAGCCCCAACCTCCTGGAGACGGAAGAGCCCGAACTGCGCCAGCCGCTGCGGGAGGCGCTGCGGGCGGATGGCATCGAGATCCTGGAGAACAGCCCGGTCGCGGCGCTGGAGCCGGCCGAAGCCGGCCTCGCCGCGGTGCTCGAGGGCGGCGCCCGCATCGCTGGCTCGCACCTCCTCTTCGCGCTCGGCCAGGCGCCGCGGCTGGCGCCGCTCGACCTCGCCGCCGGCGGCATCCGCGCCACCTCCCGGGGCGTCGCCACCGGCGCCGACCTGCGCAGCCTGACCAACCGCCGCATCTGGGCAGCCGGTGACATCGCCGATCCCGAAGGACTGCGGCCCGGCCAGGCTGCCGGCGCGCATGCCGCGGTGATCGCCCACAGCATGCTGTTCCGCCTGCCCGTCCGGCTGGACGGGCGCGCCAGCCCACGCGCCATCGCCACCGCGCCCGCCCTGGCGCAGATCGGCCTGACCGAGGCCGAGGCCCGCGCCGCCGGCCACGACCCTCGCATCCTGCGCCAGCCCTTTGCCGGCAATGACCAGGCCATCGCCGAAGGCGCGACCGAGGGGCTGGTCCGGCTTGTGGTGGATGGCCGCGGCACCCTGCTCGGCGCCGGCATCCTGGGCCAGGGCGCGCCGGAGCTTGCCGGCCTGCTCAGCCTGATGATCGGCCGCCGCCTGCCGCTCGACGCCCTGGCCAACCTTTCCCTGCCGGCGCCGAGCCGCGCTGAGGCAGCGGTGCACGCAGCCCAGTCCAGCGCCGGATCGATCTATCCAGCCACGCCCTTCGGCGGGAAGCTCGCCCCCCCCTGGGCCAGGACGCTCGCCGGCTGGCTGCGCCTGCTGCCCTGACATCCGATCGCTTTCAGCAAGGGAAACTGCGCATGGAACAGAGTCTGAAGGGCCGCACCGCCCTGGTCACCGGCTCCACCAGCGGCATCGGGCTTGGCATCGCCCGGCTGCTGGCCGCGGCCGGGGCGAAGGTGATGCTGAACGGCTTCGGCTCGCCCGAGGAGATCGCCGCCGCCCGCCGTGCCGTGGCCGAGGTGGGTGCCGCCGAGCCGCCGCATTCCGCCGCGGACCTCTCGGACCCGGCCCAGGTGCGCGCCATGGTCGCCGAAGCGGAGACTGCGCTCGGCCAGGTCGACATCCTGGTGAACAATGCCGGCATCCAGTTCACCAGCCGGGTGGAGGAGTTCCCGGACGCCAAGTGGGACGCCATCATCGCCATCAACCTTTCCTCAAACTTCCATGCCAGCAAGGCGGTGCTGAAGGGGATGCAGGCGCGTGGCTGGGGGCGGATCATCAACATCGCCTCGGCGCATGGACTGGTCGGCTCGCCGGAGAAGGTTGCCTATGTTGCCGCCAAGCATGGCGTGGTCGGCATGACCAAGGTGATCGCGCTCGAGATCGCCCAGACCGACGTCACCTGCAACGCCATCTGCCCAGGCTTCGTCCGCACCCCGCTGGCCGAGAAGCAGGTCGCGGCGCTCGCCGAGAAGCATGGCGTCAGCGAGGAGGTGGCGCTGAAGGACTTCCTGCTGGCCAAGCAGCCGAGCAAGCGCTGGGTCGAGGTGGACGAGGTCGCCCATATGGCGCTCTATCTCTGCGGCCCGGGCAGCGGCGGCGTGAACGGCTCTGCCCTGTCGATCGACGGTGGCTGGGTCGCCGCCTGATTTTCTTTCCAGGGGAGCACAGCTGCCGCTCCCTGCCCCGCCGCCGCGGCCTGCCCGCGGCGGCGCCATCCGCCCAGGCCGGCCGCCCCTGGCCCGGGCCGCATGAGGGAGATGGACCATGCCCCTGATCGACGTCCTGCGCCTGGTCGGCGCCGGCATCCTGGCCGTGATGGGCCTGCTGCTGGCGCGCGACGACATCACCCTGGTCACCACCCAGGATCTCGGCTTCGGCCTCTTCGTGGTCGCCGTCGGCTATGGCCTGCTGCTGGTGAAGCGGCATTTCGACCGGACCCTGCCTCGATGAGCGCCAATCCCAGCTGGAACCCCGAGCAATACCTGCGCTTCGCCGATGAGCGTCTGCGCCCGGCGATTGACCTGATCGCCCGCATCGAGCATCCGGGCCCCGGCCGCGTCGTCGATCTCGGCTGCGGCGCCGGCAATGCCCTGCCGCTGCTCGCCGCCCGCTTCCCTGGCGCCGAGATCCGCGGCATCGACGGCTCGGCCGCCATGCTGGCCAAGGCCGAAGCCGCCGGCTTCCCGACCGAGCAGGCCGACATCGCCAGCTGGTCCCCCGCCGCGCCGGTCGATGTCATCTTCACCAATGCCGCGCTGCATTGGCTGCCGGACCATGCGGCGCTCTTTTCGCGGCTGCTCGGCGCCCTGGCGCCTGGCGGGGCGCTTGCGGTGCAGATGCCTGCCATGCACGCCGCACCGCTGCGCGCCCTGCAGGACGAGCTCGCCGCCAGCCCAGCCTGGTCGGACCGGCTCGCCGGTATCCGATCGGCGCCGCCGATCCTGGGCGCCGGCGACTACTACGACCTGCTGCGGCCGCGCGTTGCCCGGCTGGAGCTCTGGTTCACCGAATACGTCCACCAGCTGAAGGGGCCGGACCCCGTCGTGCAATGGGCCATGGGCACCAGCCTGCGGCCGTATCTCGACGCCTTACCGGAAGCGGCGCGGCCAGACTTTTTCCAGGACTATGCTGATAAGCTGCGACCGCACTACCCGGTGCAGGCGGACGGCACCGTGCTGCTGCCCTTCCGGCGGCTGTTCATCCTGGCGTCGAGGTAAGACAGCAAGAAAGCGCGGGGGAAAGTATTCCCCCGCCCCCCTTCTATTTTTATTCAGGCAGGTGGAACAGCAGGCCCTTGAGGTAGGCGCTTTCCGGCAGCAGCGGATGCACCGGATGATCGGGGCCGGCGCCGGTCGTTGCCAGCAGTCGCGCAGGACGCCGCGTTCGGCTGATCCCATGCGCCACCGCATCGGTGAAGTCGCCCGGCGACACGTGATGCGAGCAGGAGGCGATAAACAGAATGCCGCCTGGCGCCACCAGCCCGGCGGCCATCCGTGCCAACCGCGCATAGGCCTTCATCGCCACCGGCTGGTCCTTGCGCGCCTTGGCGAAGGCCGGCGGGTCGGCCACCACCACCTCGAAGCGCTGCCCCTCGCTCAGCATCCGCTCCAGCGTCTCCATCGCCTCGCCCTTCACGGCCGAGACCCGGTCGCCGAAGCCATGCCGCTGCGCCGTGTCCATGGCCAGCGCCAGTGCATGCTCGCTGCGGTCCAGCAGGGTCACCTTGGCTGCACCCGCCGCCGCCGCCAACAGCCCGAAGCCGCCGGTGTGGCAGAAGGCGTCCAGCACCGTTGTGCCGCGGCTCAGCGCCGCCACCCGCAGCCGGTTGTCGCGCTGGTCGAAGAACCAGCCGGTCTTCTGGCCCGACAGCAGGTCGATGGAGAAATCCAGCCCGCCTTCCTGGACCCGCGCCGTGGCGTCGTCGCCCAGAAGCAGCCGGCTTTCCTCGGGCAGGCCTTCCAGCTTGCGTGTGCCGGCATCGTTGCGGGCGACGATGGCGCGCGGCCCGATCAGGTCGCGCAGCGCCTCAACCAGCAGCGGCGTCGCCAGCTCCATCCCTGCGCTGTTCGCCTGCAGCGCCAGCACGTCGTCATAGCGGTCGATCACCAGCCCGGGCAGCCGGTCAGCCTCGGCATGCACCAGGCGGTAATAGGGCGCGCCGACCAGCCGGTCGCGCAGCGCCATGCAGTCGGCCAGGCGCCCGCGGAAGAAGCGCTTGTCCAGCACAATGCCCGGATGCGGCGACAGGAAGCGCGCGGCGATCAGGCTGTGCGGGTTGAACAGCCAGGTGCCGTATTTGGCGCCGTCATCACCCTCCAGCCGGATCGGCGTGCCGGCCGGCAGGGCGCGCGCCGCCGGCGTCATGGCGATCTCGTTGGAATAGGCCCAGGGGTGACCGCCCTTCACCCGGCGGTCCCGCCCGGGCAGCAGGCGCAGCAGCGGGCGGTCGGGGGCGTGGTCCAGGGCGTCGGGGCTGTCGGTCATGCGGCGGGGCTTAGGCGCTTCGGGCAGGCAATGCCAGCCTGGCGCATCAGCCGCGCAATGCCAGCACCACCCCGCCGAGCGTCAGCGTCAGCGCCGTCGCCTGGCGCCAGCCCAGCGGCTCGCCCAGCAGCGCGGCGCTGGCCAGCATGCCGACGATCGGCGTCAGCAGCGTGCCCATCGCCGCCGTGCCGGCCGGCAGCCGCCGCAGCGCGGCGAACCAGGTCAGGTAGCAGAGCGACAGCGGCACCGCGCCCATATAGGCCACGCCGCTCCAGCTCAGCGCACTGACCTGGCCCCAGTCCGGCCGTTCCAGCAACGCGGCGCCGGCCAGGATCGGCAGGCTGCCAATTCCCACCTGCCAGACCACCGAGGTCAGCGGATGCAGCACCAGTGGCCGCCGCTTGCTCAGCACCGCGCCCAGCGCAAAGCACAGCGCGGCGGCCAGCACCAGCAGCACGCCCGGCAGCTTCTCGAGCCCCGCCGAAAGCGATTGGCCGCTCATCAGCACCGCGACCCCGGCCATGCCCATGCCGAGCGCCGCCAGCCGGGCCAGCGTCGGCCGCTCCCCCAGCACCGGCCAGGCCAGCAGCGCCGCCCAGACCGGCATGGTATAGGCGACCAGAGCGCCCTCCCCGGCCGAAAGGATGCGCAGGCCGAGCGTCGAGAAACCCATCCAGGCGGCGTAATTCAGCAAGGCGGCGAGCAGCAGCGCCGGCCGCTCGCTGCGCGGCACCGAAAGCGGCTGGCGCAGTGCCAGCGCCGCCAATGCCAGGCCAAGCGTCGCGATCACCCCGCCCAGGCCGCGCGCGGTCAGCGCCGGCAGTTCCTGCATCACCGTCTTCAGCACCGGCCAGGTCATGCCCCAGCCGGTCGCGGTGAAGACAAGGCAGGCGATGCCAATACGGCGCCCAGCCGCCGCGGCGTCAATCGAGATAGTCGGGCTCCTCGCGCGCCAGGATGCGCTTGACGCTCTCCAGATGCAGCCGGGCGCTCTCGCTGTCGCCGGCGCGCATCTGGTCATAGGTGCGCTGCGCCAGCTCGGCCGGCACCGGCTTCAGCGGACGGTTGGTGGCCAGGGCCAGGCGTTGCACCTCGCAGGCGCGCTCCAGATAGTAGAGGTCATCCCAAGCCTCGGCGATCGAGGGCCCGACCACCATGACGCCGTGGTTCTTCATGAAGACGATGTCGGCCTCGCCCATCGAGGCGGCGATGCGGTCGCCTTCGGCCTCGTCCAGCGCAAGGCCGTTGTAGTCCTCGTCGACCACGGTACGGCCATAGAACTTCAGCGCGGTCTGCCCGGCCCAGACCAGCGGCGGGCCCTCCAGCATCGACAGCGCGGTCGCGTTCGGCATGTGGGTGTGGAAGGCGGCCCGGGCGCGCGGGTTCTTCATGTGCAGCCGGCCATGGATGTAGAAGGCGGTCGCCTCCGGTTCGCCCTCGCCTGCGACCACGTTGCCGTGGAAGTCGCAGACCAACAGGCGCGACGCCGTCACCTCGGCGAAGGCCCAGCCATAGGGGTTGACCAGGAACAGGTCGTCCCGTCCCGGCACCATGGCCGAGAGGTGGTTGCAGATGCCCTCGTGCAGGCCGAGCCGCGCGGCCATGCGGAAGCAGGCGGCGAGGTCGATGCGCGCCTGGCGGACCGCATCGGCATCCAGGTCGGAATTGCGCAGGATGGCGGCGGCGCGCGGCGCGCCCAGGGCATGGGCCATGACGAGTTCTCCCGGAGGAACAGGCCGGGCAGGCTTGCAGAGCCACGCCCTGGCGGCAAGATGCTCGGCTGAACTCGCAAGGGAAATCTGATGTCCGGCACCAATCAGCGGATCGACGCGCAGCGCCTCTGGGACAGCCTGATGGCCATGGCCGAGATCGGCGCCACGCCCAAGGGCGGCGTGAAGCGGTTGACCCTGACCGAGGTCGACAAGGCCGGCCGCCAGCGCTTTTCCGAATGGTGCCAGGCGGTCGGGTTGACGGTCCGGGTGGACGCCATCGGCAATATGTTTGCCCGCCGCGAGGGCCGCGACCCGGCGCGCAAGCCCGTGCTGCTGGGCAGCCACCTGGACAGCCAACCCTCGGGCGGCAAGTTCGACGGCGCCCTTGGCGTTATCGCCGGGCTGGAGGTGATGCGCACCCTGCATGGCCTGAACATCCAGACCGAGGCGCCGATCGAGCTCGTCAACTGGACCGACGAGGAAGGCAGCCGCTTCGGCCATTCGCTGATGGGCAGCGGCGCCTGGGCCGGCATCTACACGCTGGAGAAGGTCTATGGCCTGGCCGATGTCGAGGGCGTCACCGTCGGCGAGGCGCTGGAGGCGATCGGCTACAAGGGCGAGCACCCGGCCCGCCCCTTCCCGGCCGACGCCTATTTCGAGTTGCATATCGAGCAGGGTCCAATCCTGGAGCGCGAGAGCAAGCAGATCGGCATCGTCACCGGCGCCCAGGCCCAGGTCTGGTACGACGCGGTGATCACTGGCCAGGACGCCCATGCCGGCACCACGCCGCCCTCCGCCCGGCGCGATGCGCTGCTCGCGGCGGCGCGGCTGATCGAGCGGGTCGATGCGCTGATGCGCGAGCGCGGCGAGGATGGCCGCGGCACCGTTGGCCAGCTGCATGTCCTGCCCAACAGCCGCAACGTCATCCCCGGCGAGGTGCGCTTCTCCATCGAGTTCCGCCATCCGGACAATGCGGTGATCGAGCACCTGGCCGGAAGCTTCCCCGCCGAGGCGGCCGCCCTGGTTGCCACCAATGGCTGCGCGCTGGAGCTAACGGAGCTGTTCCGCATCCCGATGCAGCCCTTCGACGCCGGCTGCGTCGAGCTGGTGCGGCAGGGCGCGGCCCGGCTGGGCTATTCGGCGCGGGAGATCGTCTCCGGCGCCGGTCATGACGCGGTCTATGTGGCGCGCAGCGTGCCGACCGCGATGATCTTCACCCCCTGCAAGGACGGGCTGTCACACAACGAGGCCGAGAGCATCCTGCCGGAGGAGGCCGCCGCCGGCTGCCAGGTGTTGTTCGAGGCCGTCCTGGCCCGGGCGAATCGAACCCTATGACGCCGCGCCGCAACCCAGGATTGCGGATTTCGGTACAAGCGGCAGGCCAGCAACCGAAGGGCGCAGAAATTCACCCTCCGGCAACCAGACGGAGATATTTCGTATGCGGAATTTGAAGCTGGTTTGTCTTTGTTTCCTATACTTTATCAGCGTGCCCTTGCGCAGCGCTTCAAGGTTTGATCCGACAAGGCTTGCCGTCGCTTGTCAAAGCTGACGCAAAATTGACAGAATAGAGACGTTCCACGCCACCTCGCGTGGTTGTCGTTCAAGCCCTGGCCGGCCTGCAGGAGCTGCTCTCCTGGCCGGCATGCGGGGCGCCTGCCTTCCTGTCCTGACCGAGCGAACGACCGTTATGTCCCCAGGGGACCTGCATCACTTCCTGGCCCGATGCCCCCTGCCAGCCTTCCTGGCCGTGCGGGATGACGCTGGCTTCCGCTTCCTGCAGATCAACCCGGCCCTGGCCGCCGCCACCGGCCGTCCCATCGAGGCGCTGGCCGGCCGCCGCCCGGAGGAGTTGTTCCCACCCGACCTGGCCGGCCAACTGGTCGAGCAGCTGCGCTTCGCCTGGAATGGCGGCTGCGTCGTCGACCTGACCGCCTGCCTGCCGCATGCCGACGGCCCGCGCGACTGGGACATGGCGCTGGTGCCCCTGCCCGACCCCGCCGGCGGCACCCGGCTACTGGTCGGCTACGGCATCGACCCGGGGGAGATGGCGCGGCGCCGGATGGCGCACCAGACCGGCGGGCAATTGGTCCTCGATGCCTTCCTGGCCCAGGAGGCGCTGATCTACCGCTGCCGGCCGGACACCGCGCTGACCTTCGTCAACGCCGCCTATGCCCGCGCCGGTGGCCGCGGACCGCAGCACCTGCTGGGCCGGCGGCTCTGCGACCTGGTCCCCGCCGCCGAGCGCCCGGCGCTGCTGGCACAATTCGCGCGCCTGACCCCGGCCGAGCCGCTGCTCGCCCATATCCTGCGCCACCAGGGGCCGGACGGCCGGCCCGGCTGGCGCCACTGGGTCAATATCGCCGCCTTCGACGCGCATGGCCGGATGGTCGAGATCCACGGCATCGGCCGCGACATCACCGAGCTGCAGGACGCCATGCTGCGCGTTTCGGAAAGCGAGCACCGGTTCCGGACGGTGGTCGAGAACATCGCCGAGGGCATCGTGCTGGCCGACGAGCACGGCCATATCGTCTATGCCAACCGCAAGGTGGTGGAGATCCTGGGCTGGACGGCGGAGGAGCTGCAGGGCCGCCATGTCGCGCAGCTGGGCAACCCGCAGGAGGCCAGCGAGCACGCCGCTTATCTGGAGCGCTACCTGCGCATCAGCCCGATCCCGGTCGGGAGCAGCGCCCAGGAAAGCTTCGCCCGCCACCGCGACGGCCGCATGCTGCGGATCCATTTCAGCCTGAGCGAGGTCGAGCTCGACGGGGTGCGCCACTTCATCGGCGTGCTGCGCGACAACACCGCCATCCACGAGGCGCAGCAGCGCATCGAGCGGCTGGCCTATAACGACGAGCTGACCGGCCTGCCCAACCAGCGCCGCCTGAAGGAGGAGCTGGCCCGGCTGCTGGAGCGCCCCGGCGCGCGCGCCACGCTGCTGCTGGTCGACCTGGTGGATTTTAGCGCGCTGAACGGCACGATCGGTTTTGCCGCGGGCGACCGGGTGCTGCGCACCGCCGCCCGCCGCATCGCCGATGTCCTGCCGCATGACTGCCTGCTGGCGCGCTTCGGCAATGACCGCTTCGCCGTGCTGATGCGCGACCTGGCCGAGGCCGAGCGCGCCCAGGTGCTGGCCGGCCGCATCGCCGTCTCGGTCGAGGGCGCGGTGCCGGAGGGACATGGCGAGAGCGGCTTCCGCCTGCCGCCGGTGACCATCGGCATCGCCATGGCGCCGACCGACGACACCCGGCCCGACGGGCTGCTGGAAGCCGCCGAGATCGCGCTGCTGGACGCCAAGGGCCGCGCCCCCGGCAGCATCCGCGGCTTCGCCAGCACCATGCGCAACACCGCCGCCCGCCGCTTCTCGACGGCCCAGGGGCTGCGCCGGGCGCTGGACAATGGCGGGCTGTTCATCGAGGTGCAGCCGCGCTTCACCGCCGACCAGCGCCAGCTGACCGGCGGCGAAGCCCTGGTGCGCTGGCGCCGCGAGGATGGCTGCCTGATCCCGCCCGACGACTTCGTTCCCCTGGCGGAGGAGACGGGGCTGATCCAGCCGCTGACAGAGTTCGTCTTCGACCAGGTGATGCCGCTGCTGGCCCGGCTGCGCCCCGGGCAGCGGGTGTCGATGAACTTCCCGCCCGCCCAGCTGGCCCGGCACAACCTGACCGCCATGATCGCCGCCCGGCTGGCGCGGCAGGGCGTGCCCGGTGATCGCCTGGGCATCGAGCTGACCGAAAGCGCGCTGATCGGCGGCCCCGGCCTGCTGGACGAAAACCTGCGCGAGTTGCAGCGGCTGGGCTGCGCCGTCGCCATCGACGATTTCGGCACCGGCTATTCCTCGCTGTCGCGGCTGCGCCACCTGCCGATCGACGAGCTGAAGATCGACCGCGTCTTCATCCGCGACGCCGCACGGGATGCCGCCGGCACCGCCTTCCTGCAGGCGATCGGCGCCATGGCCAATGCGCTGAACCTGCGCCTGGTGGCCGAGGGCGTGGAGACCGTGGAAGAGCTGGACCAGGCCCGCCGCATCGGCTGCCACGAGGTGCAGGGCTGGCTCTGGGGCCGCCCCATGGCGCCGGAAGAATTTCTGTCGCTCTGCCTGGATGGCGGGGCCCAGGAAGTGCTGGCCTGAACGGCGAAACGGCCGGGGAGGTCCCCGGCCGCTTGTCGTGAGATCAGGCCGCCTGCCGCTGCCGGTGGCCGAGCTCGTTGGCCAGGAATTCCGCCAGGGCGCCCGGGCCGGAGCGCGGGGTGCCAGCGATGCCTGCCACTTCCTCGGCGCCGGCATTGTAGTTGGTGTTGGTGTTGACGTCGTAGACCAGCGGCTGGCCCTCAGCGTCGCGGATGAACTCGATGCCGGCGACATCGACGCCGCTCGCCGCCAGGAAGGCCTCCAGCTTGTGGCGCAGCGGCGCCTCGATGCCTTCCTTCAGCACCGTGAAGCGCGGCGCGGCGGGCACTGCCGGCGCCGTGCCGACCGGGCAGAAAGCGTCACCGGTTGCGCAGACATCGGCGGGGCAGAGCTCGAAGCCCGAGGTCGTGTCGACCTCGACCGCATAGACGAAGCGGCCGCCGACGAATTCGGCGCGGGTGATCACCGGGCGCTGGGCGCGGATATAGTCCTGCAGCAGCCAGATGCCGTCGACCGGCGCCTCCTCGGCGGGGGCGTTCTCCAGATGCGCCTCCAGCGCCTCGACCGAGGCGAAAAGCCGCACGCCCAGCCCCTTGCCGCCGCGGTTCGGCTTCAGGATCACCGGGCCGGGGGCGAAATGGCGGCGCGCCGCTTCGATCAGCGCGGCATTGTCGTCCTGCACCAGGATCGTGCGTGGAATCCGCAGGCCGGCGCGCTCCAACGCGGCATATTGCCGGGCCTTGCTGATCTCCAGATCCAGCGCCGCCGGGCCATTGATCACGCGGCGGCCATGTCGGGTCAGCCAGGCCAGCACGCCCGCCGTCAGCTCGGCGGCATAGCGATGGCCACGGGTATGCGAGGAGGCGCTCATCCGGTTGTAGAACACGCCTTCGGGCGGGGCGGAGCTCAGGTCGAAGACGCCGCGCGACAGGTCCAGCTCCGCCCAGGGCAGGCCGATGCGGTCGAAGGCCTCGGCCAGCGGCGGCAGCCACTGCGGGTTCTCGTGGATAACGAAGATCTTGGTCATGGCCGGCAGGTCCCGATGGACGTTGATTGACGAATACACCACCAAGTTCGGTAATAATTGTCAATCAACGTCCCATCGATTTGCCGCCGGTCAGGCGTGCGCGTGGATTACAGCGCGCCGCTGCCCTTGCCCCAGGAGGCCAGGGTCGCCTCGGCCGGCAGCCGGTCCTCGAACCACAGGCTGGCGCAGACGCGCGACATGGCGGCGCCGTCATGGCCGATATGCGGCACGCTCACCAGGCGCCAGTTGCAGGCGATGCCTCGGCGGGAGGCCTCGGCCTGGCCGGCGGCCAGGTAGTTGTGAGCGCGGGCGTAGCGGTGCGGGCCCTGGGCCACCGCCTCCGGCTGGGCCGGCAGGCTGGGGCCGGAGGTCTCGATATCCTGCTCGCCGGCCAGGATCAGCAGCGGATAGGCCAGCAGCGCGGTCAGCTCAGCCTCGCCCAGCCCGATGCCATCCATGCCCGCCGGGAAAGCCTTCGCCAGATCCGGCAGGGTGTACCAGCCCGGATTGCCGACGGCGATCGCGGCATAGGGCGACAGGTCCTGGGTCGAGGCCAGGCGATGGCCGAACTGGCCGCCAGCGGAATGGCCGAAGAAATGCGCCTGCCCGCGGCGGGTGACGCCAGCCTGGCGCAGCCAGCCGAAGACCCGGGCCGGCACCGCATAGCCCCATTCGCCGCGCGGCCGCACCGCGCCGGTCGAGTCCAGCACATGGCCGTTGTTGTAGAGCTCGGCGCCCGGGTAGTCGGCATTGCTGAAGGTGGTGGCGACGATCAGCAGGTTGTGGCGGTCAGCGGCCTCGATCCAGAAATCGCGGTACTCGTCGCCGTTGCGGCCCATGCCGTGCTGCACCAGCACCACTGGGCTGTCCGGCGTGAAGCCCGGCGCGCGATAGGTGTGCAGCACCAGCGGCCGGCCGGCCTCGCCGGCTTCGTCGGTGAAGGGAATGGCCTGGCGGCCGGGCCCGGCCAGCGCCTGGGCCAGGGTCTCGGAGAAGGACATGGACGGATCCTGTTGGACGGTCAGCCTGCGCTGACGGGGAATCGGTCGCGCTGCTCCCGGCCTTCCTGCCAGGGACAGGCAGGCGGCCAGGGCAGCGAGCGGCGCCCGCCGCAGCAGGGCGCGGCGCCGCGGCGGCGTCATTCGGCGGGCATCACCTCGGCCGCGTTCGTGGTCTGGTCGACTCGGCCGGCGAAGCGCAGCCCCTTGCGGAAGGCCCAGACGGCGTTCTCGAAATGCACCGGGATGACCGGCATCTGCTCGAGGGCCACCTCGCTCGCCTGGCGCAGCAGCGCTGCGCGGGCCGGCTGGTCCATGGTCGCCATGGCCTGGTTCGACAGGGTGTCGAAGCGGGCCTCCGACCAGCCGCCGTAATTGCTGGTGCCGAGACCGCGGGCGCGGTCGGTCGACATCAGCCAGCTGCGGAAGAACATCAGCGTCTCCGCCGCATCGGCCGACCAGCCGCCCATGGCGACGCTGAATTCGCGCTTGCCGCGGCGGCCGAAGAAGACCGAGCTCGGCATGGCGTCCAGCTCGACCTTGACGCCGATGCGCTGCCAGAACTGCGCCAGCACCTGCGCCAGGCGGGCGTCGTTGATGTAGCGGTTGTTGGTGGCATGGAAGGTCAGGCTGAAGCCGTCCGGATAGCCGGCCTCGCGCAGCAGGGTGCGGGCGCGGGCCGGGTCATAGGGCAGCACCGGCAGGCTGGGGATGGTGCCGACCATGCCGTCGGGCAGGAACTGCGTGGCGGGCGTGGCGATGCCGTCCATCACCCGCTCCTGCACCGCCTTGCGGTCGATGGCGAGCGACAGCGCCTGGCGGACGCGGGCGTCCTGCAGCGGGTTCTTGCCGTCGGGCGCGGTGACGAAGGGGCTGGGCGCGCGGGCGGTGTCCAGCTGCAGGAAGATCAGCCGGGTGGTCGGCTTGGCCGAGACCGTGAAAGAGGAATTGCCGCGCAGTCGCGGCAGGTCGCCGGTGGCCGGGCTTTCGATCAGGTCCTGGTCGCCGGCCAGCAGCCCGGCCAGGCGCGGCCCGGCGGCGGTCACCGGGGTCAGGCGCACCTGCTGCCAATGCGGCTTCGGACCCCAATAGCGATCGAAGCGCTCCAGCTCCGTCGCCGCGCTGCGGCTATAGGCGCGCAGACGATAGGGGCCAGTGCCGATGGCGGCGCTGGTGTCATTGAACTGCGCAGCCGTCGGCCAGGCGCCGGCATAGCCGCATTTCTCACCGGCGGCGAAATCCAGCTTCGCCTCGCCGATCAGGCTGTGCGGCAGCAGCGGCAGGCTGCTCAGGTCGTTCAGCAGCAGGGGCTCGGCCTCGCGGGTGACGATCCGCACCGTCAGCTCGTCGACCGCCTCGACCTTGGCGAGGCGCCGCACCAGGCGGGAATAGGACTGCACCACCTCCGCCTCGTTGTTGAGGATGCGGCAGTAGCTGAAGACCACGTCGCGGGCGGTCAGCGCCTGGCCGTTGTGGAAGCGCACGCCGGGCCGCAGCTTGAAGACCCAGCTCATGTCGTCTTCACGCCGCCAGCTGACGGCGAGCGACGGCTGCACCTCGAAATCGGCGTCGATGTCGGTCAGCGCCTCGAAGACATGCTGGCGCAGCGTGTTGTTCGGCGTCAGCGCATAGTTGTGCGGATCGGCCGAGGTGGTCTCCGCCGACAGCCCGATGCGCAGCGTCTGCGCGACGGCGGAGCCCGCTGCGGGCAAGGCCAGCGCCGGCACCAAGGCCAGGCAGGCAAGGGTGGCGCGGAAGCCGGGCATGCGGATGTCTCCCCCAAGGACTGGAGCGGAAGAACACCCGCGGCCGCCCGAATGCAACGGGCGGGTAGCGCAGGGCGATCGCCGAACCGCCAGGTCACAGCAGTCCCTCGCGGCGAAAGGACAACTGGCGGCCATTGCCAACGATGATGTGGTCGTGCACGACCACGGCCAACAGCTCGCCGGCGCTGCGGATTTCAGCGGTCATGGCGATGTCGGCGCGGCTGGGAGCCGGGTCGCCGCTCGGGTGGTTGTGCACCAAGATCAGCGCCGTCGCATGCAATTCCAGCGCGCGCTTGATCACCTCACGCGGATAGACGGGGGTGTGGTTGACCGTGCCGCGCGCCTGCGCCTCGTCGGCCAGCAGGCGGTTGCGGCTGTCGAGGAACAGGACGCGGAACTGCTCCACCGTCTCGCGCGACAGGGCGGCGGTCAGGTAGTCCATCAGCCGGTCCCAATTGTTCAGCACCGGCTGCTCGGCCAGCTCGGCACGGCTCAGGCGGATCGCGGCGTCCTGCACCAGCTTGATGGCGGTGACGCTGTGCTCCCCCAGGCCCGGGGTGTCGAGCAGCTCCTGCTGCGGCGCGGTCATCACACGGGCGAAGCTGCCGTAGCGGTTGATCAGCGACTTGGCGAGAGGCTTGGTGTCGCCCTGCTTGAAGGCGAGGAAGAGCAGCATTTCCAGCACCTCATAATCCGCCAGGCCGCCGGGGCCGCGCTCCAGCAGGCGGCTGCGCATGCGGCCGCGATGGCCCTGCGGCCCGGTGGTCGGGAAGGGCATCGGCCCGGCGCCACGCATCCGGGGCTCGCCGGCGACGAAGCCGCGTGGCAGGCTGCCGCGGGCCGAGGCGAGCTCAGCGGGCGGCCGCATCGGGTCGAGCCGCACGGGGTCGAAGACCCGCAGCTCCTCGGCAAAGCCGGGACGGACGCCCCGGTCAAGACGCCGGTTCGCCGCGTGTCCCATCGGAAGGCCAGCCGCGGCCGACGGCCGGGAGCCGAAGAAGCGCTGCAACCACATGGCTTTCGCCCTCTTGCATCGCCCCGCCCCCCCCGGGGCCTCTTACGCACCGATTCCTATCATTCAACTTTCTGGTTTCTCAAGACCGAAATCACGGAGGCGTGAGTTCAGAAGCCATCGTCACTGGCCAGAGAAGATAGAATGTTATAATGTTTCTGCCATGCACCCCGCTTTGACCAACGATGTCACCGAACGCCCGCAGATCTGGACCCGCCTGTCCGGTGACGACTGGGCGGCCTTCGAAGCCTTGCCGCCAACGATCCGCCAGCGTCTGCAGGAACATGCTTACGATGCTTGGGCGGTGAACGCGCTGACGCTGTGGCGCCGCTTCCGCCGCAAACATGCCAGCTCCGACCGGGCATTGCGCAGCCTGCTGCGCTATCTCGACGAATGCGAGGCGCTGGAACGCGCTGCCTATGCCGAGGCCTATCGCCACCGGCATGGCACGCTCTTGCCGCATCTGGCGGCGCGCGCCAGCGTGCTGCGCTACCGCCGCCGTTGACGGCGGGAAAAAGTCCTGAAACGACAAAGGCTGCGATCCCGTCAGGGAACGCAGCCTTTGTCGTTTGGTAGCGGCGGGCGGACTTGAACCGCCGACCCCGGCATTATGAGTGCCGTGCTCTAACCAGCTGAGCTACACCGCCAGAAGCTTCCGATCGGGCGTTCCAACCGGGTGGCGCCGTTTAGGCGGCCCGGCCTGCGCTGTCAACCGCCTGAGCGGCACGACGAATGAATCCGCCACCCAAAACGCGGTCGCCGTCGTAAAGCACGCAGCCCTGGCCGGGCGCCGCGATGGCCGGCTGCTCAAGCTGCACGCGCAGGATGCCGGCAACCGCGTCCCAGACAGCGACGGAGGGTTGCGGAACTTCGCGCGCGCGCAGCTTCACCTGGCAGGACACCGGCGCGATCGGGGGGGCGATCAGCCAATTCACCTCGCCCACCTGCACTTCGACCGAGGCCAAAGCCCCGCGTGGTGCCACCACCACGCGTCGGCGCGTGGCGTCGAGGGCAGTGACATAGAGCGCCTCCTCGCCATCGCGGGAGGCTTGGCCGAGGCCGCGCCCCTGCCCGACGGTGTAGCGCGCAATGCCGCGATGCGTGCCGAGCACGCGACCATCGGCATGCTCGATGGTGCCGGGCTCGCTGGCCTCAGGGCGCAGCTTGGAGACGAGCTCGGCATAGCTGCCCTGCGGCACGAAGCAGATATCCTGACTGTCCGGCTTCTCCGCCACCGCCAAGCCGAGCCGCACGGCTTCCGCCCGCACCTCCGCCTTGGAGGCGTAGCCGCCCAGCGGGAAATAGCTGAAGGCCAACTGCTCGCGCGTCGTGGCGAAGAGGAAATAGGACTGGTCACGCGCAGGATCGGCGGCGCGGTGCAGCTCCGGCCCGTCGGTGCCGTCGACGCGGCGGACGTAATGGCCGGTCGCCATGGCGTCGCAGCCGAGGTCGCGCGCCAGCAGCACCAGGTCCTTAAACTTGACCGTCTGGTTGCAGCGGACGCAGGGGATCGGCGTCTCGCCGCGGGCGTAGGATTCGGCGAAATCCTCGATCACCGCGTCGCGGAAGCGGCGCTCGCGGTCGAGGACGTAATGCGGGATGCCCAGGCGCTCGGCGACGTCGCGCGCGTCATGGATGTCCTGGCCGGCGCAGCAGGCGCCCTTTTTCTCGATGGCAGCGCCATGGTCGTAGAGCTGCAGCGTGGCGCCGATGACCTCGTGCCCCTGCTCCTTCAGCAGCCCGGCCACGACCGAGGAGTCGACGCCGCCCGACATGGCGACCAGGATCCTCATGACTTCGCGTCCAACCCCATCTGCCAGAAATCCGCCTCCAGGCGGGCGGCCTCGGAGAAGGTAGCAGACAGCGAGGCGAAACGGGCAGCGCCGCCATGCGTCTCGCCCAGCCGGTCCAACCGCGTCGCGGCACCGCTGGCCAGCGCCTGGTAGCCAAGCGAGGCATAGGTCTCGATCCAGGCCTCATAGGGGTTGCCGACCCGCTTGCGGCCGGGATGGGCGGCGATGCGGAGTGCGATCTCGCCATAGCCGATGGTGCACGGGGCGAGCGCCACCTCGAGGTCCAGGATATCGCCGGCCAGGCCCCGGTCGATCACCCACCGGGTATAGGCGACGGTCTGCGGCGCCTCGAGCTCGGCCAGGACGTCGGCCTCGGACAGGCCCCATTCCGCGCAGAAGTTCAGATGCATCTGCATCTCGGAGAGCAGCGCGTTCAGCGAGCTCGCCTTGCTGCGCAACGCCTCCAGGCTCTCGGCCTTGAAGGCGGCCAGCGCCTTAGCGCGGGCGAACTGGATCAGGAACAGCCAGTCCTGCGTGAGGTAGCGGCGGAAGGCGGGGAGCGGCAGGCTGCCCTCGGCCAGCTGCTGCACGAAGGGGTGCCAGCAATAGGCATCCCAGCGCCCCGCCGCGGCATCGCGCAGACGGTGCAGCAGCCCGTCGGGGGCGCCGTAGGGCGGGGCGAAGGTCATGGTCAGGCCGCGCGGGTGCCGGCGGGCAGCTTGACGACCAGGCCGTCGAGCTCCTCGGTCATGATGAGCTGGCAGCCGAGGCGCGAGGTCTCCTGCAGGTCGAAGGCGAGATCAAGCATGTCCTCCTCATCCTCGGACGGGTCCTTCAGCTTCTCGAACCACTCGGCGTCGACGATGACATGGCAGGTCGAGCAGGCCAGGCTGCCCTCGCAGGCGCCCTCGATGTCGACGTCATGCTTGTGCGCGATCTCGAGCACGGAGAGGCCGAGCGGGGCCTCGACTTCGCGGCGCGATCCGTCGCGCTCGATGAAGGTCATCTTCGGCATCGCCGTCGTCTACTCCGCCGCATCTCGGGTTATGGAAAGCGCGTGGGTCCAGGCGCGCGCCAGCAGGGAGGCCGCGTTATCCACATCGCCCGGCGAAGTAAAGCGCCCAATGCCAATCCGCAAGGTCGCCCCAGCCGCCGCCGCATCCAGCCCGATGGCCCGCAGCACATAGGAAGGCTCGATCTCGGCCGAGGAGCAGGCCGAGCCGGTGGAGACGCAAAGCTCGGGCATGGCCGCGAGCATGGCCTGGGCCGAAACACCGCCGGGAAATGTCAGATTCAGGTTGCCGGCGACGCGCGGCGCGGCGGCGGCATTGACCTTCATCTCCGGGACTTCTTTCTGTAGCCGCGCCAGCAGGCGGTCGCGCAGGCCGGCGATGCGGGCCTCGTCGGTCGCCGCCTCGGCGGCGGCCAGGCGCGCAGCTTCTCCCAGGCCGACCAGCAGCGGCGCCGGCAGGGTGCCGGAGCGCAGCCCCCGCTCCTGCCCGCCGCCGGAGAACAAGGGAGCGATCCGCACCCGGGGACGGCGGCGGAGATAGAGCGCGCCGATGCCCTTGGGGCCGTAGATCTTATGGCCGGAGAGCGACAGCAAATCGATCGGCAGCGCCTGGACATCGAGCGGCACCCGCCCTGCCCCCTGTGCCGCGTCGCAATGGAACAGGGCGCCGGCCTCCTTGGCGATGGCGGCGAGCCCGGCCAGGTCCTGGGCGACGCCGATCTCGTTGTTCACCGCCATGACCGAGACCAGCAGGGTCGGCACTTCCAGCGCCGCGCGCAGCATCTCCGGCGCCAGCAGCCCATCGGGGCCGACCGGCAGCAGGACAGGCTCGAAGCCCTCGGCCTCGAGGTCGCGCAGGCTTTCCAGGACGCATTTATGCTCGGTGACCGGGGCAATCAGCCGGCGGCGTGGGTCGCCATGGTCGCAGGCGAAGCGCGCCGCGCCCTTGATGGCCAGGTTGTTCGACTCCGTCGCGCCGGAGGTGAAGACGATCTCGCGCGGATCGGCGCCGATCAGGGCGGCGACATGGCGGCGGGCTTCCTCGACCGCCTCCTCGGCGGCGCGGCCCAGCGCATGCTCGACGCTGTGCGGATTGGCGAAGTTCTCTTCCCACCAGGGTCGCATGGCCGCCAGCACGCGCGGATCCAACGGCGTGGTGGCGTGGTTATCCAGGTAGACAGGGCGGTTTGCGGCGGCCATGGCGTGAATATGGGCCGCGGGCCGCGGCTGGGGAAGTGCGGAGGCCTCGGGGCAGCAAGGCAGCAAGCGCCGGGCGGTTTCCCGGCCCGGCGCATCCCCGCCGAGGTCAGGCCTTCTTCTGGATCTCGCGCACGCCGCACCAGTCGGCGACGAAGGCGGCGATCGCCAGGGTGGTCTGGCGGATGCTCTCCAGGTTGGTGCGCTCGTCGAAGGCATGCGCGCCCTCGCCCGAGGGGCCGTAGCAGAGCGCCGGCATGTCGTAATACAGGCCGTAGAAGCGGGTGTCGTTCACCGCCGTGCTGCGGCGCTCCGGCATTTCCTCGTCGAAGACCTGGCCGTGAACGCTGGCAAGAACCTTCTCAGCGTCGCTGCCTTCAGGCAGGACGAAGCCATCGGCCTTGAAGCCGTGCCAGGTGATCTCCGGCTGGTTGTTGGCCAGGAAGGCGTCGCCGGCGCGGGCCTCGGCGATGCAGCGCTCGACGCCGGCCATGGCCTCCGAGACCTCCGTGCCGGGCAGCAGGCCGATGCGGCAATCCACGTCGCACCAGGCGGGGGTGGAGCTGGCCCAGTCGCCGCCGCGGATGATGCCCGGGTTGAACTTGATCGGGTCCGGGATGACGCCGAAGACCGGATGGTCCTTGGCGGCCTGGTTCAGCGCCTTGGTATGGACCTGCAGCGCCTGGATCAGGTGCAGCGCCGAGAGGATGGCGTTGCTGCCGGTCTGGGCATGCATGACATGGACCGGCACGCCGCGCACCCGGATGCGGAACCAGACGGCGCCGGTATGGGCGCGGGTCAGGGTATGGCCGGTGGGCTCGGGGATCAGGCAGGCCTCGGCGCGGTAACCACGGGCCAGCGTCGAGAGCGCGCCGTTGCCAGTGCTCTCCTCCTCGGTCACCGTCTGGACATGGACGTCGGCGGCGGGCTCGAGCCCGGCGCTGCGCAGCGCCTCCAGCGCCCAGACCATGCAGGCGACGCCCGACTTCATGTCATGCGCGCCGCGACCATACATCCAGCCGTCGCGGATGGTCGCGGAATAGGGCGGGTAGGTCCACATCTCGTGCGGGCCTTCCGGCACCACGTCGATATGGCCCTGCAGGATCAGGCTGCGGCCGGTCGGGTCCTTGGCGCGGTGGGTGGCGACCACCTGAACCGAGCCGGCGGGGTCGACATCGACCATCGGGCTGGCCTTGGCATGGTCGGCCAGCGGCGACTCGGCCATGGTGAAGCGGTCCACCGAATAGCCGCGCTGGGCCATCTGGCGCGCCATCCAGTCCTGCAGGGGGGCCTCCTGGCCGCGCAGGCTGGGGAAGCGCACCAGCTCCTGCAGGAAGCCGATCTCGGCGTCGAAATTCGCATCCACGGCCTGGCGCAGCCGCGCCAGCAGGGTGGGATCAGGCATCGGGAAGAATCCTCGCAGGAAGGGAGCGCCGTGCGGTCCGGTGGGCCCGGACTCGTCTCGGCCACGACGCTAGCACGCGCCCCGGCGGCCACCAGCCCCACCCCGGCCCTGGCCATTTTGTCTGGCGATAACGGCGAAGTTCCCCGGCCCAGGGCATCCGCCCAGTGCCGGCCATCGCCCTCCGATACGGGCGACCTTAGCCGGCCCGGCGTGCCGCCATACGCTGCCGCATGGCGACATGGGCGGCGAGAAAGCGCTCGGCGGCATCGGCCGGCGCGTTCCAGGGCAGCGAGACGCGGATGGCGCAGCCCGCCGCGTCACCCAGCCCCATGGCCAGCAGCACGCCGCTGGGTCCGACCTTGCCGGAGGAGCAGGCCGAGCCGGACGAAACCCGGATGCCGGCGAGGTCCAGCGCGATCACCTGAGTCTCGGCCATGACGCCAGGCAGGATCAGGCAGCTGGTGTTGGGCAGGCGCGGAGCGCTGCCGCCAGCGATCGGCAGGCCGGCGCCCTGCTCGATGGCATCACGCAGCGCGGCGAGGCGAGGCGCCTCGTCCGGGTCGACCGCCTCCACCGCAGCGGCGAAGCCGGCGATAGCCGGCAGCGCCTCGGTGCCGCCGCGGCGGCCGCGTTCCTGCCCACCGCCGGGAAACTGGGCCGCGACGTCCAGCCCGGGGCGCAGCAACAACGCGCCCACGCCTTTGGGCCCACCCAGCTTATGCGCCGAGAGCGCCATGGAATCGGCACCGAGTTCGGCCAGCGACAGCGGCAACCGCCCGGCCCTCTGCACCGCATCGACATGCAGCAGCGCGCCGTGATGCCGGCAAAGGGCAGAAATCTCGGCCAGCGGGTGCAGCACGCCGGTCTCGTTGTTGGCGGCCATCACCGCGACCAGGGCCGGCGAGCCACCGGCCAGCGTGGCCTCCAGCCTGGCCAGGTCGAGCTGGCCATCGGGCAGCACCGGCAGGGTCTCGACGCTTGGGGCGGCGCGCAGAATGGCCGGGTGCTCGGTGGCCCCGGCCAGCAAGCGGCGCCGGGCGCCGAGGCCAAGCAGCGCCAGGGCATTGGCTTCCGTGGCTCCCGCGGTGAAGACCAGGTCGCGCGCCCTGCCGCCGAAGCGGGCAGCGATCCGGCCACGGGCGCCTTCCAGCAAGGCGCGGGCAGCTCGGCCCTCGGCATGGATGGAGGAGGGATTGCCGACCAGGTCGAGCGCCTCCAGCACCGCCTGCCGCGCGGCGGGGCGCAGCGGCTCGGTGGCATTCGCGTCCAGATAGAGGGTCATGCGCTGTCTTCGTCGCGGCAGCGGTAGTCTGCTGGCGGCACGGCGCGGCCGCAGACCCGCCCCTCCACCACATCGGCCAGCGAGGTGTGAAGCAGGAACAGCCGGATCTGCTCGCCGAGTTCATGCCACAGGTCGTGGGTCAGGCAGCGATTGCCGGACAGGCAACCCGGCGTACCGTCGGAACAGCGGGTGGCGGTGATCGGCTCGTCCACCGCCTCGATGATCTCGCCGATGGTGATGGCGTCGGCGGGGCGGGCCAGACGATAGCCGCCGCCAGGCCCGCGAGCCGAATCGACAAGTCCGGACCGCCGGAGCCTTGCAAAAAGTTGCTCCAGATAGGCCACGGACAGAATCTGAGCCTGGGCAATCTCCGTCAAGCTGACCGGGCGCTCGCGCGATGGCGCGCAAAGCGCATGGCAGTCATCACTATTTTGACGATCTCGCATCCGAGCTGCCAGCTCGACCAGGGCCATGACGGCGTAACGCCCCCGTGTAGACAGGCGCATGGCTCAAATTTTCGAAAGTGCAGGCGCAGAGCGATACCTGCGCTCAAGAGGGCGTAACCACGCCGACGGGGGGGCCATGCCATAATCCGTTATGAAAGCGGCGCGCGCTTGCCTATATTAACCCGGTCGCGGGAAGCGGAAGCCTGTCCCGAGACGTCAAAGGCATGATGGGAGCCGGACTGCCGCGACATCGTGTCGCGAGGGATGAGGCTATTGATCCCGACCGATTGCGTCAACCATTCGGCCGAGACCAGCCCCCTCCCCTGGCCGCCCCTTTCCCCGCCGGGGACATGCCTTGACCGGCCCGGATGCCGCTGACGCGGTCGCCTGGGCTTCACGGTTTCCCAACCGGGCGCTGCCGCGCCCACCGCACTGGATGCAAGGGGACGATGCCTGAGGTGATGTTTGCCGGGCCGGATGGCCGGCTGGAGGGTCGTTACCATCACGCGAAGCAGCCCAATGCCCCTGTGGCGCTGGTCCTGCATCCGCACCCGCTGCATGGCGGGACGATGAACAACCGGGTGGTCCACGCGCTGTACAAGCGCTTCGAGGACATGGGCTTTTCTACCCTGCGCTTCAATTTCCGCGGGGTCGGCCGCAGCCAGGGTCGCTATGACGGCGGCATCGGCGAGATCTCGGACGCCGCCGCGGCGCTCGACTTCCTGCAGGCGGTCAATCCGAACGCCTCGATGCTGTGGGTGGCAGGCTATTCCTTCGGCTCCTATGTCGGCATGCAGCTGCTGATGCGTCGCCCGGAGATCGGCGGCTTCGTCAGCATCGCGGCGCCCGCCAGCCATTACGACTTCGGCTTCCTGGCGCCCTGCCCCTGCTCGGGGCTGATCCTGCATGGCGCCGAGGACGAGCTGGTGCCCGAGGCCTCGGTGCGGAAGCTGGTCGACAAGCTGAACACCCAGCGCGGCATCAAGATCGACTATCGCGTGCAGGAAAGCGCAGGCCATGTCTTCACGGCCGAGCAGACCGAGCGCGTGGCCGCGGCCGCGGAAGACCATGTGCGGACGATGCTGAACCGCGCGCGGATGGCGATGGCGGCGGACTGACCCTCCGTCGGCAAACCTGTCGAAAGGGGCCGGGGGGCAATCGCCTCCCGGCCCCTTTCGTTTTTAAGCGTTGCTCAGCGTCACCAGCCGGCCGCCGGTCAGCGGCTGCGGCGCGCCGGTGGTGCCGGGGAAGGTCAACGGCAAGCCGTTGGCGACGCGGGCGGCGAGCACACCAAAGGCCTGGGCCTCCAGCGCATCGCCGTCCCACCCGGCCACCTCCACCGGGCGGACCGGCTCCGGCAGGGCGCCAGCCAGGGCGCGCATCAGCGCCGGGTTGCGCCGCCCGCCGCCGGCGACCAGCCACTGCAGCGGTGGCTCGGGGAAATGCCGCCCGGCAGCAGCGACGGCGCAGGCGCAGAAGGCCACCAGGGTCGCCGCGCCATCGGCCGGGGACAGGCCCGAGGCGCCCGCATCGCGCAACGCCCGGTCGAAATCCAGCCGGTCGAGCGATTTCGGCGGCGCCGCCTTCAGATAGGGATGCGCCAGCAGATGGCCCAGCATGGCGCCATCCGCCTGGCCGGCCAGGGCCAGCCGGCCGTCCTTGTCATAGTCGGCCCCCGTCGCCCGCCGTGCCCAATCGTCCAGCGGGCCATTGGCCGGACCGGTGTCGAAGGCGATCAGCCGGCCGTCGCGGCCGATCCAGGTGACATTGCCAACCCCGCCCAGGTTCAGGATCGCCAGCGGCTTCGGCAGTGCGGCGGCCAGCACCGCATGCACCACGGGCACCAGCGGCGCGCCCTGCCCGCCGGCGGCCACATCGGCGCTGCGGAAGTCATGCGCGACCGGGCTGCCAGTCAGCCGCGCTAGCAGCGCCGCGTCGCCGATCTGCCAGGTACGGCCCTCGCCGGGCTTTCCCGCCACCGGCCGGTGCAGGATGGTCTGGCCGTGGAAGCCGAGCAGATCGGCATCCAGACCCAGCTTCAGCACCGCCTCGGCATGGCGCTCGGTGACCCTGCGCTCGCAATCCTGCAGGAAGGGGTCGTCGGGCAGCATGGCCTCGGCCAGGTCCAGCAGCTTGCGCAGGTCGCGGCGCAGCGCCGGGTCGTAGGGCATGGTCAGGCTTGGCCCGATCCGCCCGATCCTCTCCCCGTCTGTCTCAACCCATGCGGCATCCACGCCATCCAGCGAGGTGCCACTCATCAGCCCGATGGTTCGCAGCATCCTCCTACTGTGCTAGGGCCGCAGTCCCGGGGGAAGTCCCCCCAGGGCCACAACTGGGCATTGGCGATGACCGACGAGTTTCTGCATGTCGCGCGCGAGCGTGGCTATATCCACCAGGTGACGGACGAGGCGGCCATGGCCGCCCGGATGAAGCAGGGCCCGCTTCCCGCTTATGTCGGCTTCGACTGCACGGCGGACAGCCTGCATGTCGGCCACCTGCTGTCGATCATGCTGCTGCGGCTGCTGCAGAAGACCGGCCATCGCCCGGTGGCCCTTCTCGGCGGCGGCACCACCAAAATTGGCGACCCTTCCTTCCGCGACGACGCCCGGCCGCTGCTGAGCGACGAGCAGATCGAGGTCAACAAGGCCGGCATCCGCCGCACCTTCGACGCCTTCCTCGACTTCGCGCCCGGCAGCGGCGCGATGATGCTCGACAATGCCGAGTGGCTCGACAAGCTGCTCTACATCCCCTTCCTGCGCGACATCGGCCGGCATTTCAGCGTCAACCGCATGCTGACCATGGACAGCGTCAAGCTGCGCCTGGACCGCGAGCAGCCGCTCTCCTTCCTCGAATTCAACTACATGCTGCTGCAGTCCTACGACTTCCTCGAGCTGCAGCGCCGGCACGGGGTCGGGCTGCAGATGGGCGGCTCCGACCAGTGGGGCAACATCATCATGGGCGTCGAGCTGAACAGGCGTTGCGACAGCGCCGAGGTCTTCGGCCTGACCACCCCGCTGCTGACCACCGCCTCCGGCACCAAGATGGGCAAGACCGCCGGCGGCGCGGTCTGGCTCAACCCCGACCGGCTGGCGGCCTATGACTACTGGCAATTCTGGCGCAACACCGAGGATGCCGATGTCGGCCGCTTCCTGGCGCTGTTCACCGAGCTGCCGATGGACGAGGTGCGCCGCCTGGGCGCGCTGGCCGGCTCGGAGGTGAATGAGGCCAAGAAGGTGTTGGCCACCGAGGCCACCGCCATGCTGCATGGCCGCGCGGCCGCGGAACTCGCCGCCGAGACCGCCCGCCGCGCCTTCGAGGAAGGCCAGGCGGCCGAAACCTTGCCCAGCATCACCGCCAGCCTGCCGGCGACGGTGATCGACCTGGCAGTGCAGGCCGGCTTCGCCGCCAGCAAGGGCGAGGCGCGGCGGCTGATCCGGCAGAACGGGCTGAAGCTGAACGACGCCGCGATCAGCGACGAGGCGCAGGAGGTGACAGCGGCCGATCTGCGCGACGGCGCCGCCAAGCTCTCCGCCGGCCGCAAGCGCCACGTCCTGATCCGCCCTTGATACCTTCGGGCTGCCGCGGCGACGCCGGAAGGTGGGACGCGGCAGCCCAGAGGATCGCCTTAACAAACGGGGTCGGGCATGCAGCTCAGCTTCCTGGTGCTGCTGCCCCTGCTGGCGGCCTGCAGCCCCTGCCCCTCCAGCCTGGCGCCGGTCAGCGTCGCCGAGCTGTTCTTCGGCCGCGGCCTGCCTGACGGTGGGTTTGTGCCGCCCTCCGCTTGGGACGAGTTCCTGGCGGATGTCGTCACCCCGGCTTTCCCCGACGGGCTGACGGTCGAGGACAGCGCCGGCCAGTGGCGCAACGCCGATGGCCAGGTGATCCGCGAGCCCAGCAAGCATCTGATGCTGGTGCTGCCCGGCACCGATGCCGCCGGCGCCGCCCACCGCGCAGCGCCGCTGGCCCAGGCTTGGCGGCAGCGTCACGGGCAGGACTCGGTGCTGCTGCTGGTGCGTGAGGCCTGCGCCGCCTTCTGAGGCGGCGCGCCCCTTCGGCTATTGCGCTGGCCCCGGCGGTACGTTGCTCTGATTGCCGCCGAAGATCCCGCGCAGGAAGCCCGGGGTCAGTGCCGCCAAAGGATTGACGCTGACCGCCGGATCCGCTGATGGCCCGCGCATCCGCCAGGTCGCGGCGAAGAGGCCGCCGCCCTGCTCCGGGCTGAACAACCGGCCCAGCAGCGGGATCTGCCCAAGCAGCGAGTTCAGCACATAGGCCGGCACGATGGTGCCCTCCAGGTCAATCGGCCCAGCATGGCGCCCAATGCTGCCCTTGGCGGTGACGCCGAGCGAGGGCGAGAAGGCCCGCGCATCGCGCACCAGCAGCGCATCCGGCGTCAGGGAGAAAGGCGCCACCATGCGGGAGAAGCTCAGCCCTGTGCCGCGCACCGCATCGAAGACGCCATAGACGGTCAGCGCCTGCAGCAGCTTGCCCGCCCCTTGCGCCTCCTGCACGGCGAAGTCGGACATCTCGGCATTGCCGGTCAACACGGCGCCGGGAAGGTTGCTGGCCCAGCGCCCGGTCACCGCCAGCCGGCCGCCTTCCAGGGTCTGCAGCACGTCGAAAGCCCGCAGCAGGGCGCCGGCATTAGAGGCGTTCAGCCGCAGATCCCGCGTGTTGCCGACCGGGGTGACGGTGATGTCGAAGCCGCCATTGGCGCCGCCGGCCTGGCCGGTCACGCGCGCCTCGCGCCAGACGCCGCGCGAATCGGCCGCCGCCCGGCCCTGCACCGCGGTCAGCGCGCGACCCTCGCCCAGCAGCACGCGATCGAAATGGCCCTCGACGGTGACCGGCGGACCCTCAGCCGCGGCGGCGCCGGGGCGCTCGGGCTCGGCCATGCTGGGGCCGAGATCCATGACCGGACCGGAGGCGCGGAACCGCCAGGGCCCACCCGCCGTGGCTGGCGGCCGCGCCTCAGCAGTCAACCGGCTCTGCTGCAGCCGTAGCTCGGACAGGTCGATCCGATCCACCCTGCTGGCGCCGGCGAGGGCAACCTGGCCCTTGGCGAAAAGCCCAGGCGCCTCGACCTGGAAGCTTTCCACCGCCCGCAGCGCCTCGCCGGCGATGCGAAGTTCGGCCTGGGCGCTGGCGGCGACGCCCGCCGGCTTGCTCCAGGCGAAAGGCGAAACGGTCATGCGGCTGGCGCTGAGATCGCCGGTCAGTCCGACGCGCATCTCGCCGTTGCGCCGCTTCTCCATCACCGCCTGCACGCCGACCGGTCCGGCGACGAAGCCTTCCAGGTCGAGCCCGAACTCGGCGATGCGGGCGGCGTCCGGCCGGGCCTCGGCGCGGATGCGCTCGACCACCTGGTTCGGCGCCCCCTGGCGGAAATCCATCTCGAGATCCAGCTTGGTCGGGATGCCGGCCAGCTGGGCATTGCCACTGGCGCGCAGCCGGCTGTTGTCAATGCTGAGCTCGGCGGTGCCGCGCTCCAGCCGCTTGCCCATCAGCACATCGGCCAGCCGCATCTGGGTGATGCGCGCCTGGACGGCCACCTTCAGCACGTCGGAAGGAATGTCTTCCAGCAGCGGGAAGGACAGGTGCAGCGTGCCCTCCAGCTGGCCGCCCGGCTCCTTCAGGTCGAGCGGCCGGCGCTCGAAGAGCTTCAGCCGCGGATGGCGGATCAGCGTGACCACATCGGGCACCGGACCGCGCAGCCGCGCCTCGATCTCGGCCAGTTCCTGCGTCGTGTCGAGGGCGTGGAAGCGGATGGTGGCGCCCGGGGTGGTCAGCGCCGTGCCGGATTGCCGCGCCTGCTCCACCTGGATGGTGATTTCCGGCAGGCTGAAGCGGGCCGTGGCGCTGACCCCTTCCAGCGGCGCCATCGGCCGCAGCCAGTGCACCGTGGCGTTCTCGGCGCGCAGCGTGCCGTCCAGCTGGGTGACAGCGAAGCCGGAGAGATCTGCCCCCGCCTCCGCCTGCAGCGAGAAGCGGCCGTCGCGCAGCGTGCCGGCGGTCAGGTTCTCGATGATCCAGTGGCGGGCGTTGCGCACGATCTCGGCCGGCCAATAGGCGCCGAGATCGCCAGCCTCCACCCGGTCCAGGCTGAATTGCAGCCCGGCGCGCCAGCGGCCGTCGCGCAGGGCGGCCTGGCCATTCGCCTCCAGCACCGGCGGCGCGGTCTGGGTGCCGGATTCGCGGGCGATCGGCGGCAGCTCCAGCCGCAGCCGCTGCAGCTTCATCCCCGTCGGCGTGCCCTCCGCCTGCAGCAGCAGCCCGGCGAAGCCCATACGGTGGTTGTCGAGGGTGACGCCGCCCGGCCCGGCGGCCAGACGCAGCGAGACCTCCGGCGCCGCCTGCGGGCTGCGGCCGTCGAAGCGACCCGAGAGGTCCAGCGTGGCCCGCCCGTCGATCAGCCGCAGCGGCGTCAGCGCCGGCAGCAGGCCGGCGATGCGCGCCGGCTCCAGCTGCGGCAACGACAGCTTGCCTTCGAAGACGGGTCCCTGGCCCTGGGCGCTGCCCGAGAGATGCACCGGCAGAACGTTGCCCTGGCCCGGCAGCACCAGGCTGGCGCTGCCCTGGCCTGTCACGCCCTGCCCGCCCGGCAGCCGGTTCAAGGTGAGCGAGACCCGCTCAAGCCGCCAGGTAACGTTCAGCTGCCGGTCCAGCACGGTCAGCTGGCCGTCGGAGATCTGCACCTCGCGCAGCGCGCCGAACGGATTGTCCGCGGCGCCATTGCCTAGGAGATCGGAAAGGATTTCGCCACCACCGGCCTGAGCAGCCGCCGGATCCTCGATCGGCGGCCCATCCGGGTCGCTGGACGGCGCCGGATTGGCGATGCGGCCCATGGCCAGGCTGATGCCGCCCTGTGCGTCGCGCTCGAGGAGGATGCTCGGCCGCTGCACGGCGATGCGCAGCGGTGTCACCTGGCCGCGCAGCAGCCGGCCGGGCGCCAGGCTGACGCTGGCATCGGGCAGGACCTGGCGAAGCAGGCCGGCCTCGTCGCGCAGCCGGACGTCGGAAAGACGCAGCTCAAGCGGCGAGCCGGTGCCTTGGCGGAACCCGGCCCAGGCGACGGCAACATCGCCCACGCTCAGACCCGGCTCCAGACCCAGCCTTTCCACCGCCCGGGCCAGCACGGGAAGGTGCAGTGGTCCTTGCGACAGCCGCCAGGCCAGCGCCCCGGCACCCAGCCCGGCGATGATGGCCAGCGCGATCAGCAGCCGGGTCAGCCAGCCGCAGAAACGCAGGGCTTGACCGCTCACCCCCTGCACGGCTTGGCTTCCGCGTCATGTCCGCCAGCACCGCGCCCGCCGCTCTGCCCGTCCCCTTCGACCGCGACGCCGCCAGCCGGCTGATCGAGGCCTTCGCCCAGCGCGGTGCTGCCGAGCGGGCCTATGCCGAGAGCACAGCCGGAAGCGCGCTGCTCGGCGCGCTGGGCGGCCACAGCCCCTATCTGGCGGAGCTCGCCGAGCGGGAAAGCGCCACCCTGCTGCGTTTCGCCGAGCGAGGGCCGGACGAGGCTTTCGCGCTCGCCCTCGACCCGCTCGGACGTGCCGATCCCGATGCGGCGCGGACCGCGGTGGCTGCCCTGCTGCGCCAGGCCAAGCGGCAGGCGGCACTGCTGATCGCAGCCGCCGACCTGTCCGGGCAATGGCCGCTGGACCGCGTCACCGGCGCACTGTCGACGCTGGCCGAGGCCGCGATCGACTATGCCTGTGCGCATTTGCTGCGCGAGGCAGCGGCGCGCGGCGAGCTGCGGCTGCCGCGCGGCGGCGCCCGCGACCCCCGCGGTGTTGCGCGTGGTTCCGGCCTGGTGGTGCTCGGGATGGGCAAGCTCGGCGGCGGCGAGCTGAACTATTCGTCGGATATCGACCTCATGGT
>NZ_MLCO01000129.1 GCF_001982615.1 Teichococcus deserti | reverse complement strand
GAACGAGGCCTGGGAGAAGCAGAAGCAGGCCGAGCGCCAGGCCCGTGCCGAGACCGGGACGCTGGCCGGCATTCCGACCGCCCTGCCCGCCCTCACCCGCGCCCAGAAGCTGACCCGCCGCGCCGCCCGCGTCGGCTTCGACTGGCCCGACGCCGCCTCGGTGCTGGACAAGCTGGACGAGGAAGTGGCCGAGCTGAAGGCCGAGCTGCCCGCCGCCGACCGCGCCCGCATGGCGGACGAGCTGGGCGACATGCTCTTCGTGCTGGCCAACCTGGCCCGCAAGCTGGAGCTGGACCCGGAAGATTGCCTGCGCGGCGCCAACGCCAAGTTCGAACGCCGCTTCACGGCGGTGGAGATCCGCCTGGCGGCGTCGGGCGTCTCGTTGGCCGATGCGGGGCTGCAGCGGATGGAAGATGCGTGGCAAGAAGTAAAGAAAGACGAGAAGAAAGGCTAAGAAGGTTGGGGGAATGAATTCCCCCAAACCCCCATCTTCTTTCTATTCTATGATGCTTAAGTAAAGGTCGCGCTGCTGCCGAGACGTTTCACGTACGGTCGTCACGTGGACACGGCAGTCTGCCAGAAAAAAGAAGGGGTCCAAGGGAATTCATTCCCCTGGCCTACCCCTGCTCTATATTTTAAAGGCCTTCGAGCAGAGCTTCTCTGATCTCGACCCACGACGCCTTGTCCGGCGCCGCGATCAGCCCGCCCCCGGTATGGTCAGGCCGGTATTCGCTGCCATCGAAACGGGCGCTGTAGCCGCCGGCCTCGCGGTGGAGCAGCCAGCCCGGCAGGTGGTCCCAGGGCATCAGGCGGTTGTAGACCACCAGATGCGCCCCGCCGGAGGCGATCAGCCGGTACTCATGCGCGGCGCAGCGGAACTGCACGCCACCGGCCAGGCGCGGCAGGCGGGCGGTGACCTGGCTGCGGACGGGCTCCGCCATCCAGGTCCAGCTGACGGCGCCGATCATCTTGTTCAGCGGCGCCGGGGCCGCGACCTTCAGGTCGTGGCGGTGGCCGTCGGGGGCCTCGATCCAGGCGCCCTCGCCGCGCAGCGCGATGGCGGTGTCGTCGCCCATCGGGTCGTGGATCCAGGCGGCGACAACCTCGCCCTTCACCACCGCCGCGGCCATGCAGCCGAACAGCGGCACACCGGCGGCGAAGTTCGCCGTACCGTCGACCGGGTCGACGACGAAGGCGAGGTCGGCCGAGGCCAACTTGCCGAGCAAGGTCGGGTCGGCGGCCGAAGCCTCCTCGCCCACCACCAGGCAGCCAGGGTAGCGGGCCTGGAGGGCCGCGGTGATCTGGCGCTCGGCCGCCTCGTCGGCGTCGGTCACCAGGTCCAGCGGGCCGGACTTGGCGCGGATGGCCCCCGGCACCAGGCGGCGGAAGCGCGGCAGGATTTCGCTGCGCGCGGCGTCGCGGAGCGTCTCGGCGAGCGCGCTCGCCTCGGTCGTGGTGAAGCGCATCGGGATCCGATCAGCCAGGTTGCTCGAAGCGGGCGCGATCGGCGGGGGACAGGCGCACCGTCAGGTGGATCGTCTCCTCGCCATCCTCGCGGGTCAGGACCTCGCCATGCTGGTAGAGCCAGGCGATGCGCGCGCCGTCGCTGGGCGGCAGGCGGTATTCGGCCGTCTCCATGCCGGCGGCGAGGCGCGCGTCGAGCGCGGCGCGGAGCGGGTCCAGCCCCTCGCCGGTCAGCGCCGAGACGGCGACCGAGGCCGCGTGATCGCCGCCGGGCACGCCGGCGACGCCGCCCAGCAGGTCGGCCTTGTTCAGCACCTCGATGGTGCGGGACGGCCAGTTCTCGTCCAGCGCCGGGTCGGGGCCCTCGGCCATCTCGCTCAGCACCTCGACGACGTCGTTGCGCTGGCTGGTGGTGTCCGGGTGGGCGACGTCGCGGACGTGGAGGATGATGTCGGCGGCGGCGACCTCTTCCAGCGTGGCGCGGAAGGCCTCGATCAGCTGGGTCGGCAGGTCGCTGATGAAGCCCACCGTGTCTGACAGGATCACCGTGCGGCCGCTCGGCAGCTTGATTGCGCGCATCGTCGGATCGAGCGTGGCGAAGAGCTGGTCCTGGGCGTAGACGCCGGCGCCGGTCAGGGCGTTGAACAGCGTCGACTTGCCCGCATTGGTGTAGCCGACCAGCGCCACCACCGGGAACGGCACGCGGGTGCGCGCCGCGCGGTGCAGGCCGCGGGTGCGGCGCACCTGCTCCAGCTCGCGCTTCAGCTTGACGATGCGCTCGCCGATCAGGCGGCGGTCGATCTCGATCTGCGATTCACCGGGGCCGCCGAGGAAGCCGAAGCCGCCGCGCTGGCGCTCAAGGTGGGTCCAGGACCGGACGAGCCGGGTGCGCTGGTACTCCAGATGCGCCAGCTCGACCTGCAACGTGCCTTCCTTGGTGCGGGCGCGCTCGCCGAAGATCTCCAGGATCAGGCCGGTGCGGTCGATGACCTTGCAGCCCCAGGCGCGTTCCAGGTTTCGCTGCTGCACCGGCGTGAGCGCCGCGTCGACGACGACGACGCCGACCTGGTTCTCCTCGATCGCCTGGTGCGCGGCCTCGACCTGGCCTTCGCCCAGCAGCGTGCTGGGACGCCGGGCGCGCAGCGGGAAGACCGCGCTGTGGACGATGGTCAGGCCGATCGAGGCGGTGAGCCCCACGGCCTCGGCCAGCCGCGCCTCGGCCGCCCGAATGGCGGCGCGGGATTCGGGGAAGGCCAGGACCCCCTCGGCGCCGGCAGGGCGCTGGGGGCGTTCATGCGGCAGCAGCACGGCGGCAAGCATGGGCTTGCCGCCGGCGGCGGCATTGTCAGTCGGAGGAGCCGACAGGATTGACCTCGCGTTGCAGTGTCATGGTGCCTTCACGGGTCACCTGCACCGTGCCGGTGCCCTGGGCAGCGCCTTGGGCGGGGGCGGCACCGGCGCCGGCGGCGGCGGCATCGAACAGCATGATCGGCGCGCCCGGCATGACGGTGCTGATGGCGTGCTTGTAGACCAGCTGGGTGTGACCGTCCCGGCGGAGCAGGACGGAGAAGTTGTCAAACCAGGTGATGATACCCTGAAGCTTGACACCATTGACCAGAAAGATGGTCACAGGAGTTTTGCTTTTGCGAACGTGGTTCAGGAACACGTCCTGCACGTTCTGGGACTTCTCGGCGGCCATAAGGCTCGGTCCTTCTTTTTCTTGGCGAGCCAGCCTCTTGGATGCCGGCCGGCGTCAGCGTCCGGACAGCGGGCAGGGCTTCGCCCCGGCGTGCGGGGCTGCCCGCCGGTTCGCCCGCAAGATCACGCAGGCAGGGGGGTCTTGGCAAGGCCGTGCAGGCAGGCTGCCAGCGCATGGCCGTCTGCGAATGCCGCATCCTTCGCCACGGAGGCGGCCCCGCCGTCATGGGATGCATCGCCAAGAAGCACCGCGCTGCAGCCGGCGGCCCGCGCCGCCTGCATGTCGACGCCGGTGTCGCCGATGAACCAGACCGCGGGGCCCGGGGCGACGCCGAGCTTTTGCAGCGCCAGCAGCACCGGATCGGCGGCGGGCTTGTCGGCCTTGGCATCGCCGGCGCCGACCAGCGCGCCGAAGCGGCCGGTCCAGCCGAGATGCTCGGCCTCCGCCCGCAGGATCGGGCCCTGCTTGTTGGAGACGACGGCGAGCGGGAAGCCCCGCGCGGCGTCCAGTGCCTCGATGGTGCCGGGCAGCAGCTTCAGCACGTCGAGGTGGCGGGCGCGGACCTCGGCGTAGAAGAGGGTGCGAGCGCGTTCCCAGTCGGCGCCGAAGATCGCCGGGAAGGCGTCCTTCAGCGACAGGCGGGCGCGCGCCCTCACCTCCTCGACCGTCCATTCCGGCATGGCGAAGCCGCGCAGCGCCGCGTTCATCCCCGCCTGCACGCCGGCCCAGGCATCGACCAGGGTGTTGTCCCAATCCCAGAGGATGGCGGTCGGGCGGGGCAGCAGGGCCTGGCTCACGCGGCGTTCCGGGCCGGGCCCTTCACGTGGCGGGCGAAGATGTCGAAGAGCTGGCGGGTGACCGGGCCGGGCTTGCCGTCGCCGACGGGGGTGCCGTCGATCTTCAGGATCGGCTTCACGAAGGAGGTGGCGGAGGTGATGAAGGCCTCGCGCGCCTGCTTCAGGTCTTCGAGGGTGTAGTCGCGCTCGTCCCAGGCGATGCCGGCTTCCTTGAGCTCGGCCATCAGCGCGCCGCGGGTGCAGCCGGGCAGGATGGCATGCGACAGCGCGCGGGTGCGGATGGCGCCGGAGGCGTCGACGATCCAGAAGCTGGTCGCGGCGCCCTCGGTGATGGTGCCGGTGGCTTCCTCGTAGAGGATGGCCTCGATGGCGCCCTGCTCGCGCGCGGCCTGGCGGGCCAGGACATTGGGCAGCAGGTTGACGCTCTTGATGTCGCGGCGGGCCCAGCGCAGGTCGGGCAGCGTGATGGCGGCGCCGCCCCAGTTCTCGATGCTGGCCGGGTAGGCCGGGATGCGCTTGACGGTGATGACCAGCGCCGGCGGCACGGGCTTGGCGGGGAACGGATGGTCGCGGCGGGCGACGCCGCGGGTCACCTGCATGTAGAGCAGGCCTTCGGTGACGCGGTTGCGGCGGGCGACTTCCAGCAGCACGGTGGAAAGCGCCGCGCGGGTCAGCGGCATCGGCAGGCGGATCTCGCGCAGCGAGCGCTCGAGCCGGTCGAGGTGCCGGTCCTCGTCGATGAAGCGGCCATTGTAGAGGTGGACGACCTCATAGATGCCATCGCCGAACTGGTAGCCGCGGTCTTCGACGTTCACGCTGGCGTCGCGCTGCGGGACATAGCGGCCGTTCACATAGGCGATGCGGGACATGCCCTGGTCTCTCGTGCTGGTGTGGTGGCTGACAGGTTTGCGCTTAAGCGCTGCCGCGGCAATGGCCTGTCTGGCAGAAATAGATGGGGGTCTGGGGGAATACCTTCCCCCAGCCTTGCTTTCTTTTATGCCGGCGCGGCCTTGTCCTCGGCCTGAACGCCGAGGAACTTCAGCTTGCGGTGGAGCGCCGAGCGTTCCATGCCGACGAAGTTGGCGGTGCGGCTGATATTGCCGCCGAAGCGCAGCAGCTGGGCCTCGAGGTATTGCCGCTCGAAGAGCTCGCGCGCCTCGCGCAGCGGCAGGGTCATGATCTCGCTGGAGCGGTCGAGCTTCAGCGCGGCGGGTGCTGCCGAGCCGACTTCCGGCGGCAGCATCTCGGGCCGGATCGGCTCCCCTGCCCCGCCTGGCGCCATGATCAGCAGCCAGTCGACCAGGTTGCGCAGCTGGCGGACATTGCCCGGCCAGTCATAGGCCTGCATGGCGGCGAGGACGTCTTCCGACAGCTCGCGCGCCGGCACGCCGGAGGTCTCGGCGGAGCGGGCCATGAAGTGGCGGGCGAGGACGGGGACGTCCTCGCGGCGCTCGCGCAGCGCGGGGACGCGCAGCGGCACGACGGCCAACCGATAGAAAAGATCCTCGCGGAAGCGGCCGCCGGCGATCTCGGCGGCGAGGTCGCGGTTGGTGGTGGCGATGACGCGGACATCGACCTTGACGCGCGTCGCGCCGCCGACGCGCTCGAAGCCCTGCTCCTGCAGCGCGCGGACGATCTTCCCCTGCGTCTCCAGCGGCATGTCGGCCACTTCGTCGAGCAGCAGGGTGCCGCCATGGGCACGTTCCAGCACGCCGGCGCGGCGCGGCGCCGCCTGGGCGTCGGCGCCGGCCTCGACGCCGAAGAGCTCCTCCTCGAAGCGGGCCGGGTTGAGGGTCGCGCAGTTCAACGCCACGAAAGGCTCGGCGGCGCGGCGCGACTTCGCATGGATCATGCGGGCGGCCACTTCCTTGCCGGCTCCGGCGGGCCCAGCGATCAGCACGCGGGAGCCGGTCGGCGCCACCCGCTCGATGGCGCCGCGGAGCTGGGCGATCTGGGGCGAGGCGCCGAGCAGCTCCGTCTCGGCGCCGGCGCGCAGCTTCAGCTCGCTGACCTCGCGCTTGAGGCGGGCGGCCTCCAGCGCGCGTTCGGCGATCAGCAGCAGGCGGTCGGACTTGAAGGGCTTCTCGATGAAGTCGTAGGCGCCCTGCTGGATCGCCTGGACGGCGGTCTCGATGGTGCCGTGGCCGGAGATCATCACCACCGGCACCGAGGCGTCGTCGCGCTGCATCGCCTCCAGAATGCCGAGGCCATCGAGGCGGGAATTCTGCAGCCAGATGTCGAGGATGACGAGGCTGGGCCGGCGGGCGCGGAAGGCGGTCAGGGCGGCGTCGGAATTCTGCGCGACCCGCGTGTCGTAGCCTTCATCCGAGAGGATGCCCTCGATCAGCGCGCGGATGTCCGGTTCGTCGTCGACGATCAGGATATCATGCGCCATGCCGCTGCATCTCCGTTCTTCCAGTCAAGTCCGCCCCCGGATTGGGGCTTGCAGTGCCCGCGCCCGCATGCGGGCCCGGCGCCGCGCTGCGCCGCGGCAGGACCAGGGCGGCGCGGGTGCCGCGGGCCGGATGACCATCGGTCGCTTCCCGCTCGGTCAGCAACAGCCTGCCCCCGTGGTCCTCCATGATCTTCTTCACGATGGCAAGACCAAGGCCGGTCCCTTTCGGCTTGTGCGTCACATACGGTTCTGTGAGGCGCTCGCGCTCCTCGCCCTGAGGGAGACCGATTCCATTGTCCTCGACCGCCAGGGTGACCCAGTCCTCGGCCTCCTCGACGGAGAGGGTGATACGGCCTGGCTCAGGCTGCTCGGTGCCCTCGCCCGCCTCCGCCTGGACCCGCATGACGACGGCGTCGGCGGCATTGGCCAGCAGGTTGGTCAGGGCCTGGCCGATCAGCCGGCGGTCGCAGGGGATGCGCGGCGCGGCCTCGGGGATGCGGGTGGTGAAGGTGACGTCGTGATGCGCGTTCTGCTGCAGGATCAGCGCCTCGCGCGCCACCTGGTCGATCGGCTCGGGGCGGATCACCGGTTGCGGCATGCGGGCGAAGGCCGAGAATTCATCGACCATGCGGCCGATATCGCCGACCTGGCGGACGATGGTGTCGGTGCAGGCGACGAAGGTCTCGGGGTCGTTGGTGATCTGCTTCAGATAGCGCCGCTTCAGCCGCTCGGCCGAGAGCTGGATCGGCGTCAGCGGGTTCTTGATCTCATGCGCGATGCGGCGGGCGACGTCGGACCAGGCCGCCTTGCGCTGGGCCGAGAGCAGCTCGGTGATGTCGTCGAAGGTGATGACGAAGCCAACCACCTGGCCGCGCTGCAGCTCGGCGCCGATCTGCGCCAGCAGGGTGCGGCGCTCATTGGCGGCGCCGATGCGGATTTCCGCCGTGCGCGTGCGCTCGGGCTGCGCCAGGGCCTGCTCCAGAAGGGTCGCGAACTCGGGCGCGACCTCGGCCAGCGGCTGGCCGAGCCCCGCCTCCAGCTCCAGCCCGAGCAGCTCGCTGGCCGAGCGGTTGGGCAGGTTGATGCGCGCCTCGGCATCGAGGCCGATGACGCCGGCGGAGACGCCGGAGAGCACCGTCTCGGTGAAGCGGCGGCGCTCGTCGATCTGGCGATAGGCCTCCATCAGCTCGCTGCGCTGGGCGGCCAGCTGGTTGGTCATGCGGTTGAAGGCGCGGCTGAGGGTGCCGACCTCGTCCTCGGCCGCGCCCTCGGCGACGCGGACCGAAAGGTCGCCGCTGCGCACCCGCTCGGCGGCGACGATCAGCCGCGACAGGGGGCGCGCGATCTGGTTGGCGATGACCAGGCCGATCAGCACGGCGGCCATCAGCACCAGCAGGGCGGCGATGGCGAAGATCAGCGCGAAGGTGACCTGCAGCCCGCCGCGGTTGCGGTCCAGCTCGTCATATTGCTGGAAGGCGAGCTCGGTGCGGCGCATGTGCTCGATGACGCCGGGATCGACCGGGCGGCCGATCAGCAGCATCAGCCCCTGGCCGATGTCGAGCTCGACCAGCGCGCGCACCCGCCCCTCCTCCGACTCGCCGGGCAGCACCGCCACCTCGCCGTTGCGGGCGAGCTCGGTGGCCCAGGCCGGCAGCGGGTCGAGCACGGTGGTGGTGGTCAGGCCGGCATGGCTGACCACGCGGTTCAGCAGCGGCTCGAAGACCACGGAATCGGTCAGCCCGCGCAGCGCCGTATGGGTCGCCAGGATCTGGGCGAAGGCATACTGGTTCTCGTCCAGCAGCCGGCCGGCGCGATTAAGGTCGGCGGCCATGGCCAGCGCATCGGCGCGGATGGTGTTGCGGTGCTCGTCCAGATAGGCGCGGGAGGCGACCAGGCTGGCCTCCAGCGTGTCGCGGACGCGGTCGCTGAACCAGGCCTGGATGCCCAGGTTGAAGAAGACGGCGGCGAAGACCGCGACCAGCAGCGCCGGCACGACGGCGACCACGCTGAACAGCATGACCAGCCGCACATGCAGCCGGGAACCTGCCGAGCCGCGCCGGCGCTCGGCCCAGACCCGCACCAGCCGCGCCGTCAGCGAGACGATCAGCAGCAGCAGGAAGGCGGCGTTGACCAGCACCATGGCCACCACCTGCCCCGGCTTGGTCGGGCCGAAGGGGCTGCCGCCGGAAAGCAGGGTGAAGGTGCCGATGCCCAGCAGCAGGGCGCCGATCGCCAGCGACAGGGTCATCGCCCGGCCGAGCAGCAGGTCGAGCAGCCGCCGCGCCGGGGAGCGGCGGGACGGCGCGCGGCCCTCGCCGGTCTCGGCCGGGCCGGAGGTCATGCGCGGGGGCTCACGAGAGGCCGCGCACCACCGGCAGGTCCAGCTCCCGGATCTTCTTGCGCAGCGTGTTGCGGTTCAGCCCGAGCATGGCGGCGGCCTTGATCTGGTTGCCGCGGGTGGCGGCCAGCGCCAGGCGCAGCAGCGGCCGCTCGACCTCGGCCAGCACCCGCTCATAGAGGTCGCGCACCGGCAGGCCGTCCTTCTGCGCGGCGACGAAGCTGGACAAATGCCGCTCCACCGCCTGCTCCAGCGTCTCCGAGGCGCGGGCCTCCATCTCGGCGACCGGCTCGGCCTCGGCCAGCTCGTTGGCCACGGCGTCGCCGCCGATCACCTCCTGCGGGTAGAGCGCGGCGAGCCGCCGCATCAGGTTCTCCAGCTCGCGCGCATTGCCCGGCCAGGAATGCTGGCGCAGCCGGTCGACCGCGCCCTGGTCGAGCTGCTTGCCCGGCAGGCCGGCAGCCTTGGCGCGGTCGAGGAAATGGCGGGCCAGCAGCGGAATGTCCTCGGCGCGCTCGCGCAGCGGCGGCAGCCGGATCGGCACCACGTTCAGCCGGTAGAAGAGATCCTCGCGGAACAGGCCCTGGCGGATCGCCTGGCGCAGGTCGCGATGGGTCGCGGCGACGATGCGGACATTGGCCTTGATCGGGTTGCGGCCGCCGACCGTGGTGAACTCGCCCTCCTGCAGCACGCGCAGCAGCCGGGTCTGCGCCTCGGGCGGCATGTCGCCGATCTCATCGAGGAACAACGTGCCACCGGCCGCCTGCTCGAAGCGGCCGACGCCGCGCGACAGCGCGCCGGTGAAGGCGCCGCGCTCATGCCCGAACAGCTCGCTCTCGATCAGCTCGCGCGGGATGGCGGCCATGTTGATGGCGACGAAAGGCCCGGTGCGGCGGCGGCCGTAATCGTGCAGCGCGCGGGAGACCAGCTCCTTGCCGGTGCCGCTCTCGCCGGTGATCATCACCGTCAGGTCGGTCGTCGTCAGCCGCGCGACGGTGCGGTAGATCTCCTGCATCGCCGCCGAGCGGCCGATCAGCGGCAGGCGCTCGCCCTCGGCCTCCTCCTCCTGCGGCACGGCCACGGCCGGCGCGGTGAGCGCGCGGGAGACGACGGCCAGCAGCTCCTTCAGGTCGAAGGGCTTGGGCATGTATTCGAAGGCGCCGCGCTGCGCCGCCTTGACCGCGGTCATGAAGGTCGACTGCGCCGACATGACGACGACGCGCAGCTCCGGCCGCACCCGCTTGATGCGCGGCACCAGGTCCAGCCCGTTCTCGTCCGGCATGATCACGTCGGTGATCACCAGGTCGCCGATGCCCTCCTCCACCCAGCGCCACAGCGTGGCGGCGGAGGAGGTGGCGCGCACCGTGTAGCCGGCGCGCCCCAGCGCCTGGGACAGCACGGTGCGGATGGCCCGATCGTCGTCGGCCACGAGGATGGTGCGGGTCTCGGTCATTCGTCTCGTGTCTTGCGCGGGGCGGGAAGGTCGGCGGGCGGCATCGGCAGGGACAGGCGGAAGACCGTCCGGCCGGGGCGGGTGTCGCATTCGATCAGCGAGCCCTGATCGGCGACCAGCTTGGCCACCAGCGCCAGGCCCAGACCCTGGCCGCCGCGCTTGGTGGTGACGAAGGGTTCCCAGATGGTCGAGGCGACCTCCTCCGGGATGCCGGGGCCGTTGTCGCGCACGCTGACCTGCAGCGGCAGGTGCACCCGCTCGCGCGAGCCGGGAACGGCGATGCGCACCCCGTGGTGATAGGCGGTGGACAGGTGGATCTCGCCGGCCTGGGGGTCCACCGCCTCGGCGGCGTTCTTCACCAGGTTCAGCAGGATCTGCACCAGCAGGTCGCGGTTGGCATAGACCGGCGGCAGCGAGGGGTCGTAATCCTCGACGATGCGCAGGTGGCTGGCGAAGCCGCGGCCGGCGATGCGGCGGACGTGGTCCAGCACCTCATGGATATTGACCGGGGCGCGCTCCACCGGGCGCTCGGAGAACATCTCGAAGCGCTCGACCAGGTGGCGGATGCGGTCGGCCTCGTCCTGGATCAGGGTGCAGAGCTCCCGATCCTCCTCGCTGGCCGACTGCTCCAGCAGCTGCGCCGCGCCGCGGATGCCGGACAGCGGGTTCTTCACCTCATGCGCCAGCATCGCCGCCATCGCCGAGGCGCCGCGCGCGGCGCCGCGGAAGTTCAGCTGGCGGTCCAGCTTCTGCGCCTTGCTGCCGTCCTGCAGGCTGAGCAGCACGGCGCCCGACAGCTCCGGCAGCGGCGCGCCGTGCACGGTGACGCCCGTGCGGTGCAGCCGCGGGCTGTCGAGCGTCAGGTCATGGTCGGAGACCGGCGCGTCCAGCGACCGCACCTGGTCGACCAGGGCGAAGAGCCGGCTGTCGGGCGGGATCAGCTCCGCCAGCCCCATCTGCGCCAGATTGGCCGCGGAGAGCTGGAAGAACTGCTCGGCCGCCGGGTTGGCGAAGCGGAAGCGGTTGCCGGCGTCGAGCAGCACCACCGGCACCGGCAGGGCGGCCATCAGGGCGACCGAATCCGGCAGGGCCGGGCTGCCCTCCAGGCCGCGCATCGGCCGGCGCGAGGCGACGGGGGTGTTCATGCCGCCAGCTGGTCCCCTTCGGCCTCGCCCGCCTCGCGGTAGGAATCGCGCACCGCCTCGACCCCCTGCTCGATCAGCGGCAGGTAGAATTCGGCGAGCAGGGCGAGCGCGGCTTCCGGCGTCTCGGCCCGGTTGACGGCGACGCGGAACTCGGCCGAGCCCGGCAGGCCCTTGGAATACCAGGCCAGGTGCTTGCGGGCGAGGCGCACGCCCGGATGCAGCCCATGATGCTCCAGCATCGAATGGTAGTGCTGCAGCAGCACCCGGTACTGCGTCGCGAGATCCGGCTCCGGCAGGTCCTCGCCGGTGGTCAGATAGGCGGCGGTGCGGGCCAGCAGCCAGGGCCGGCCATAGCAGCCGCGGCCGATCATCACGCCGTCGGCGCCGGACTGGCGCAGCGCCTCGGCGGCATGCTCCGGCGTCAGGATGTCGCCATTGACGATCACCGGCAGGCCGATCGCCGCCTTCACCCTGGCGACGAAGGCCCAGTCGGCGGTCCCGGTGTAGAGCATCTGCCGGGTGCGGCCATGCACCGTGATCAGCTTGATGCCGCATTCCTCGGCGATCTTCGACAGGCGCGGGGCATTCAGGCTGGAATGGTCCCAGCCCATGCGCATCTTCAGCGTCACCGGCACCGGCACCGCCTTGACCACCGCCTCGAGGATGCGGGCGGCGCCGATCTCGTCGCGCATCAGCGCGCTGCCGGCCTGCTGGCCGATCGCGACCTTCTTCACCGGGCAGCCGAAATTGATGTCGACGATGGCGGCACCCTGGTCGACCACCAGCTTCGCCGCCTCGGCCATCACTGTGGGGTCGCAGCCGGCCAGCTGCACGCTGGTCGGGCCGCCGAAGCCGTCGACCTCGGCCATCTTCCGGGTCTGCCTGTTCTCCCGCACCATGGCCTGGCTGGCGATCATCTCGCTGACCACCATCGGCGCCTGCAGCTCGCGGCACAGCCGGCGGAACGGCAGGTCGGAGACGCCCGACATCGGCGCCAGGATCACCGGCGCGTCGATGCGGATCGGCCCGACCATGATCGGCTTCAGCCGAGGCGTCTCGGCCGGGGAAGAGACCGGGGGGGAGCTGGGGGCGGTGCTCATGATTTGGGCAATCTAGTCGCTGCCGACCGTCGCGTCCATGCGCAACCGCCCAGGCTTGCGGCACAGCCGGCCCGCGCCCGGCGCAAGGCGGGCACCCCCCCTGTCGCGCGGGCCCGGTCGCGGATAGGGTCCGGGCCATGCCCGTGATTGCCCTTCTGATGGCCGCCGGCCGCGGCCAGCGCTTCGGCGCCGACCGGCCGAAGCAATATCTGCCGCTGCTCGGCCGCCCCGTGCTGCGCCACGCCGCCGAGGCGCTGCTGGCCGACGGCGCGGTGGATCTGCTTCTCCCCGTCGTCCCGCCCGGCGAGGCGGCGACCGTCGAGAGCATCCTGGCGGGCCTGCCCTGCCTGCCTGCGGTCGAGGGCGGTGCCACGCGCCAGGCCAGCGTCCGCGCCGGCCTCGAGGCGCTCGCCACCCTGGCCGAGCCCCCTGCCCTGGTGCTCGTCCATGACGGCGCCCGCCCGATCCTGCCGCGCGGCACCATCCCGGCGCTGCTCGCCGCGCTGGAGACCCATCCCGGCGCCATCCCCGCCCAGCCGGTCAGCGACACGCTGAAGCTGGGCCAGGACGGTGCCATCCGGAAGACCGTGCCGCGCGACAACCTCTACCGCGCGCAGACGCCGCAGGCCTTCCGCTTCGCGGCCCTGCTGGACGCGCACCGCGCCGCCGGGCAAGAGGCCACCGACGACGCCGCCCTGCTCGAAGCCGCCGGCCTGCCCGTCGCCCTGCTGCCCGGTTCGGAGACCAACCTCAAAGTGACATATCCGGAAGACCTGCCCCGCGCCGAGGCCGCCCTGCTGCCCCGCTACCTGCCCGCCACGGGCACCGGCTTCGACGTCCACCGCCTGGTGGAAGGCCGCCCCCTCGTGCTCTGCGGCGTGACCATCCCAAGCCCGCTGGGCCTGGACGGCCATTCCGACGCCGATGTCGGGCTGCACGCCCTGTGCGACGCCATCTACGGCGCGTTGGCCGAGGGCGATATCGGCCGCCACTTCCCGCCCAGCGAGGCCGAGTGGAAGGACGCCGACAGCGCCCGCTTCCTGCGCCACGCCGCCAGCCGCGTCGCCGCCCGCGGCGCGATCCTGACGCATGTCGACGTGACGCTGATCTGCGAGAAGCCCAAGATCACGCCCCACTCGGAAGCGATGCGCGCCCGCCTGGCGGAACTGCTGGGGATCCCGGTGACGAGGGTGTCGGTGAAGGCGACGACGACGGAGAAGCTGGGCTTCACCGGCCGCGGCGAAGGCATCGCGGCCCAGGCGGCTGCGTCGTTGCTGGTGCCTTCGGAGTAAAGAGAAGACGAGACAGAGAAGACAGAGGCAGACCAGGGGAATGAATTCCCCTGGACCCCTTCTTTTTTCTGTCTGATTGCCATGTCCACG
>NZ_MLCO01000128.1 GCF_001982615.1 Teichococcus deserti | reverse complement strand
TGGTCTGCGCCTGCCCCGGGCGGGCGGCGAAGGGGGCGAGCAGCGGGGCGGCGAGGCCCGTGGCCAGCAGCGAGCGGCGCGTGGTCATGCAATCTCCCCCCTTGGCGGCGGCGCAGGGTCATGCCCCGCGGCCGGACGGCGCATGGTGCGCGGGGCCGGGGGCGGCCGGCAAGAGGCAGCTTGGCCGTGTCGGCGGGATGCGCCGAATTGCCGCTGGGCCCGGGCTTTGCTAACAGCCTCAGCCACCTCGCCACGAAACGGACGCCCCCACCATGGACGTGACCAAGCTCCCCACCGGCAAGAACCCGCCGCACGACATCAACGTCGTGATCGAGATCCCGCAAGGGAGCCAGGTGAAGTACGAGGTCGACAAGGAGAGCGGCGCGATCTTCGTCGACCGCTTCCTGTTCACCCCGATGGCCTATCCGGCCGCCTATGGCTTCATCCCCGGCACGCTGGCCGATGACGGCGACCCGTCCGACGCGCTGGTGCTGGCCCCCGCCCCGGTGGTGCCCGGCGCCGTGATCCGCGCCCGCCCGATCGGCGTGCTGTTCATGGAGGACGAGAGCGGCCAGGACGAGAAGCTGGTCTGCGTGCCGCATGACAAGATCCACACCGCCTTCACCGACGTGAAGGAAGTGGACGAGCTGCCGAAGATCACGCGCGACGCGATCGAGCACTTCTTCACCCGCTACAAGGACCTGGAGCCGGGCAAGTGGGTGAAGGTGAAGGGCTGGGGCAACGCCACCCAGGCCGCCGAGATCATTTCCCGCCAGATCGCGGCGGCCAAGTAAGTCCTTTCGGTTGCCGGGGGACGGTGTCCCCCGGCGGCGTTCGCTGGGGTGCGGCCCCGCTTGAGCCGGGCGCGCCAGGGAGTGACCCGATGCTCAGGCTGAAGCCCCTGCAGGACATCGTCCTGGTCCAGTCGGCCGACCCGGTGAACTACTTCACCATGCTGCGCAGCACCTCCAAGCTGAACCGCGCCTTCTGCATCCAGCACGACGTCCGCTATCTCTGCCTGCACGGGGTGCTGCGCGGCTACCACCCCTGGCACGCCTGCTACAACCGCATCATCACGCTGAAGGAAATGCTCGATACCGGCTACAAGGGCTGGTACCTGCACCTCGATTCCGACGCCTATGTCTTCGACATCCATTACGACCTGCGCAGCTACCTGGCCGGCGCGGCCGAGCATTCCTTCATCTTCACCCATGGCGCGACCAAGGCGCTGTGGGACGTCAATGACGGCGTCTTCTTCGCCAACTGCGCCCATCCGCACACCCGGATCGTCGCCGAGCGCTGGCTGGCCATGCTGAAGGGCATCAAGCCGGAGAAGCTGCTCAAGGCCGAGAAGTGGTACCAGACGCCCTGCGACCAGCAGATGCTGCACACCGTGCTGCGCAACGACCCGGAGCTGGCCGGCTCGCTCCGCCACGAGCATCCGCGCTTCATGAACGGGCCGGGCTCCTCCTTCGTGCGGCAGATCCTGCGCTCCTTCGAGCGCGATCCGGAACTGCGCCTGGCGAAGATCCAGCTCGAGGTCGAGCGCGCCCTGCAGCGGCAGAAGCTTGCCTCCGACGATGTCACGAGCGTCTATTACGGCGTGGCGCGGGCGCTGGACCTGCCGATCCCGAAGGACCTTGCCGAGGTGCAGGCGGCGACGGCCGACCGCGCCGGGCTGCTCGACTTCCTGGAGAGGTCGGTGGCCGAGGCCCGGGCTGCCATGGCCGCGGCGCCCCCTGCCACTGCGCCTGCCCCTGCCGCTGCCCCCGAGCCCGCCGTCGCGGCGCCGGTCGCGCCGCCCGCCGCCGGCTGACGCCTCAGGCGGCGCGCCCCTGCGCGGGGACCGGCGCCGCCTGCAGACGCAGCAGCAGCCCGCTCAACGCCGTCTGCAGCGCCTCGCCCTGGGCGGCGACGGCGGCGCCGGCCTGGCGCACCCCCTCCAGCGCTGCGACATCGGCCGCCATGCAGCGGTCCACGGCAGCCATCCGCGCCGTCGCCTTTCCGGTGCCCTCCCCCGCCTCGGCGACATGGCGCAGGATGGCGCCGGTCGCCTGGCCCTGCTCGGCCGCGGCGGCGGCGATCGCCTCGCCGATCGCATTGGCCTGCTCGATGGCGCCGCCGACATTGCGGATGGCGCCGACCACCTGGGCGGTGGCGCGCTGCATGGCGCCGATCTGCGCGCCGATCTCCTCGGTGGCGCGGGCGGTCTGGCCGGCCAGCCCCTTCACCTCGTTGGCTACCACGGCGAAGCCGCGCCCGGCCTCGCCGGCGCGCGCCGCCTCGATCGTCGCGTTCAGCGCCAGCAGGTTGGTCTGGCCGGCGATGTCGCTGATCAGCTTCACCACGTCGCCGATGCGCCGCGCCATCTCGGCCAGGCTGCCGACGGTCTCGTCCGCGGCCCGCGCCTCGGCGGTGGCGCGCCCGGCGGCCTGGGCGCTTTCCGTCACCCGCGCGGCGATGGCGGACACCGATTGCGCCAGCCGGTCGGCCGCCGCCGCCACCGCCTCGACATTGCTGCCGGTGCGGCCGGCCGCCTCGCCGGCGCCGGCGAGCTCGGCCGCGACCTGGTCGCGGGTGCGGCCCATGCTGGCGGTGGCGGCGCTGAGGCTGGCGGCCGATGCTGCCAGGGCACCGGCGACGCTGCCCAGCGCCGCCTCCACCTCGCCGGCCATGCCCTGCTGCGCCGCCAGGCGCTGCGCCTCGGCCTGGTGGCGGCCGGCCTCGCGCTCGGCGCGCAGCCGTTCGCCCTCCAGCAGCGCCGCGCGGAAGACGTCGACGCTCTCCGCCATACGGCCGATCTCGTCGCCGCGGCCGAGGCCGGGCACGGCGGTCTCCCGCTCGCCGGCGGCAAGGCCGCGCATCCGCCGCTCCAGCGCGCCCAGCGGGTGGGTGATGCCGCGGCCGATCAGCAGCGCCAGCAGCAGCAGCGCCAGCCCGACGCCCAGCGCCATGCCGCCCAGCGCGAAGAGCTGCTCGCGCTGCGCCGCGCGCAGGTCGTCGACATAGATGCCGGTGCCGACCACCCAGCCCCAGGGCGCGAAGCCCTGGACATAGCTCAGCTTCTCCACCGGCCGCTCGGCCCCCGGGCGGGGCCAGAGATAGGGCACCATTCCCTGGCCGGAGCGGCGGACGACATCGACGAAGGCCTGGAACAGCGGGAAGCCGGCCGGGTCGCGGGTGGCGCCGACCTCCTGCCCCTCCAGCGCCGGGCGCACCGGATGCAGCACCACGCGCGGCGTCATGTCGGTGATGAAGACGTATTCCTCGCCGCGGTAGCGCAGCGCCCGCACCGCGCGCAGCGTCGCCGCCTGGGCCTCGGCGCGGCTCTGCCGGCCGGCCTGCTCCTCCGCCGCCTCGCGCGCGGCGATGGCCAGCACGCTGTCGACCACGGCGCGCAGCAGCGCCACCCGCCCCTCCTCCAGCACCGCCGACTGGCGGCGGGCGGCCAGCCCGGCCAGGGCGCCGAGCGCCAGCAGGGCCAGCAGCGCGATGGCGCCGAGGCGCAGCGCCAGCGGCAGGCGGAAGGGCGATGCGGCGCGCCGCGCGGCCGCGACGGGGCGGCCGGGGGCGGACAGGGCTGCGGACAAGGAAGCGCCTCCGGAACGGCCGCCGGTGGGGTGCGGCGGCCCGGCAGGATGGCCGCGGCGCGGTTAGCGGAAGCTTAGGAGGACGCCGAAAAGCCGGTCAGGCCAGCAGCCGGTCAGGCCAGCAGCCGGTCGGGAACAGTCAGGCCGAGGCGGACCGGCACCGGCCAGACCTCGCGCACGGTGCGCAGCTTGGTGAAGCCGGCGGCCTGGTAGTTCGGCAGCGCCCGCGGATGGTCGGCGGTGCAGGTGTTCACCGTCACCAGGCTGGCGCCGTCCCAGGCCAGGTCGACCGCGGCGCGCAGGAAGGCAGGTCCGGCGCCCTTGCCCACCATGTGCGGCATCAGGCCGAAATAGGCGATGTTGGTGGTGGAGGTCGCGGCGCGGCGCTCCAGTTCGAAGAAGCCGGCCGGCTCGCCGTCGCGGTAGAGGACGTGGATGCTGACCGCCGGGTCGCCCAGGATGGCGGCGAGCTCGGCATCGCCGGTGGCACGGCGCAGCCACCAGACATAGTCCTGCCCCACCGTGTTGTAGAGATAGCGGTAGAAGGGCACCGAGCAGTGCCCGACCCGCACCAGGCGGAGGTCGGCGGGAAGCGGCGGCGCCGGGTCGGCCGGCGGCGCCGCCATGCGCAGGAAGGTGACATCCACCACCACGCGGATCGCGGGCTCGACCAGCGACAGGGCCATGGTCAGTTGTCCAGGAAGCTGCGCAGCTTGCGCGAGCGGCTGGGGTGCTTGAGCTTGCGCAGCGCCTTGGCCTCGATCTGGCGGATGCGCTCGCGGGTCACGTTGAACTGCTGGCCGACCTCTTCCAGGGTGTGGTCGGTGTTCATGCCGATGCCGAAGCGCATGCGCAGCACCCGCTCCTCGCGCGGGGTCAGGCTGGCCAGCACCCGGGTCGTCGCCTCGCGCAGGTTGGACTGGATGGCGGCGTCGAGCGGGATGACGGCGGCCTTGTCCTCGATGAAGTCGCCCAGATGGCTGTCCTCCTCGTCGCCGATCGGCGTCTCGAGGGAGATCGGCTCCTTGGCGATCTTCAGGACCTTTCTCACTTTCTCCAGCGGCATGCCGAGCTTTTCCGCCAGCTCTTCCGGCTGCGGCTCGCGGCCGATCTCGTGCAGCATCTGGCGGCTGGTGCGGACCAGCTTGTTGATCGTCTCGATCATGTGGACCGGGATGCGGATGGTCCGCGCCTGATCCGCGATCGACCGGGTGATCGCCTGCCGGATCCACCAGGTGGCGTATGTGGAAAACTTGTAGCCGCGGCGGTACTCGAACTTATCGACCGCCTTCATCAACCCGATATTGCCCTCCTGGATCAGGTCCAGGAACTGCAGGCCGCGGTTGGTGTATTTCTTGGCGATGGAGATCACCAGGCGCAGGTTCGCCTCGATCATCTCCTTCTTCGCCTGGGTCATGTCGCGCTCGCCGCGGCTGACCGTGGAATAGACCCGCTTGAACTCGTCGACCGGCAGGCCGGTCAGCGCCGCCGTGTTGGCCAGCTGGGTGCGGATCTGCTCGACATCGTCGCGCGAGCGCTCGATGAAGTTCTTCCAGGACTTGGCCGAGAGGCCGCCGATGCGGTCGAACCAGGCCGGGTCGATCTCGGCGCCGCGCCAGTGCTGCAGGAAGTCCTCGCGCTTGACGCGGCTGGCCTCGGCCAGGCGCAGCACCTGGCCCTCGAAGCCGGTGATGCGGCGGTTCAGGCCCTTGAGCTGGTCGACCAGCTCCTCGATGCGGTTGTTGTGGAGCTGCACCTTCTCGACCAGGGCGACCAGCTCGACGCGCTGCTTCTCGTAGGTCTTCTCGGTGCGGCTGGCGAATTCCTCGCCCGCCGCATAGGCCTCCATGCGCTTGGCCTGCAGCTTCTGCAGCTTGCCGTAGAGGTCCTCGATCGCCTCGAAGGCGACCAGCGCCTCGGGCTTCAGCTTCTCCTCCAGCGCGGAGAGCGACAGGCCAATACCCTCGCCCTCCTCGCCTTCCTCGAATTCCTCGGCCTCGGCCGGCGGCGGCACGTCCGGGCTGTCGGCCGCCGCCGTCGCCTCCAGGTCGATGACGTCGCGCAGCAGCATGCGGCCTTCCTTGACCGCGTCGTGCCAGGTGAGGATGGCCTGGAAGGTCAGCGGGCTCTCGCAGAGCCCGCCGATCATCATGTCGCGCCCGGCCTCGATGCGCTTGGCGATGGCGATCTCGCCCTCGCGGGAGAGCAGCTCGACGCTGCCCATCTCCCGCAGATACATGCGGACCGGGTCGTCGGTGCGGCCGAGGCTCTCCTCGTCCACGTTGCCGCCGCTCTCCTCCTCCTCCTCCTCCTCGGACCCTTCGGCCTTGGCGGCGGGCTTGGCGGCGCCCTCGGCCTCCTCGGTCTCCTCGGCCTCGACGACATTGATGCCGAGATCGTTGAGGATAGCCATGTTGTCCTCGATCGTCTCGGAGGACAGCTGCTCGGTGGGGAGCGCCTGGTTCAGCTCATCATAGGTGACGTAGCCGCGTTCCTTGCCGCGGGCGATCAGCTTCTTGAACGCCGCGGACTGGGTGTCGAGCAGCGCCCCTTCCACCGCCTCATCGCGGTTCTCGACAGTGTCGGTGCCGTTCGCGACCTTGCTCGCCATGCCGATCCGCTCCGTCTGACGCCGCCCGGCAAGTGCCCGCCGGGGCCGGTTTTTGCCGGTTATGCCTTCCTGGTCCTAGCGGCCCCGCCCACCGTAAGCAATGCAGGGGACCGACATGACAGAGAGCGGCCATAACGCCCCGCCCCCCGCCAAGACAAGAGCGCCCGGGCGAAAGGCCAACGGGTCCCCTGCCGCCCGCTCTAGACCAAAGCCCTGAATCAACAGCCAAGCCTATACGGAACGGTCACGATCAGACCGGTTCCATCATCTGGAAGGCCCAAGCAGGAGAGGCTTGCCTCAGATCGTGTCCTCGCCGCCGCCATCCTCGAACTCGCCGCGGCGCTGCGCCGCGATCAGCTCGTTCAGCCGGATCAGCCGGGTCTGCGCCGCCGGGCTGCCGGTGGCGGCCAGGTCCTGCAGCGCCGCCTGGCGCTCGGCCTGGAGCGCCGCCTCGCCGCGGAAGCGGCCGAAGAAATACCACCAGCTGTCGGCCACCAGCTTGGGCAGGGCCTCCGGCGCCGCCGCCGCCGGCAGCAGGCGCGCGGATTGCCGCAGCCAGGCCAGGCCTTCGGCGTCCACCTCTTCCAGGTGGCGCGCGAGGGCTGCGGCGTCAAGCGGGCCCGCCCCCTGGTCGCCCTGGTGGCCATGCGGCAGGTGCCCCGCATGGTGCCAGCCGAGCAGCGCCGCCTGCAGCCGGGCGGGCAGGCCGTCGGGCAGCTCGAGGCCGGCGAAGGCTTCCTCCACCTCGGGCAGCAGCCAGGGATGCGCCAGGGTGATGGCCAGCAGGCAGCGCGCCTGCTCCTGCCGGACCTGCGACAGGTCGACCGGGTCGCGCGGCGGGGTGAAGCCGGGGATGCCGGGGC
>NZ_MLCO01000127.1 GCF_001982615.1 Teichococcus deserti | reverse complement strand
GTAAAGATTAAGTAGGATTAATAAAAACAGGGATAAAAGAAGTGGAGAGAAATGTGGTGAGGTGATGATAGGATAATGTATAGAATGAGGAGTATGGAGTTTAGAAATAGAATTTTTGTAAAGTAATAATGATGAATTAATTTTTTATTATAAAAAGGGAAGACGGGGTACGAGGGGAGCAGGAGTAGGGTGGGATGGGAGAGGTGTAGAAGGGACGGGGGGGATACAGGGAGGGATCCAGGGGGGGATCCACGGGCGTGTCGCCCCGCAGCGTGACGCTGGCGACGTCGGAGGTGGAAAGCTCGAAGAAATGCATCTCCCCGTCATCGGGGCTGCGCTTGGCTTCGACGGCGGTGGCGGTGAAGCCGTGCAGGCCCTCGGCCAGCGGGCCGGTGGTGAAGTGCCAGACGCCGCTGGCATCGGTCACCGCCTCGCCCAGCTTGGTGCCCTCGGCATCCTTGATATAGACCAGGGTATACTGCTCGTCGGGGGTCGGCGCGTAGATCTCGGCGCGGCCGGTCAGCACCGCCACGGCACGGCCCTGCGCATCCGTCGCCAGTTGCGGCGCCTCGGTGAAGCTGGCGGTGAGGTCGAAGTCGCGCGCGGTGAAGTCGGCGGCATGCAGCGCGGTGGCGCCGCGCACGGTCAGGGTCTGCGTGGCCGAAAGGTGGAACAGCACCGCGCCATCCGCCTCGGTGGCGGTGGCCAGCAGGCCGGCCAGGCTGCGGAAGTCGAAGCCCGGCAGGGTGATCAGGTCGCCGCCGTCATTGCCGGGATGGAAGTCGAGGATGGTGTCGCTGCCCTCGCCGGCGCGGATGATGAAGGTGTCGCCGCGCGGGATCACATGGCCGGCCTCGTGCGGGCTGCCGCTGCCCACCAGGATGTCGTCGCCGGCGCCGCCATCGAGGATGTTCGGCCGGTCGTTGCCGGTGATGACATTGTCCAGCGCATTGCCGGTGCCCGTCGACCAGGTCTCGCCGGTGAGCGTCAGGTTCTCGACATTCTCCGCCAGGGTATAGCCGGAGACCCAGGTCTCCACCGTATCGATGCCGCCGCCCGGCGCCTCGATGATCTGATCCGCGGGATCGGTGACCGTGTAGGTGTCGTCGCCGGGGCCGCCGGCGATGATCCTGCCGCCGCTCAGCGTGGTGATGGCCGTGCTCAAGGTGGGGCGCCTTTTCCTGCCGGCGGCCCATGTCCGGGCCGCCGCGTCGGCGCCTGTTGAAGCAGCCCGGCGCGGCCTGCGGCAAGCGCCGGGCTGGGCAATAAAACGCGAGCAAAATCAGCTTATTACGACCAGTTTAGCCGCCGGCCATGCAAGCTTTTCGCAGGCCGCAAGAAAGCTGTGGCGGGGCGGCTACAGCCAGCCTTTCCGCTTGAAATAGGCGATCGGCAGCAGGGCGCTGACCACCATCACCAGCAGCGCCAGCGGATAGCCGAAGGACAGGTGCAGCTCCGGCATGGCGTCGAAATTCATGCCGTAGATGCTGGCCACCAGGGTCGGCGGCATCAGCGCGACGCTGGCGACGGTGAAGGTCTTGATGATGCCGTTCTGGTCGATGTTGATGATGCCGAGCACCGCGTCGAGCAGGAAGTTGGCCTTGTTGTTCATGAAGGCCGCATGCTCGACCAGGGAGCGGACGTCGCGCAGCAGGCTCTTGATGGTGGCGCGGTTCTCCTTGCGCACCGCCATCGACTTCTCGGCGCCGACATAGGTCAGGATGCGGGTCAGGCCGAGCAGGGTCTCGTTGGCGCGGCTGGTCACCTCGCCCACCTCGCCGAGGGCGATCAGCACATCCTTCATCTCGGCGTCGCGCGCCTTGACCTTCACCTTGCTGGTGCCGCGGGCGTTGCGGAAGGCCTGCTTGCTGGCGCGGTCCATGTCGCTGCCGACCCGCTCCAGCACGTCGGCCAGGCGGTCCACCACCTGCTCGAAGAGATGCAGCATCACCCCGTCGGGGCTGGCCACCAGCGAGGGCGTCTTCTGCACCCGATTGGCGAAGATGGCGAAGGCCTTGGGCGTGACGTAGCGGATGGTGACCAGCGTCGTGCTGGCCAGCACGAAGGTGATGGCGGTGGAGCCGTATTCGCCCTCGTCGACGCCGTAGAGGAAGTTGGCGGTCAGGAACAGCGCCTCGTCCTCCTTGTAGAGGCGGGACGAGCTCTCGATCTCCTGCATCTCCTCGCGGGTCGGGATCTCGAGCGCCAGCGCCGCCTCGACGGCGCGGCCTTCCTCCAGGCTCGGCGACAGCAGGTCGATCCAGACGGCGCCGCGCAGCGCCTCGATCCCGGGGATGCCTTCCTGCCGCAGGGTGCGGCCGTCCTGCACGCTGTAGGTGGTGATCATGCGCGCTCCGCCAGGCAGGAGGGGGGTCGGCCCGCCGCCCTGCGACGGCGGGCCTGCTTCGTCGGTCGTCGGTTCTCAGGCCGCCAGGCGCGGCACGGGCAGGCCGAACTGCGCGGCGACGCCGGGGAAGTCGGCCGCCGCCGGGTGCCGGCCGGAGGCGACCGTGCCATCCTGCGCCCGCACCAGCTGACAGACCGACAATCCGGCATTGGCCGCGGCGTCCAGCTCCTCGGCGATGTCGGAGAGGAACAGGATCTCCTCCGGCGGGCGGTGCAGCCCCTGGGCGATGGCGGCGTAGCTGGTGGCCTCGCGCTTGTGGCCGACGGCGGTGTCGAAGAAGCCGCCGAAGAGCGGCGTCAGGTCGCCCGCCAGCGAATGCCCGAACAGCAGCTTCTGGGCCGCAACCGAGCCGGAGGAATAGACGGACAGGAAGATCCCCGCCCGCGCCCAGGCCTGCAGGCAGGGCGCCACGTCCGGCCAGAGATGCCCCTGGATCTCGCCGCTGACGAAACCCTGGCGCCAGATCAGGCCCTGCAGGGTCTTCAGCGGGCCGATCTTGGCGTCCTCGGCCATCCAGCGGCGCAGCGCGGTCACCGCCTCCTCGCCCGGCTCGGCCAGGCGAGCGGCCTCGGCCAGGCAGGCGGCGACCTCCGGATTGTCGCCCTCGGCCGCCAGGAAGCCGTCCAGCGCCCGCTCGGCATAGGGGAACAGCGTCTCCTTGACGAAGGCGATGGCGCTGGTGGTGCCCTCGATATCGGTCAGGACGGCGCTGAGCGCCGCCCTGGGCAGGCCGCCGCTCATCCGGTCACCGCCGGGAAGCGCTCGGCCATGTCGGTGCCGCTGTAATGCGGGGTCCAGCCGGTGGTGTCGGTGAAGATGCGCAGCGCCGTGACATGCGGCTCGGTGCCGGCGTCGAACCAGTGCTGGGTGTTCGCCGGCACGCTGATCAGGTCGCCGCGGGTGCAGTGGGCGTCATACACCTTGCCGTCGACATGCATGATGAAATTGCCCGCGCCCTCGTGGAAGAAGCGGATCTCGTCCTCGGTGTGGATATGCTCCGACAGGAACTTGGCGCGCAGCGCCTCCTTCTGCGGATGGTCGGCGGTCAGGCGGATGACGTCGGCGGTGCCGGCGGCGTGGCCCGCCATGAAGGTGTCGAGCTGGGCGCGATAGGCCTCCAGCACGGCCTCGGCCGAGGCGCCCTCGGCCAGCGGGGCGACCTCCCAGCGCTCGAAGCGGACATTGATCGGCGCCAGGGCGGCGGCGATCTCCGCCGGCTCGCTCGCGCGCAGCAGCTCTTCGCCGGTGGCGGCGTCCTTGATGGTGAGCAGGCTCATGCGGGGTTCCTCCGGTCCTGAAGCTCGCAGTCGAGCATGAATTCCAGCGCCTCCAGCCGCGCCAGCGCCGCATCCATGTCGCGCGCCCATACATAGACGCCGTGGCCGCGGATCAAATAGCCCGGCGGGATGCCGTCGGTGATGGCGTCCCAGCAGGCCTCCACCGCGCGCTGCAGCCGGGCGATGTCCTGGTCGTTGTCGAAGACCGGCACGGCCACGCTGGCGTCATGGGTGGCGAGGCCCGGGAAGGCCTTGAGCAGCTCGTAGCCGGCGAGGGTGATCTCGTCGCCCGCGCGCCGCGACAGCACGGTGTTGGCGATGGAATGGCCGTGCAGAGAGGCGCCGATCTCGGGAAAGCGGCGGTAGATGCCGCAATGCAGCAGGGTCTCGGCCGAGGGACGCAGCGCCGGATCCTCGGGGCGGCCGTCCAGATCCACCACCATGACCGATTCGGCCGTTAGGAAGCCCTTGTGCTGGCCGGAGCGGGTGACGGCGATGCGGTTGCCCGGAAGACGGACGGAAAAATTGCCGGCGGTGGCCGGCACCCAGTTGAAGCGGTCCATGCGGCGGCCGGCGCCGATGATGGCCTGGATGGCGGCCTCGGGAATGGGGGCGGGCATCGTGGTGCTCCCGGCAGGAGAATCAGGCGGTCGGGCCGCCGGCTTCCTCGGCCCGCGTCCCGCCGCGGCTGATAGCCCAGGATCGCGGCGAAGGCAGCAGCGGGGCTGCCGCTGACCCGGCAATGTCATGCGCGGCGGATGACGCGGCCGTCACCCGGACCGGCTGCCGCAGACGCAAAAAGGCCAGGCCCGCGGCCGAAGCCGCGCCCTGGCCGAGAGGCGCCCGGCCCCGCTGTCCGGCGGGGACGACCCTGCGGTCTGAACGGTCCGGCCGGAGGCAGTCCGGCCGGACGCGGCTCAGGCGGCGGGGTGGGAGGAGGTCGAGGTGCGCTGCTCCGTGCTGGCGGCGCGCGCCTGCTGGGCCGGGCCCGACAGGTTGCCGGCCGGCGGGGCCGGCGGGGCGTCCGCGGCCATGGAGGCGTCCTTGTCGTCGTCCTCCTTCATGTTCTGCTTGAAGGACTTGATGCCCTTCGCGAGGTCGCCCATCAGGCCGCTGATCTTCCCGCCGCCGAACAGCAGCAGGACAACGAGCAGCACGACAAGCCAATGCCAGATGCTGAAGGAACCCATAGCCACGCCTCGATCAAATTGGGGCGGCCAGCGACCTGAACGGGGACGTCCCTGCTGGCCTGACCGCGAGTGCTCGCCACGACGGGGGACACTATCGTCCCGTTCCCCGCCAGGCAAATGAGGAGATGGCGTGAATCGCGCCCGGAAACAACCGCTCTTGCAGGCGCATGACATTTCCTCCATATATTTTCTTGATCCGGGCCCCTCTGGCGACCCGGCGATGACCTGAGCCTGCCTGCAGGGCCGGCTCGGGTGATCGCTCTCGTGATGTCGGATCGACTTCTCGCGCAATCCGGGCCCGGTGCGCTTCCCCTGCAGGACGACTCCCTCCTGCCGGCGGCCGGGCCCCTATTCTGAGAGGCCGTACCGCATGGAAGCTTCCATCTGGTTCTGGGTAACCTTCAACGCCGCCGTCATGGGCCTGCTGCTGCTCGACCTCGGCGTCTTCGCCCGCAAGGACGCCAATGGCGACCCTGCCCCGGTGCCGGTGAAAACCGCGCTGATCAAGTCGGCTGCCTATGTGGCGCTGGCCATCGGCTTCTTCGTCTGGCTGCGCTACAGCTACGGCGCGACGCCGGATGAGCGCGCCGCCAAGAGCCTGGAATTCCTCACCGGCTATGTCATCGAGTGGTCGCTCTCGGTCGACAACATCTTCGTCTTCGTGCTGCTCTTCGCCAAGTTCGGCGTGCCCGCCGCCTATCAGCACCGCGTGCTGTTCTGGGGCATCCTGGGCGCGCTGCTGATGCGCGGCGTCATGATCCTGGTCGGCACCGCGCTGATGCGCGAATTCGACTGGATGATGGTGCTGTTCGGCCTGTTCCTGATCTGGAGCGGCTGGAAGATGCTGCGCGCGGCCGATGACGAGGAGGATCCGACCGAAAGCCCGATCCTGGCCTGGCTGCGCCGCCGCCTGCCGGTGACCGAGGGCTTCCGCGGCAATGCCTTCACCGTCCGCGAGGCCGGCAAGCTGATGGTCACGCCGCTGCTGCTGGTGCTGATCCTGGTCGAGCTGACCGACCTGTTCTTCGCCCTCGACAGCATCCCGGCGATCTTCGCGGTCTCGACCGACCCGTTCATCGTCTACACGGCCAACGTCTTCGCCATCCTCGGCCTGCGCGCCATGTATTTCGCGCTGGCCGGCGTCATCCACCGCTTCAAGTACCTGAAGCACGGGCTGTCGATCGTGCTGATGATCGTCGGCGCCAAGATGCTGGCCAACTGGTTCGCCGGCGGCAAGGCGGTGCCGGTGGAATACGCCCTGGCGCTGACCGCGACCATCATCGCCGGCTCGATCGCGCTGTCGCTGTGGAAGACCCGCGGCGAGAAGGTGATCGACGAGCGCGCCCCCGGCGAGCGGCCGCTCGAGGATACTCTCTGAGCCTGACTTCCCAGGGGGCCTTCCCGGCCCCCCGGGACCTTCGCCTCACCCGTCGGCGGTGATGCCCAGCTTGCGGATCATGCCGCCCCAGCGCTCGGCCTCCTGCTCGACCATGGCGCGGAGCTCCGCCGGGCCGCTGCCGACGATCTCGAAGCCCGAGGTGTCCAGCGTCTGCTTGGCCTGCGGGCTGGCCAGCGCCGCCTTGGTTTCCTTCGCCAGCCGTTCGATCCGCTCGGCCGGCATGGAGGCCGGCGCCACCAGCGCGTTCCAGGCATAGGAGGTCGCCCCCTCCAGCCCCGATTCGACCAGGGTCGGCACCGCCGGCAGCTGCGGCAGCCGCTTCTCCGAGGTCACGGCGAGCGCCACCGCCTGGCCCTCGCGCAGCTGCGGCAGGATGCCGGCGACGGTCAGGATGATGGCGCTGATCCGCCCGGCCACCAGGTCCAGCACCGCCTGCGGGAAGCCGCGATAGGGCACGTGCTCCAGCGCGATGCCGGTGCGCGCCTTGATGTCCTCCATCGCCAGATGCCCGCCCGAGCCGGCGCCGACCGAGCCGAAGGTCAGCATGCCGGGCTCGGCGCGCGCCTTGGCGACGAAGTCGGCGAAGCTCTTCACGCCGAGCGCCGGGTTGACCACCAGCACCTGCCCGGCCCGCGCCAGCCAGGAGATCGGCGCCAGGTCGCGGGCCGGGTCATAGGGCAGGTTCGGATAGAGCGCCGGGGCGGTGGCCAGCGGCCCGTTGATGGTCAGGCCGAAGGTGTGGCCGTCGGTCGCCTTGGCCACCATGTCGGTGCCGATATTGCCGCCGGCACCCGCCCGGTTGTCGACCACGCAGGGCTGGCCAAGCGCCGCCGTGTAATGCGGCGCCAGCACGCGGCCCAGGATGTCGGGCGTCGAGCCCGCCGGGAAGGGCACCACCAGCCGCAGCGGGCGGTCGGGCCAGGCCGGCTGCGCCCGCAACAGGCGCGGCGCGCCCAAAGTGGCGCCCAGGGTGGCGACGCCGGCGCCGAGGGCCAGCAGGGAACGGCGGGACTGGGTCACGAGGGACGTCTCCGGGGCAGGAAATCGCGGCGGGTTGAGCACGGCCGCGCAACGGCGTCCAGCGGGTCAGCGCGCCGCCATGACACTGCTGCCATGCACGAAGCCCGCCGCCGGATAGCTGGTGACGCCATAATCGCCGACCGGAGGATACCAGACCTTCACCAGCGACCAGTCATTGCGCGGCGAGACGTCCATCACCGGCTGGTCGCGCATGATGCGGCCTTTCAGGCTGCCACTGGCCCAGTTGGCATGGTCGACCCGGATCTCGCGCGGGGAGACGATGCGGCTGACCACCGCCAGATGCCCGTCGCGCATCCGCCCGCTGCGGGTCAGCACCAGCACGCTGCCGCGCCGCGGCGCATGCCCGCGTTCGTAATTGCCGGCCGCCGCGTCCCACCAGCCCCAGGCGTCGCCGCGCAGGTCGATGCCCGAGCGCGCCCGCGCATAAGGCACGCAGGTCACCGGCTCCTGCAGCGCGGCCGCGCCCAGCACCGGGCCCCGCGGCGTGCCGCCACCGCAGGCGGCCACCAGCAAGGGCAGCAGCAACAGCCAGAACCTCATCCCCCGAAAACCTCCTGGCCCCCGAGGCGTAGCCTAGCAGGATTGCCGTTGTGCGGTAGGAAGGCGCTGATGAAAGTGAGACATCCCCGTTATACGACTTGACGCAAGCTGCAAGCGAGACGCTCCCTTTTAAAATGATCCAAAAATTCGTTCGAGAAACGAACCAAAATTCCGTCATAATCGAAATTACATAGAAGGCAGGCGCATCTGATGCTAAAAAATTCATTGGAATTCTTTAAATTACATAGTGATGTAGTTCTGGGATCTCGCCTTTCTATTTCGCCTCCCTCCAAGCTGAACTTGGCAAAAAATGTTGTTGCAATGCAAAATCTTTACGTTGGCGGAACATCGAAATGGTGGTTAAGGCGTCAGCAAGGAATATTCTCGGCCGACGGAAAGCACATGGCCGACTTGTCTGATCGCCGAGGCGAAAGGTTCATATGGTGGCCAGGCCAGGAACTTCGAAGCCAAATGGAGAATACCGATTTTGTGAGCCACGACACTGGCCTCTATGGCGGAACCATCTATGCCCATTTTGGCCATTTCATTCTCGATTCTCTATCGAGAATTTACCCTGCCCTGAGTTCGTCGAAGCGGATAGAGGGGCGTATCTTCTTTCATGCGCAGCCGCTCGACGGCGGTTCTGATATCCTGTCCCAACCACACATCAGATCCATATTTGAACTTCTCTCCATAAATCTAAGAGATATTATTATTATTGACAGACCCATGAAGATAAAATCTCTTGAATATTATGAGCCGACGTTTTTCGACGGTCTTTTTGCGTCACCCTCCCTTGGCGCCAGGCAACCTCCATTGGAAAAGGCCACAACTGGCATCGGATCACCTCAAAAGCCCTGCTTCATTTCCCGAAGCCAATTGAAAACAGGCACCAGTCATATCAGCAATTCAAACGAGATCGATGCGTTGATGAGCCAGGCCGGGTTTGAAGTCATATTTCCAGAAGCTTTAGATATTAATGAGCAAGTTGCTCTTTTCGATCGGTTTGATCTGATCTGTGGTTTTCCAACCTCATTTTTCCACTTAAAGGCGCTGTCATCGGCCACCACCCCGATTTTCTGTCTGGTCCCCAACGGCAAAGGGGCACTGCATGTAAATTTTTTAAATATTGATTTGGCGCTTGGGCTCGGTGATAAATTCTGTCTGCTAGACGCGGAGCCTCAGCCACCTCCAGAAAATTTCGTTCGCTCGTTTTCCATCGATATCAAGCAGGTGAATGAATTCATCGAGCGGGTGACATAGCGGAGCGAAGCGCGCTACCCGCTTCGCGCTGCCGGCACGCCGCGCATCCGCCCCCCGGGCGTCCCGCCGGGGACCGCGGCGGAGAGGTCGGCCGCGACGAGGAGCCTGGACCAGTCCACCCCCGTCTCGACGCCCATGCGCTGGAACATCCAGACCAGGTCTTCGGTCGCGGTGTTGCCGGTCGCCCCAGGCGCGAAGGGGCAGCCGCCCAGCCCGCCGGCGGCGCTGTCGAAGACGCGCACCCCGGCCTCGAAGGCGGCGAGCGCGTTCGCCACGCCCATGCCGTAGGTGTCGTGGCCGTGATAGGCGAAGGGGTTCTTCCAGTCGGCCAGCAGGGCACGGAAGACGGTGGTGACCTGGTCGGGGGCGGCGTTGCCGGTGGTGTCGGCGACGCCGATCTCGAGCGCCGGGTCCAACGCGCAGGCCTGGGCGATGAAGGCGATGGCGTCCGCCGTCGGCACCACGCCCTCGAAGGGGCAGTGGAAGGCGCAGGACAGGTTGAAGCGCATCGTCTTGCCGGCGGTCGCGGCCTCGGCGACCAGGGCCGAGAGCTCGGCCAGGCTTTCGGCGCGGGTCCGGTTCAGGTTGGCCTTGTTGTGGGCCTCGGTGACCGACATGAAGAAGCCCAGGCGGTCGGCGCCGGCGGCCATGGCCAGGTCGAAGCCTTTGCGGTTCGGCACCAGCACCGTGCATTCCAGGCCGGGCAGCTGTTTCGCCGCGGCCAGGACCTCGCCCGTGTCGGCCATCTGCGGCACGTGGCGCGGGCTGACGAAGCTGCCGATCTCCATCCGGCGCAGCCCGGCGTCGTAGAGGGCGCGCACCATGGCGATCTTGGTGGCGGTCGGCACGAAGGGGCCGATGGATTGCAGCCCGTCGCGCGGCGCGACCTCGCTGATGGTGACGGTCTCGGTCATGCTCACTGCTCCTCCCCCAGCCAGTCCTTGAAGACCTGGGCGTTGTGCGCGCCGGCGGCGGGTCCCGTCCAGCGCACCATGTCCTTCGGCGCCACCCCGTCGAAGCGGAAGGGCGCGGCGGGGTGCAGCACCGGGCCGATCAGCGGGTCGTCGACCCGCATCACCGTGTCGCGCGCCTGGAAATGCGGGTCCTCGGCGATGTCGCGGATGTCGTAGAGGCGGGAGGCCGGGACCTCGGCCGCCTCCAGGATGTCCTGCGCCTCCTTGGCCGGCAGGGTGCGGGTCCAGCCAGCGATGGCGGCGTCGAGTTCTTCGACATTGGCGCAGCGGCCGCCATTGTCGGCCATGCGCGGGTCGGCGGCCAGTTCCGGCCTTCCGATCGCGGCCATCAGCCGGCGGAAGATCAGGTCGGAATTGCCGGCGACGCAGAGCCACTTGCCGTCGGCGCAAGGGTAGGTGTTGGTCGGCGCCGTGGTCGGGATGGCGGCGCCCGCGGGCTGGCGGATCTTCCCGGTCAGCCCGTATTCGGGGAGCATCCCCTCGGTCAGGCTGACCACGCTGTCGACCAGGCTGATGTCGATGATGCGGCCCGGGCCGCCCGCGCCGGCGTCGCGGCCCCAGCAGGCGGAGACGACAGACATCGCCGCATACATCCCGGCCAGGTCGTCGCTGATCGAGATGCCGCAGCGGGGCGGCGGCAGCTCGGTCTGGCCGGGATTGGCGGTCAGGTGGCGCAGGCCGCCCATGGCCTCGCCGATGGCGCCGAAGGCGGGCTTGTCGCGATAGGGCCCGTCCTGGCCGTAGCCGGAGATGCGGGCGATCACCAGCCGCGGGTTTTCCTTCTGCAGCACGGCGGGACCGAGGCCGATCCGCTCCAGGTAGCCGGGGCGGAAATTCTCGACCAGCGCGTCGGCCCGGGCGGCCATGGCCTTCAGGCGCGCCTGGTCGCGCGGGTTCTTCAGGTCCAGCGTGACGGAGAGCTTGTTGCGGCCATGGATGCTGAACCAGACGGGGTGGCCGTCTTGCTTGCTGCCCCAGTGGCGGATCGGGTCGCCTTCGGGCGGCTCCACCTTGACCACCTCGGCGCCCATGTCGGCCAGCAGGCGGGTGGCGAAGGGGCCGGCGATGTAGTGGCCGAGCTCCAGCACCTTCAACCCTGCCAGCGGCAGTCGCGGTTCGGCCATGCGCTTCCTTCCCCTTCTGAACTGCGGCCAAGGCTTGGGCGAGCCCGGGCGATCGGGCAAGGGCCGCCAGCTGGTTTTTTCGGTCCGATTTTTCTGCCGTCGCGGAAACCGCGCATCAACCATGGCCGCGGCAGGATGAGGCCGGGCCACGATCCCATGGCCCTGTCTCTCCCGATCGGCGCCGGACCCCGAACTCCCCGGCGCCGCCGCATCACCCAGCCTTCCCGATGCGGTCACGCAACTGGGGGGCGGATCCTCCCCCGGGGATCCGCCCTTATTTTTTCTCCAGTCCTGGCTTGCGCTCCAGCCGCTGGCGCATCGCCGCCTCCTTCTCCGCCAGCTCCGGCGTCACGGCCTCGCCGAAATCCTCCATCTCGTAGATGCGGCGGATCTCGATCTCGCTCGGACCGGGCATCGGATTGGGGCAGCGCTGCGCCCAGGCCAGCGCCTCGGCCATGTCGGCCACCTTCCAGATCCAGAAGCCGGCCACCAGCTCGTCCGTCGCGGCGAAGGGGCCATCCGTGACGCGGCGCGACGCGCCATCGAAGCGGATGCGGTGGCCGCTGCGCGACGGATGCAACCCCTCGCCCGCCAGCAGCAGCCCGGCCGCGGCCAGCGCCTCGTTGAAGCGGCCCATCTCCTCCATCGATGCGACCGAGGGCATCTCGCCCGCCTCGCTCGCGGTGGTCGCCTTCACCAGCACCATCACCCGCATGACGATTCCTTCATTTCCCGAGAGCTCCGCAGCCTAGAAGCCCAGGGCCGGCAACAGGGCCACATCGGCGCGAGGCGGCCGCAGAAATCGTCGCCGGTCCCGCGGCGCCCCCTTCGCAAGCGGGGCTTGGCCGCTCTAGGCTTGCGGTCGCAACGCCGGGCCAAGCCGGCGACAGGGAGAGTTTCCGATGCTGCGCAGAGGTTTCGGGGCCGTGCTGGCCCTTGGTATGGCGGTCATGGCGGGGAATGCCGTGGCGCAGCAACGCGACCTGACCGTCGTCTCCTGGGGCGGCGCCTATCAGGACGTGCAGCGGGAGATCTTCTTCCGCCCGTTCCAGCAATCGACCAGCTCGCGCCTGCTGGAGGAGACCTGGGACGGCGGCGTCGGCGTGCTGCGCGCCAAGATCCAGTCCGGTGCCAACAACTGGGACGTCGTCCAGGTCGAGAGCGAGGAGCTGCTGATCGGCTGCGAGGAAGGCCTGTTCGAGAAGATGGATTTCTCGGCCATTGGCGGTCGTGACAGATTCATCCCCGAGGCCGTCAGCGAATGCGGCGTCGGCAATATTCTTTATTCGTTCATCCTGGCTTTCGACCGGGCGCGGACGCCGAACGCGCCGCAGAGCTGGGCCGACTTCTTCGACACCCAGCGCTTCCCCGGCAAGCGCGGACTGCGCCGCGGTCCCAAGGCGACGCTGGAGATCGCGCTGCTGGCCGATGGCGTCCCCCCCGGCGAGGTCTACAAGCTGCTGGCCACCAATGCCGGCGTCGACCGCGCCTTCCGCAAGCTCGACCAGCTGAAGCCCAGCATCATCTGGTGGGAGCGCGGCAGCCAGCCGGCCCAGCTGCTGGCCAGCGGCGAGCTCGCCATGACGGTCGCCTATAACGGCCGCATCACCGCCGCCAACCAGACCGACAACCGCAACTTCGGCATCAGCTGGCGCAACAACCTGTTCACCCTGGACAGCTGGGTGGTGATGAAGGGCACGCCGAACCGGGCGGCCGCGCTGAACTTCATCAACTTCGTGACCCAGCCGGCCCGCCAGGCCGAGATGCCCCCGCGCATCCCCTATGGCCCGACGGCGCGCGGCGCCCAGGACGGGCTGCCGGCCGCGGTGCAGGCCAACCTGCCGACGACCCCCGCCAATGCCGAGGGCGCGCTGCAGATCAGCGACCAGTTCTGGCTCGACAACCTCGACAAGCTGAACCAGCGCTTCAACAACTGGGTGTCGCGGTAAGCGTGCGGGCACGCTGGATGGCGGCGGCGCTGGTGGCGCCGCTGCTGCTCTTCCTGCTGGCGGTCTTCGTGCTGCCGATCGGCGCCTTCCTGACCCGCGCCGTGCAGGAGACCGACGTCGCGCCGGTGCTGCCGCGCACCGTCGCGGCGCTGTCCGGCTGGAATGGCCAGGGCCTGCCGGATGACGCCGCCTTCGCCGGCCTGATCGCCGACCTGAAGGAGGCGCGCGTCCGCGACCAGGCGAGCGGCGGCGGCGCCATCGCCCGTGCCGCCGCGCGTCTCAACGCCGACTGGCCCGGCTTCCGCAGCCTGCTGCCGCTGACCGCGCGCCGCGTCGTCGCCGCCGAGGGCCCGGCGCGCGAGACCCTGACCGGCATCAACGAGGATTGGGGCACCGCCCTGCCCTGGCTGGCGATCCGCCGCGCCGGCGGGCCGCTGACCGACTTCAACCTGCTGGCCGTGCTCGACCTGAAGCGCGACGCCGCGGGCGACATCGCCGCCGCGGCCGAGGACGCCGCCATCTTCCGCGGCATCCTCTGGCGCACGCTGTGGATCGGCGCGCTGGCGACGTTTATTTGTCTCGCCATCGGCTATCCGCTGGCCTGGCTGATCGCCACCGCCCCGGCCCGGGCGGTGCCCTGGCTGCTGGCCGGGGTGCTGCTGCCCTTCTGGACCAGCCTGATCGTGCGCACCGCCGCCTGGATGGTGCTGCTGCAGCGCGAGGGCGTGGTGAACGCGACGCTGGCAGCCCTGAACATCACCGACGGCCCGCTGCCGCTGCTGTTCAACCGCGGCGCCGTGCTGCTGGCCATGGTGCATATCCTGCTGCCCTTCATGGTGCTGCCGATCTATGCCAGCCTGAAGGCGCTGGACTGGCGGCTGCCGCGGGCAGCCGTGTCGCTTGGCGCCTCGCCGATGCGGGCCTTCCTGCGCATCTCGCTGCCGCTGTCGCTGCCGGGGATCGGCGCGGGCAGCCTGCTGGTCTTCATCCAGGCGCTGGGCTTCTACGTGACGCCGGCGCTGCTGGGCGGCGCCAACGACCAGATGGTGCCCTATTTCGTCGCCTTCTATGCCAGCCGAACGGTCAACTGGGGCATGGCGGCCGCGCTCTCCTGCCTGCTGCTGCTGGCGGTCGCGCTGGTGGTGCTGCTCTATGGCCGGCTGGTTGGCTTCGGACGGGTGAAGACCGCATGACCCCCTCCCGCTTCCTGCTGTGGAGCACCGGCGTCCTCGCCATCCTGTTCCTGATGGCGCCGGTCCTCGCCGTGCTGCCGCTGTCCTTCTCGGCCGGCTCCTTCCTGTTCTACCCGCTGCCCGGCCTGTCGCTGCGCTGGTACGCCGATTTCTGGAGCTCCGACTTCTGGCTGCCCGCCCTGTGGAACAGCCTGCGCGTCGGCTCGGTGGCGGCCCTGCTGGCCGGCAGCCTGGGGACGCTCGCCGCCTTCGGCCTGTGGCGCGCGCCCTTCCCCGGCAAGACGCTGATCATGGCGATCCTGCTGGCGCCGATGGTGGTGCCCGCCATCATCGTCGCTGTCGCCCTGCTGCTGGCCTTCGGGCCGCTCGGCCTGACCAACAGCTTCACCGGCCTGGTGCTGGGCCATGCCGCGCTGGGCGCGCCCTTCGTCGTTGTCACGGTGCTGGCCGCGCTGCAGCAGTTCGACGCGGTGCAGCTGCGCGCCGCCGCCTCCTGCGGGGCATCGCCGGCGCGGGCCTTCTGGCGCGTCTGCCTGCCGCAGATCATGCCCGGCGTCGCCGCCGGCGCGGTCTTCGCCTTCGCGACCTCCCTCGACGAGGTCGCGGTGGCGCTGTTCATCGCCGGCCCCGCCCAGCGCACCCTGCCGCGGCAGATGTTCTCTGGACTGAACGATTCGATCAGCCTGACCATCATGGCGGCCGCCATGGTGCTGGTGCTGATTTCGGGGCTCCTCCTCCTCGCGGTGACGCTGCTGAAGCGAGAGAGGTAGGCCAGGCGAAGCTTGGGGGCTCCGCCCCCAGACTCTTCTTCTTCCTCGCCTGACGTTTGCGCGACCACGGGCAGAACCCTTTTGCCGCCACGGAGGCGCCCAGGTTTGGCCACAAGCGGCGCCAAACCTCCGTGTCAGGCCCACCACGCCGAAACCGGCGCGGGCTTCACGGTTTTAGATGACCCGTCGGGGCCGGGTTTCTCGCCCGCCCCGCCGAGCAAAGGATCGCCGATGAACCGACGTGGCTTTCTCTCCCGCCTGCTGGCCGTGGCCGTCGCCGCCCCGGTCGTGGCCGTGGCCCCGGTGGTGCTGAGCAGCGAGGCGGAGGCGCAGCCCTACCCCTACCGCCGCCCCTACCGGCCGCCGCCGCGCCGCTACTACCGCCGCCATTACCGGCCGGCCTACCGGCGCCCGCCGCCGCGTTATTCCCGCCGCCGCTACTATCGCCGCCCGCCGCCGCGCCGCTGGTGAGGCCCGCACCCTTCCCCCGCCCCGCGCGGGGGAAGGGAAAGTTTCGCGGCGGGTCGCGCATGATCCTTTCCTTCGCCGCATCCCGCGCCAAACCCCCGCGCTGGGGAAGCAAC
>NZ_MLCO01000126.1 GCF_001982615.1 Teichococcus deserti | reverse complement strand
ACGACCCGCTGATGCAGCAGCGGCTGGCCGATGCCCGCCGCGCCGTCGGCGATGGCGGCGCCGCCCGGCTGCGCGGCTTCGCGGCGCTGAACGCCGGGCTGCTCGCGGATGCCGCGCGCGAATTCCAATCCGTGCTGGTGCTGCGCCCCGAGGATTCCGATGCACGCGGGGGCCTGGGCGTCGCCCGTCTGCGCCAGGGCCGCCGCATCGAGGCGACCGCGCTGCTGCGCGAGGCGATCGCCGCCGACCCGGTCAATGGCCGCGCCCGCTGGGCCCGCGCGCTGGAGGGCGCCGCCGGCCCGACCCTGGTCGCCCAGGCACGCCAGGCGGTGCAGCGCAGCCAGTTCGACCAGGCCGAGCAGATCCTGCGCCGCGGCCTGCGCCGCGAGGGCGCCGAGCGGGTCGAGGCCGAGACCCTGCTGGCCGACCTGGCGCTGCGCCGCGGTGACCTCCAGGGCGCCGAGCAGCATTATCGTGCCGCGCTGGCCCGCCGGCCGGAGCTGGCGACGCCGATGGCCGGCCTGTTCGAGGCGCTGCAGCGCCAGGGCCGCTTCGCCGAGGCGCAGCAGCTGGCCGAGCGCCGCAACCGCCTGGTTCTGGGCAGCGCCGCCGCGCAGCGCGCCGAGGCGCTGCGCATCGAGGCGCAGCGCGCCGGCGACGCCGAATCCGGCATCGCCCTGCTGCGCGGCGCCCTGGCCGCCGAGCCCGCCAATCCCTGGCTGCGGCTGGATCTGGCCCGGTCGCTGGCGGCGATGGGGCAGGGGGTCGAGGCCCGCGCCCTGGTCGACCAGCCGGCCGAGACCGGCCATGCCGAGGCGGTCTTCGCCGCCGCGCTCTTCGCCAGCGACGAAGGCCGCATGCTGGATGTCGCTGCCCTGCTGGAGCGCGTGCCGGACCGGCTGCGCAGCGCCGATATGGGCCGGCTGATGCGCCGCGCCCGGTTGCAGCAGCAGGTCGCCGCCGCGCTGGAGCCTGATGCCTTCGGCCATCGCGGCGAGGCCAAGCGCCGGCTGCTGTCGCTCGCCGCGCGGCCGGAGCCCAGCGGCGAGACCGCGGCGCTGGTGGTGGAGGCGCTGGCCGGGCTTGGCGATGCCCAGGCCGCGACCGAGGCCGCCCAGGCGGCGC
>NZ_MLCO01000125.1 GCF_001982615.1 Teichococcus deserti | reverse complement strand
CCGCCCGGCTGGCAGGCGGCGCCCGATCCTGAGGGAAATCTTCTGCTGACGCGGAGCGATGCGGCATGAGCGCGCTGGACCCCTTCCTGGTCGAGGTCATCCGCCACGGCCTCTCCGCCGCGGCGGAGGAGATGAGCCTGGTGATGACCCGCTCCGCCCGCTCGCCGCTGCTGCGCGAGGCCGGCGACCTGTCCTCCGCCATCACCGATGCCGAAGGCGGGCTGGTGGGGCAGGGGCGCGACATCCCGATCCACCTGGGCGCCATGGCCTATACCGTGCGCGAACTGCTGAAGCGCTGCCCGGCCGGGACGCTGCGCGAGGGCGATGCGCTGATCTACAATCTGGGCGCGCTGGGCGGCAACCATCTGAACGATGTCAAGGTGGCGCGGCCGGTCTTCGTCGACGGCACCCTGGTGGCCTTCGCGCTGAGCCTGGCGCATTGGCCGGATGTCGGCGGCACCTGGCCCGGCAGCTACCTGGCCGAGGCGGTGGACACCTTCCAGGAGGCGATGCGCATCCCGCCGATGCCGATCCTGCAGCAGGGCACGCTGAACCGCCCGGTGCTGGACTTCATCCTGGCCAATGTGCGCGACCCCGTCGCCTGCGAGGGCGACCTGCTGGCCCAGATCGCCGCGACGGAAGCCGCCGAGCGCCGCATCCGCGAGCTCTGTGCCCAGCACGGCACTGAGACCTTTGTCGCCTGCATGGCCCGCCTGCACGACCTGTCCGAGGCCGAGATGCGCGCCGCCATCGCCGAGCTCCCGGACGGCACCTACGAGGGCGAGGATTTTCTCGACGATGGCGGCCCGGGCGGCGCACCGGCGCGCATCCATGTCCGCATCGCCATCCGTGGCGAGGAGGCGCATGTCGACCTCTCCGGCAGCGCCGACCGCGTCGCCAATTTCTGCAACACCACGCCCTTCATCGCGCGCTCGGCCGTGGCCTATGCCGCGCGCATCCTGAGCGGGCGGGAGATGCAGCAGAATGCCGGGGCGCTGCGGCCGCTGACCATCGTGACGCGGCCGGGCTCGATCCTGGAGCCCGGTTGGAACGCTGCGGTGGCCGCCGGCAACCACGAGACTTCGATGCGCGTGGTCGACGCCATGTTCCGCGCCATGGAGCACATCATCCCCGAGCGGCTTTCCGCCGGCGGTCCCGCGACCTCCGGCCTGCTGGCCTTCGCCGAGCCGATGCCCGACCAGTCCTGGCGCATGCTCTACGAGGTGCATGGCGGCGGCGAGGGGGCGCGGCACGACCGCGACGGCTCACCGGCGACGCGGGTGCATCTGACCAACACCTCCAACACGCCGGCCGAGGTGATCGAGGCCAACTACGCGATCCGCGTGGAAGCGCAGTCGATCCGCCGCGGCTCGGGGGGGGCCGGACAGCATCGCGGCGGCGACGGCGTGGTGCGCAGCTATCGCGTGCTGGCCGAGAGCATGTGGCTGACCAGCTGCGTCGAGCGCTGCAAGATGTCTCCTTACGGCCTGAAGGGGGGCGCCGACGGCAAGCCGTTCCGCATCACCCTGACCCGGGACGGGGTTTCCGAGGAGATCCCAGGGAAAAGCAACATGCTGCTGAAGCGCGGTGACCTGGTGACGATGGAAAGCTGCGGCGGCGGCGGCTTCGGCCCCGCCGGCTGACATGCGCAGCCGGTTGTCGCTGGCCGGGCTGCCGCTGGACCGCCGGGCGGAGCTGCCGCTGTACCAGCAGCTGGCCGCGGCGCTGCGGCCGCGCATCCTCGATGGCAGCCTGCCGGCGGGGACGCGGCTGCCGGGGTCGCGCGCCATGGCGGTGGAGCTCGGCTGCTCACGCGCCATCGTCCAGGCCGCCTGTGACCTGCTCTATGCCGAGGGCTATCTGCAATCGACGCCGCGCGGCGGGGTGCGGATCGCCGCCGTCGCCAAGGGAGACGCGCCGGCCGCCGGCGAGCAGCCGGCGCCGCGCCTCTCCGGCCGCTGGCAGGCGATGCTCGACATCGACTATGTCTCCGATCTGGGCTCGCCTTTCTCCAGCGGCACGCCGGATCTGGAGGAGTTCCCCTTCGAGCTCTGGGCGCGGCTGCTGCGGCAGTCCTGGCAGAAGCCGCGCGCCGATCTCTGCCGCGCCATGTCGCCGCTGGGCTGGGCGCCGCTGCGGGCGGCGACGGCCGAATATCTCGGCGCCGTGCGCGGGCTGTTGTGCCGGCCCGAGGAGGTGGTGATCACCCCCGCCAGCGCGGGCGCCCTCGATCTCTGCTGCCGCATGCTGCTCGATCCCGGCGACGAGGTCTGGGTGGAAGAACCCGGCTTCATCGAGGCGCGCAGCAGCCTGCTGGCCGCGGGTGCCCGGCTGGTGCCGGTCCCGGTCGATGGCAAAGGCCTGGTCGTCGCCGAGGGGATCCGGCGCGCCCCCAAGGCACGGCTCGCGGTGGTGACGCCCTCGCACCAGTTCCCGCTTGGCATCGCCATGGCGCTGGACCGGCGGTTGGAGCTGCTGGACTGGGCGCGGCGGCAGGAAAGCTGGATCATCGAGGACGACTACAATTCCGAGTTCCGCCACCGCGAGAGCATGGCCGCGGCGCTGAAATCGCTCGATCGCAGCGGGCGGGTGATCTATCTCGGCACCTTCTCCAAGGTGATGCTGCCCAGCCTGCGGCTCGGCTACCTGGTGGCGCATCCCGGCTTCGTCGAGGCCTTCGGCCGCGGCCGCGCCCGCATCGACGTCCATTCCGCCGGGACCGCGCAGCCGGCGCTGGCCGCCTTTCTCTCCGAAGGTCATCTGCTGCGCTACCTGCGGCGGATGCGCAAGCTCTATGCGGCGCGGCAGCAGGCGGTGCTGGCGGCGATCGACGAGCTGCTGCCCGATCTGCTGGAAGTGGCGCCCACCGCCGCCGGGCTGCATCTGACCGCGCTGTTCACGCCGGCGATGGCCGCGCGCATGACCGACCGCGAGGCTTCCGCGCGCAGCGGACAAGCGGGCAACTACATTCAGCCGCTGTCGCAATGCTATCTCGGCCCGCCCGACCGGCAGGGCCTGGTGATCGGCTATGGCCGGCTGCGCGCGGAGGAGGCGCAGCCGCGTCTCGCCGCGGTCGCGGCCCGGCTGCGCGCATGACCACCGACAAGAAGGACCGACCGATGGGCAGGCTGCTGCGAACCGGGCTGAATGCCGGCACGGAGGCGCCGCGCGTCACCGGCGGCGAGGGCGCATTCTTCATTCTGGCCGATGGACGACGCGTCCTCGATGGCAGCAACACCGGCGGCCCGCTCGGCCATGGCCATCCGAAGCTGATCGCGGCGCTGCGCGAGGCCGCCAGCCTGCCCATGGTCAATGAGGGCTGGAACTGGTCCGGCCGCGACCAGGCCGCGGAGGATTTCTTTCGTGTCGCCCTGCCCGGTGAGGATTGGGCCGGCGCGATCCGCTTCTGCCTCAGCGGCAGCGAGGCCAACGATATTGCCCTCAGTCTGGCGCAGGCGATCACCGGACGCCCGGCGATCGCGACGCGGGCCCGCGCCTATCACGGGCTGGTCGGGCTATCGCGCGACGTCACCGTGCAGCCGCATTGGCATGGCGGGCTGGCCGCGCCCGGCGCCACGCGGCGCCCCTTCGCCGGCGCGCCGGTGCATATCCTGCCGCCGCCGGAGGGCGCCCTCTACCGCAGCGACGGTGCCGCGCCGGCGCCACTGGAAAAAAGCCTGGAGGGCGCGCCGGCGATGCTGGCGCGGTCGGCGGCGATGATCCTCGACTACACCCAGGGCGGCTTCTACCACGACGGTGCCTACCAGGATGCGCTGGCGGGCATGGCGCGCGAGGCCGGCTGCCTCTGGATCGCCGACGAGGTGGTGACCGGCCTGGGCCGCGCCGGGCGTCGCTTCGCCTTCCAGGGCGGCGCCTCGCGGCCCGACATCGTGACGCTGGGCAAGGGGCTGGGCGGCGGCATGGTGCCCGTCGCCGCCGTGCTGTTCTCGGCCGAGATGGTCGAGCGGATGCAGGGCAGCGCCTGGCAGAATTACGGCACGCTGCGCGGCCATCCCATGGCCATGGCCGCCGTCAGCGCCTATCTGCGCATCCTGGAAGAAGAGGCGCTGCTCGACCGCGTCGCGGCGCTGGAGACGCTGTTCGCCGGGCGGCTGGAGGAAATCGGCCGCCGGCATCCGAGCGTGGCGCGCATCGCCGGCCAGGGCCTGCACTGGACGATCGAGCTGCATGGCCCCGCCTGGCAGAACTGGCTGGCCGACACCGCCGAGGCGCCCACCGCCTCGCTGGTCGCGGCCGAGGCCCTGTCGCTCGGCGCCGTCATCGGCACCAGCGGCGAGCAGACCTCGCTGTTCCTGGCCCCGCCGCTGATCATTTCGGCGGAAGACTCCGAGCGGCTTCTCGCTATCCTCGACCAGAGCCTGGATCTCGCCGACCGGGCGCACAATCAGCAGGAGACGATTCGATGAGCGACGAGACCGCCATCCGCGCCGTGGTGCAGCAGTATTTCGACGCGCTCTACACGGGCGATGTCGCGGCCTTCCGCCAGGCCTTTCATCCCGAGGCGCAGCTCTTCTCCTCGGAGAATGCGGTGACCGCGGCGCTCGGCCTCGACGCCTGGCTGGAGCGCGTGGCCAACCGCCCGGCGCCGGCCGCGACCAACGACCCCCGCATCGACGAGGTGGTGGCGCTCACCCAGCCCAGCGCCACCACCGCGCATGTCCGCGTGCGCGACGCGCTGGGCGCCAACCGGTTCATCGACGAGCTGCTGCTGATTAAATATCCGCAAGGTTGGAAGATCGTCTGCAAGAGCTGGGCCTACGAGAATCAAGGCTGAAACAGCAGGCTTCGCGACCTCCTCGGGCGCTGCCCGGGCAACGCGAAAAAATTTCCTGCCCCCTGCTGGAATAATTCCCCCTCCGGCCTCGTAGGCGCCTCATCGAGGGGCGCATGCGTGGGGCCACTGGTTGCCCGGCGGCATGTGGGGTCCAAGAGGGGATGCAATGAGAGTGAATGCAAAGGACCTTGCCTCCGGCATGGTTCTGCTGGTGCTGGCGCTGGTCGGCCTCTGGCTGAACGGCGAGCACAGTCTGGGCTCCGCGCGCCGCATGGGGCCGGGCTACATGCCGATGCTGGTCTTCTGGCTGGAGCTGCTGCTGGGCGTCGTCGTCGTGGCGCTCGCCTTCCGCGCCGGCGAGGATCCGCTGGAGAAATGGACGAAGCTCGACTTCGTCACGCTTGCCATCGGCATCGGCGCCGGCCTGGTCGCCTATCCGCTGGCGGCCGCCGTGCCGGCGCTGTCGGTCAACTGGTACCCGATGGGCATCGCGCTGACCGTCTGCATGGGCGTGATGGCGGTCAGCCCGGGGTGGCGCCAGATCGCCTTCGTGCTGATCGGCATGACCGTCTTCGGCATCCTGCTGGAGCAGGGCGGGCTGGTGCTGGCCGTCGCCGCCATGGTGGTGATCGCGGCCCTGGCCGATCCGACGCACCGGCCGCTCGGCGTCGCCGGCTGCGTGGTCTTCCTGATCGCGCTGTGCTGGTGGATGTTCATCTACGAGCTCGATATCCGCGTCAACGTCTGGCCGGCCTTCTGAGCGGGGGATCAGCAGCATGGAACTCCTGATCGCCAATCTCGCCCATGGCTTCCATGTGGCGATGAGCTTCGACAACCTGCTCTTCGCGCTGCTCGGCGCGCTGATCGGCACCGCCATCGGCGTGCTGCCGGGCATCGGGCCGGTCGCCACCATCTCTCTTCTTCTGCCCATCACCTTCGGGCAGCCGGCCACCACCGCCATCATCATGCTCGCCGGCATCTATTACGGCGCGCAGTATGGCGGCTCGACCACCGCCATCCTGCTGAACCTGCCGGGCGAGGTCTCCTCGGTGGTGACGACGCTGGAAGGCTACAAGATGGCGCGCAACGGCCGCGCCGGCGCGGCGCTGACCATTTCGGCGCTGGGCTCCTTCTTCGCCGGCTCGGTCTCGACGCTGCTGGTCGCGGCCTCCGGCCCGCTGCTGACGGAAGTTGCTCTTTCCTTCGGCCCGGCGGACTACTTCTCGTTGATGCTGCTCGGCCTGATCATCTCGGCCGTGCTGGCGCAGGGCTCGGTGGTGAAGTCGGTCGGCATGGTGGTGCTGGGCGTCGCCCTCGGCCTGGTCGGCACCGACGTGCAGACCGGCCAGCAGCGCTTCACCTTCGGCATCCCCGAGCTCTCCGACGGGCTGAACTTCGCCGCCATCGCCATGGGCGTCTTCGGCATTTCCGAGATCATCCTGAATCTCGAGAATCCGGAAGTGCGCAGCGTCCTCTCCACCAAGGTCGGCTCGCTGTTCCTGACCAAGGAAGAGTGGAAGCGCTCCACCCCCTCGGTGCTGCGCGGCACCGTCATCGGCTCCGTCCTCGGCATTCTGCCGGGCGGCGGCGCGGCGCTGGCCTCCTTCGGCTCCTACATGATGGAGCGGAAGATCTCCAAGGGCCGGCATGAATTCGGCAACGGCGCCATCGAGGGCGTGGCCGGTCCGGAAGCCGCCAACAACGCGGCCGCGCAGACCTCCTTCATTCCGCTGCTGACGCTAGGCATCCCCTCCAATGCCGTGATGGCGCTGATGGTGGGCGCGCTGATTATCCAGGGCATCCAGCCGGGCCCGCGCATGGTGGAAGCCCAGCCCGACCTGTTCTGGGGCCTGATCTGCTCCATGTGGATCGGCAACGTCATGCTGCTGGTCATCAACCTGCCGATGATCGGCATGTGGGTGAAGCTGCTGCAGGTGCCGTACAGGTTCATGTATCCGGCGATCCTGGTGTTCTGCGCGATCGGCGTCTACTCGATCAACAACAGCGTCTTCGACGTCTACCAGACGGTGTTCTTCGCAGTGCTCGGCTATGTCTTCGCCAAGATCAAGATGGAGCCGGCGCCGCTGCTGGTCGGCTTCGTCCTCGGCCCGATGATGGAGGAGCATCTGCGTCGCGCCATGCTGCTGTC
>NZ_MLCO01000124.1 GCF_001982615.1 Teichococcus deserti | reverse complement strand
CGTTTTGCTCGGTCTCTCTGCTTTTTTTTTTTTGGAACCTGCCGGCCCCCCCCGGGCTCGACCCGCGTAAGATCGTCGGCAGCGTCAGATGGGTATAAGAGCCAGGTCCCGCCCGGCGGCGCGCGCAGCACGTTGCCCTGCGGGGGGCTGGCGGCCGGGGGCGCGCCGCCGGGCGGGACCGGCGGCTGCAGCGTGCCGCCGGTCCCGCCCAGGCTCGACTGGGCGAAGGCCGGGCCCGCCGCCAGCAGCAGCGCCAGCAGCGAGGGCAGCAGGACCCGGCGGGAAGGGCGAGGCGGAACAGCGGGCAGGGCGGAAGTCAGCGCAGTCATCCGGGGATCACGACCGCAATGCGGCGCCCGGGTCAAGCCACGCCGCGCGGCCTGATGCCGCGCTGCGACAAAAAGCCTCACAGCGACAGCAATTGGCCGTGGCCGACCGCGGTCAGGAAGGTGACGACGCCGGCCACCTCCACCCCCTCGGCCAGCGGCGCTTCCTCCAGCGATTCGGCGCGCAGCCCGGCCTCGCAGACAATGCGGCGGACGCCGAGATCGACCGCCGCATCCAGCAGCGGCGCGATGCCGACCACGCCGCGCCGGGCCAGTAGCTCCTCGCGCGGGTCGGACAGCAGCGGCGTGCGCTTCAGCAGCAACCCGCAGCCGCCATTGGTGGCGAAGATCACCACGGGCCGGCCGGTGGCGGCGGCGCCGGTGGCCAGCATCAGCGCGTAATGCCCGGCCTCGTGCCCGGGCGAGCGCAGCAGGATCCCCAGTGGCAGGCTCATGCGGCGCCGCCGACCGCGCAGGCGGGGGCAGAGGGCACGCCGTGGCAGGACAGGTCGCGGATGGAGGGCCGATCGCCGCAGAGCGCGCATTCCGGGTCGCGCCGCAGCTTCACCGTGCGGAAGCGGGCATCGAGCGAATCCCAGAGCAGCAGGCGCCCGGCCATGCCCTCGCCGATGCCGAGGATTTCTTTCAGCACCTCGGTGGCCTGCAGCGTGCCCATGACGCCGGTGACGACGCCCAGCACGCCGGCCTCGGAGCAGCTCGGCACCAGGCCGGGCGGCGGCGGCTCCGGATGCAGGCAGCGCTGGCAGGGGAATTCATGGCCCCGGTGCGATTTGAAGGTGGCGAGCTGCCCCTCGAAGCGCAGCACCGCGGCCGAGACCAGGGTGCGCCCCAGCAGGTGGCAGGCATCGCCCAGCAGGAAGCGGGTCTCGAAATTGTCGGTGCCGTCGCAGACGATGTCGTAGTGCGGGATCAGCTCGGCGGCGGCGGCGGCGTCGAGGCGGCGCTCGTGCAGCTCCAGCCGGACCTCGGGGTTCAGCCCGCGCAGCGTCTCGGCGGCGCTGTCGACCTTGGCGCGGCCGATGCGGTCGGTCGCATGCACCACCTGGCGCTGCAGGTTGGACAGCTCCAGCCGGTCGTCATCGACCAGGCCGATGGTGCCGATGCCGGCGGCCGCCAGGTACAGCGCCAGCGGCGCGCCCAGGCCCCCGGCGCCGACCACCAGCACGCGGGCCGCGCGCAGCTTCGCCTGGCCCACCGCGCCCACTTCCTGCAGCAGGATGTGGCGGGAGTAGCGGTGCAGCTCCGAGTCGGTGAAGTCGAGGTCCATGGCCGTCATATGGGCGGGGCCGCCGCCGGCGCGCAATGCCGGCGGAGGGGGTTAGCCCTGCGTGCCCGTACTGCCGAAGCCGCCCGTGCCGCGAAGGGTTTCCGGCAGCGTCTCGACCTCGGCCCAGGCAGCGCGGAAGACCGGGGCCAGCACGCCCTGGGCGATGCGCATGCCGCGCTCGACCACGAAGGGCGCGTCGCCGCCGTTCAGCACGATCACCTGCAGCTCGCCGCGGTAATCCTCGTCGATGGTGCCGGGGCTGTTGGGCAGCATAATGCCGTGCTTCAGCGCGAGCCCCGAGCGCGGGCGGATCTGCAGCTCATGCCCCTCGGGCAGCGCGATCTGCAGCCCGGTCGGCACCAGCGCGCGGCCGCCGGCCGGGATGGTCAGCGGGTCGTGCACGGCGGCCAGCAGGTCGAAGCCCGCGGCGCCGGCAGTGGCATAGCTCGGCAGCGGCAGGCCCTCGGCATGGGCCAGGCGGCGGACGGCGATGGTCAGGGTCATGCAGGGTCCGTGGCGGTCTGGAATTCGTCGGCGATGCGGGCGGCCAGGCGGCGGCCGACCTCGGTCTTGGGCAGCTTCGGCCAGTCCTCGACGCCGTCGCGGCCGACGAGATGCACCGTGTTCTCGGCGGCGCCGAAGACATCGGCGGAGACGTCGTTGGCCAGGATCCAGTCGCAGCCCTTGCGCGCCAGCTTCTGCCGCGCGTGGTCGATGACGTGTTCCGTCTCGGCGGCGAAGCCCACCACCAGCCGCGGCCGGCGGGCATGGCGGGAGAGCGTCGCCAGGATGTCCGGGTTCAGCGCCAGCTCCAGCGGCGGCGGCGCCTCGCCCGGTTTCTTCTTCATTTTCTGGGTGGCCGCATGGGCGACGCGCCAGTCGGCCACCGCGGCGGCGCAGACCGCGATGTCGGCGGGCAGCGCGGCCTCGCAGGCAGCCAGCATCTGTTCCGCGGTTTCCACGCGAACCAGGTTCACGCCGGCCGGATCAGGCAAGGACACCGGACCCGAGACCAGCGTCACCCGCGCGCCCAGCCCGGCCAGCGCGAGCGCGATGGCATGGCCCTGCTGCCCGCTGGAGCGGTTGCTGATGTAGCGGACCGGATCGATCGGCTCCTGCGTCGGGCCGCTAGTGACCAGGGCGTGGCGGCCGGCAAGCGGCGTGTCGGCGGGCGCCGTCAGCATCGCGGCGATGGCGTCGAAGATTTCTGCGGGTTCGGCCAGGCGGCCGGGGCCGGATTCGGATTCGGCCATGGCACCGGTGCCGGGGCCGATGCGGCGCAGGCCGCGGGAGTCCAGCAGCGCCATGTTGGCTTGCGTCGCGGAATGGCCCCACATCGCCCAGTTCATGGCAGGGGCCACCAGGATCGGCTTGTCGGTCGCCAGCATCACCGTGCTGGCCAGGTCGTCGGCCAGGCCATGCGCCATCTTGGCCAGGAAATCGGCCGAGGCCGGGACCACCGCCACGAGCTCGGCCATGCGGGCCAGGCGGATATGGCCGATCTCGGCCTCGCCGGCGAGCGACCAGAGGTCCTGGTGCACCGGCTCGCCGGCGATGGCCTGCACGGCATGCGGCGTGACGAAGCGGGCGCCGCCGGCGGTCAGCACCGGGGTCACCCGGGCGCCGGCCTTGCGCAGCAGCCGCATCAGCTCCAGCGCCTTGAAGGCCGAGACGCTGCCGCTGATCACCAGCAGCACATGCCGGCCTTGCAGCATCATGGCGTCAGAGCTTCCAGCCGGTGTGGATGGCGACGATGCCGCCCGAGAGGTTGCGGTAGCTTACCCGCTCGAAGCCGGCCGCCTCGAACATGCCGGCCAGCGTCGGCTGGTCGGGGAACATGCGGATGCTCTCGGCCAGGTACTGGTAGCTGTCGCCGTCCTGGGCGATGCGCTGGCCGATCGCCGGCAGCGCCTTGAAGGACCAGGCGTCATAGAGCGGCCGCAGCGCCGCGACCTCGAGCTTGGAGAATTCCAGCACATGCATCCGGCCGCCCGGGCGCAGGACGCGGAAGCCTTCGCGCAGGACCGCATCCTTGTCGGTGCAGTTGCGCAGGCCGAAGGCCATCGAGACCTTCTCGACCGAGCGGCTGGGCAGCGGGATGTGCTCGGCGTCGCAGCAGACGAAGTCGAGGCCGGAGGCCAGCCCCTTCTCCAGCGCGCGGCCCTGGCCGACGCCCAGCATGGCGGCGTTGATATCGGCCAGGATGACCCGGCCGGCGCCGCGCTTCCTGGCCAGGAAGGCGACGTCGCCGGTGCCGGCGGCCAGGTCCAGCAGCGTGTCGCCGGGGCCGGCGCCGATGGCGGCGACGAAGGCCTGCTTCCAGGCGCGGTGCAGGCCCAGCGACATCAGGTCGTTCATCACGTCGTATTTGGGCGCGACGCTGTCGAACACCTCCCGCACCATGGACGCCTTGGCGTCGCGGGGGACTTCGCGGAAGCCGAAATCGGTGGTCTGGGTCATGGCGCGCAGCATAGCGCGGTGGCGCCGGGGGAAAAGGCGCCCCGAACCGACAGAAGAAAGATGGGGGTCCGGGGGAATTCCTTCCCCCGGCCTTTTCTCATGCCTTCCGCCGCCGCCGGAGCAGCTCCATCGGCTTCAGCGCCCCCAGCAGCCCGGTGGTCGCAAAATAGACGGCCAGCCCGACGGCGACGAAGCCGCCCAGCGCCAGGAGCCGCAGCAGCGAGCCTTCCGGATGGACGACCTGCTCCATCCCCAGGAGGGCCGCGGTCATCACCGCGCTGGCCAGCCCCAGCCGCCAGAGGTTCCGCCGCAGCCGGCGGTCGGCGAAGAACTGGCCGCGGCGCCAGAGGATGAAGGCCAGCAGCCCGGCATTGACCCAGGCGGCGAGCGAGGTGGCGAGCGCGATGCCGACATGGGCCAGGAATTGGATCAGGGTCAGGCTGAGCGAGAGGTTCACCAGCACCACCAGGATGCCGATCTTCACCGGCGTCGCGGTATCGGCGCGGGCGAAGAAGCCGGGAGCGAAGGCCTTGATCAGCACGAAGGCGGGCAGGCCGAGCGCATAGGCCTGCAGCGCCTCGGCGGTGGCGATGGCGGCCAGGGCGTCCATGGCGCCGCGCTGGAACAGCACCTGGACGATGGGGGTGGCCAGCACGACCAGGGCCGCCGCCGCCGGCAGGGTCAGGCCGAGCGAGAGCTCGACCGCGCGGTTCATGCTGCGATGGGCGGAGAGGCGGTGGCCGGCGCGCAGCTGGCGTGACAGCACCGGCAGCAGGGCGGTGCCGACGGCGGCGCCCACCACGCCGAGCGGCAGCTGGGCCACGCGGTCGGCGTAGTTCAGCATGCTGACCGCGCCGGCCGGCAGCAGCGAGGCGATGAAGATGTCGATGGCCAGCGACAGCTGCGTGATGCTGGCGCCGAGCAGGCCGGGCAGCATGGTGCGCACCACCTGGCGGGTCTCCGGCGTGACCCGCGGCCAGGAGATCAGGCGGAAGCCGAAGCCGACCTTGTGCGCCGAGATCACCACCAGCGCCAGCTGCGCCACGCCGGAGGCCATGGTGCCCCAGGCCAGCGCATGGGCGGGCGTCGCGACGAAGGGGGTCAGGGCGAAGAGGGAGGCGATGGCGAAGAGGTTGAACAGCAGCGGCGCGCCGGCGGCCATGGCGAAGCGGTCGACCGCGTTCAGCACGCCGCTGACCAGCGCGGTCAGGCAGATGAACAGCAGGTAGGGGAAGGTGATGCGCGACAGCTCCACCACCAGCTCGAAGCGGTAGGGGTCGTCGGCCAGGCCCGGGGTCAGGACGCTCATCACCTGGGGCATGAAGACCATGCCGAGCACCACCAGCAGGCTGAGCCAGAGCGACATCAGGGTCGACATGCGCTCGGCCAACTCGCGGGCACGCTTCGGGCCCTCGAGGGTCAGCATGCCGGTGAAGGCGGGGACGAAGGCTGCGTTGAAGGCGCCTTCGCCGAAGAGGCGGCGGAACAGGTTGGGCAGGCGCAGCGCGATGAAGAAGGCGTCGGCCACCGGCCCGGCGCCGAGCGTCGCCGCGATCGCCATGTCGCGCAGGAAGCCGAGGATGCGGCTGACGAAGGTCCAGCCGCCGATGGTCAGCACGTTGCGGAACATGGCCCTACCACAGACATGAAAAGGGCGGCGGGGCCATCAGGCCCGCGCCGCCCGTCAGGACGGAATTACGCGCTGGCGACCGGCGGCGGCATGGTGTCGGCGCTGGACTGGCCGCGGCGCGACTGCCACAGCGCCACGAAGTCGATCGGCGTCAGCAGCACGGGCGGGAAGCCGCCGTCGCGGGTGACATCGGCCAGGATGTTGCGGGCGAAGGGGAAGAGCAGGCGCGGGCACTCGACCAGCAGCAGCGGCTCGACCAGGTTCGGCTCGACGTTCAGGGTGAAGATGCCGCAATAGACCAGCTCGGCGATGAAGGCGGTCTGGCTGGCGCCGTTCTGGCCGGGAACCTGGGCGTCGGCGCGGATCTGCAGCGAGACCTCGAAGACATTGCCGCCCTGCTGCAGCGGACGGGCCTGGACGTCGAGGGCCAGGTCGATGCGCGGCTGCTCGCGCAGCGTCGCGAAGATCTCCGGCGCGCCCGGCACCTCGAAGGACAGGTCCTTCGTGTACTGCAGGTTCATCAGCAGCGGGCCGGGCGGCACCGCCCCGTTCGGAGCCTGGGCGTCGGGCGGCAGAGAGGTGTCGGACATGCGGGCCCCCAAAGGCGGTTCGATGGCGAAGTCGATGGCGCGGGCGGGGTAGCACGGCCCGTCCGGGAGTCACAGTGCCGATGGGCCGGGCTCAGCCGTGCTTCCAGTTGATCTGCTCGGGCGGCGCCACGGTGGGGTCGCAGGCCAGCCACTGGCCGTTGCCGATCGACTGGCCGGTCATCGCCAGGATGAAGCCCCAGTGGGAGACGACGACGGTGTGCTGCCAGTCGGCGAGGGCCGACATCTCGGCGCTGAACAGCCGGGCGCGGGCCTGGACCTGGTCGGCCGGCTCCTCGACCGCGGGCCACCAGACCTCCTCCAGATGCTGCAGGTCGAGGTCGGGCCAGTCCAGCCGCAGCTGGGTGCAGGGCGAGCCGACGTCGCAGACGAAGGCATAGCGCTCGCGCACCAGCGGCTGGATCAGCACTGGCAGGCCCAGCTTCTTCGCCAGCGGCGCCGCGGTCTGCAGCGCGCGGGTGTAGGGGCTGGCGATGATGCGGCGGATCTCGGGGCCGGCGCCGGGGGCGGTCAGGGCCTCGGCGGCCTGCTCGGCCTGGTCGTGGCCCAGGCCGGTCAGCTTCGGGTCCTTGATGCCGGGGTCGCGGCGGGTGGCGGTGAAGTGCAGGTTGAACTCGCTCTGGCCGTGACGCAGCAGGATCATCGCGAAACTCCGGTGGGGGCGGCGGCTTAGGCCGTGGCTGAACGTCCCATCGGCGGGCAAGCCGTGCAATAGAGGGGGTGCTGCGTCGCGTCGTCGTGCAATGGGCCGTTGCGGCGAGGCCCCCCGCCACCTAGATGTGACACATGAGGAGAATGCAATGTCCGGCGGCTTCCCGGTCGATCTGATCCTGTTCGCCATGGTGGCCGCCTTCCTGGTGCTGCGCCTGCGCAGCGTGCTGGGCCGCCGCCAGGGCTTCGAGCGCCCGCCGCAGGAGCGGCCGGCGCCCGGCCAGCCGGTGCCCGGGCCGCGCCAGGCCGATGCGATGCAGCCGCCGGTGCCGGTCGCCGGCGGGCCGCGCCTGTCGCTGCCCGACGCGCGCAGCCCGGTGGGCCAGGCGCTGGGCCGCATCCGCGGCGCCGATGCCGGCTTCGACCCGGCCGGCTTCCTGGGCGGGGCGGAGGGCGCCTTCCGCATGATCGTCACGGCCTTCGCCGCCGGCGACCGGGCGACGTTGCGCAACCTGCTGTCGGACGACACCTATGCCGGGTTCGAATCCGCCATCTCGGCCCGCGAATCGGCGGGCGAGAGCCAGCGGACCGAGATCCGCTCGGTGCATGAGATGGGGATCGAGGCGGCCGACCTGCGTGGCACCGTCGCCGACGTCACCGTGCGCATCGTCTCCGACCAGCTGAACCTGACGACCGCCTCCGATGGCAGCGTGGTGGCGGGCACCGAGGCGGTGACCGAGATCGTCGACCTCTGGACCTTCCAGCGCGACCTGCGCAGCACGGACCCGACCTGGAAGCTGGTCGCGACGCAGTCGGCCTGATCCCGCGCGTGGCTTTTCTGAAGGATGTCCGGGCCAGGGGCGGCAACGTCCCTGGCTTTCTTTTTGCCAGTGTCCTGGCCCTGCTGGCCGGCTGCGCCCAGGCGCCGCAGCGGGTGGCCGAGCTGCCCGGCTGGGGCGAGGACCGGCTGTCCGAGGCGCTGCCCGCCTTCCTGGCCGGCTGCCGCCCGCCGGCGATGCCCGAACCGCTCTGCGCCGAGGCGCGCGCCCTGCCGGCCGGCGACGACGCCGCGGCTCGGCGCTTCTTCGAGAGCCGCTTCACGCCGCGGGCCGCCGGCGAGGGGCTGATGACGGGCTATTACGAGCCGGAGCTGCGCGGCGCGCTGGCCCGTCCGGCGACGGCTGATCCGGCGCCGCTGCGCGGGCGACCGGCCGACCTGGTGGAGGTCGATCTCGGCAGCTTCTCCAC
>NZ_MLCO01000123.1 GCF_001982615.1 Teichococcus deserti | reverse complement strand
ACGCTGGACACCCCGCCCGTCCCCCCGCTACCTGACCGCCAGATCCAGACGGAGAACCGCGAGAATGCCCCTGCAGCAGGCGCTGGAATGGATCAGCCAGAACCGCACCGGCGTCGCCATCATGGTGGCCGTGATGTTCCTCACCCTCTGGCTGAAGAACCGCCGCTGACGCGGCGTCAGCCCATCACCCGCGCCTTGGCAATGTCGATCGAGCCGTTGGCGCCGGTGATCTGGTAGCCGCGCTCGATCAGGCGGCGGGCGTGCCAGCGGTTGTAGAAGAAGGGCCAGACCAGCCACAGCACCAGGCAGCCGAAGCCCTGGGTGAACAGCGCCCCGGCCAGCGCCAGCAGCAGGTACAGGCCAAAGGCCATCCAGTCGCCGCGGAAGGCCGCCGGGAAGCCGCCGAAGAACAGCGAGGTCCAGGAGAAGCCGTAGAAGGCCGGCTTCCGCAGGCCGTTCGGATGGGTGAGCGAGATCTCGGTGGCCAAAACGGGCGGTCCCTCTTGCTGGCGGAGCGGAGGCTAGACCACGCGCCGCCGTGGTTGAAGCGCTGCCTTGGCCCCGGCGGATACCGACCGCGTGAGTGCCCCGCCGCGTCTCCGGCGCCTTGCATTTCCGCCGCAATTCATGGCGAAGCTGCGGCCATGATCGATCTCCATTCCCGACTGGATGCCCTGTGACCTCGGCGCGGCTCTGGTCGCTTGGCGTTTTCCTGGTGGCGCTCGGCATCGCCGCCTCGGTGGTGGGCTGGGACGCGCTGCTGTGGATCCCGCGGCTGGCGCTGTCCTGGCTGACCTGGCTGCCGGCCGCGGTGCTGGATGCCTGGCACGCCTCGCCCACCACTTTCGGCGTCATCGCGGTCGGCGTGCTGCTGATGCTGGCGGCGCGCTTCCTGCGGCGCTGACCGCGCACCCTCACGCAGCTTTGCGGCCGCGCGCCGCATTGCCGCCGGCTTTCGCCGCAGCCTGGGCGTGTCACCGGGATTGCAACGAGACCCAAGGGAGAAACCGCATGCGCCCCATCCTCGCGGCTGCCGCCGCCCTGGCCCTGTCGCCGGCGATCGTTCTGGCCCAGCCGACCACCCAGTCGCCGGCCCAGGCGCAGGCCCAGGGCCAGCCGATGCCCAGGCTGGTGATCGGCGCGCCCGGCAGCTGCCAGATGACGGTCGACAACGATCCGCGTCCCTGCAGCAGCGGGCTGGTCTATGTGCAGCACCGCGACGGCGCCATCCTGCTCTCGGTGCAGAGCGGGCGCGGCGTCACCATCGGCTTCCAGGCCGACCGCGACAGCCAGCCGCGCCCCGAGGAATACCGTCTGGGCCTGACCCGCATGCACACCTCGATTGACGGCCGCAGCATGGCCAAGCAGGTCCGCGGCAGCTGCGACATCAGCATGTCGACCGACGGTCAGACCTGGCACCGGGCGACCTGCGAGGCGACCGACCTCAGCGGCTCGGTGACCCGGGTGACCTTCACCGGCAACGGCCAGCAGGTCAGCGCCACGCGGCCGGATGCCGCCGGCGCGCCGGCCGCGTGGCGCTGACCTGCTGGCCGT
>NZ_MLCO01000122.1 GCF_001982615.1 Teichococcus deserti | reverse complement strand
CTTCCAGGGGGGCGGGCACCCACCAGGGGTCGCGGACGTCTTCCGCGGCCATGGCGGCGAGCGACAGGCGGATATCGGCGATGCTGCGCGCCAGCGGGCCGGAGACGGCCATCAGCTGGGCGCCGATCGCGCGCTCGGGGCCCGAGGGGTTCCAGGCGGGGATGCGGCCGAGCGTCGGGCGCAGGCCATGGATGCCGCAGGCATAGGCCGGATAGCGGATCGAGCCGCCGATATCCGTGCCATGGCCGATGGCGCCGATGCCGGCCGCGACCGCCGCCCCCGCGCCGCCCGAGGACCCGCCCGGGGTCAGCGCCGGGTTGCGCGGGTTCTTCGTGTGGCCATGGAGAGAATTGCGGGTGAACCAGCGCAGGCTGAAGGCTGGCGTGTTGGTGCGGCCGATGATGACGGCGCCGGCCTTCTTCAGGTTGGCGACCACCGGGTTGTCCTCGGTGGCGACCAGGTCCTTCTGCAGGCGCAACCCGTTGGTGGTGGCGAAGCCGACCTGGTCCACGTTCACCTTCACGGTGACCGGCACGCCAGCCAGCGGGCCGACCGGCTGGCCCTTGGCGATGGCGGCGTCGACGGCATCGGCGGCGGCCAGCGCCTGCTCCGGCATTTCCTGCACCACGGCGTTGATCGCCGGGTTCACCGCGGCCAGGCGGGCCAGCGCATCCTGCGCCACGTCCCGGGCGGAGACGGCCTTCGCCGCCACCTTCGCCGCGACCTCGCTGGCCGTCAGGCGCCACAACTCACTCATGCCGGCATCCCCGTCTCAGATCAGGGGGCGGAGTGTCGCCCCCTGCCGGCCGGCCGTCGAGGGGGTGTCAGGTCCTTTGCGTGGTCTCAGGCGCCGGGCCGGCGAGCTCCCGCAGCAGCTTGATGAAGGCCGGGTGGTCCCAGGCGGCCGAGCCCTCGAGGCGCGCGACCTCGCGCCCCTGGCGGTCGACGATGACGCTGGTCGGCAGGCCGCGGGCGGCGAAGGCGCGGGCGGCGGCGCCGCGCGGGTCCAGCCAGATCGCCAGGTGGCGCAGCTTGGTGCGCTGGTAGAAGGGCTCGACCTGGCTTTTCCCGGCCCGGTCGGAGGACAGCGCCAGCATCGCCCAGCCTTCGCCGCCCAGCGCTTCCTGGGCGCGGTCGAGCGCCGGCATCTCGGCGACGCAGGGCGGGCACCAGGTGGCCCAGAAGTTCAGCAGCAGCGGCCGGCCCTTGAAATCGGCGACGGTCTTGGTGGTTCCTTCAGCGTCGGTGAAGCTGAATTCTGGGAGAGGACGGGGTTCCGAGCGGGCCAGCTTGGACAGACCTTCCACGCTCTCCCCTGCAATCCCTTGCCGTGCCGGAAGCAGCGTGGTTAGGGTCGCCCCCGCCGCGGTCAGCGAGAGCATGGAGCGGCGTCCGAGCAACACGAGGCAGATCCTTCCTTGTCCAGTTCCAGTGGGTCCAGTCAGCAGCGAAGCCAGGGCAACCAGCAGTGGGGCGGGCGCTACAGCGCCGGACCCTCGGCGATCATGGAGGCGATCAATGCCTCCATCGGTTTCGACCGCAAGATGTGGCGGCAGGACATCCGCGGAAGCCTGGCCCATGCCGCCATGCTGCGCCATGTAGGCATCATCTCCGCCGATGACGAGGCCGCCATCAAGGAAGGCCTCGCCGCCATCGCCGCCGAGATCGAGGCCGGCACCTTCCCCTTCAGCGAGGCGCTGGAGGATATCCACATGAACATCGAGGCGCGCCTGACCGAGCGCGTGGGCGAGGCCGGCAAGCGCCTGCACACCGCCCGCTCGCGCAACGACCAGGTGGCCCTCGACGTCCGGCTCTGGGTGCGCGACGCGATCGACGGGCTCGACGGCCAGATCGCCGACGTGATGCGGGCGCTCGTCGAGCGCGCCGACGAGCATGCCGCCAGCGTCATGCCGGGCTTCACCCACCTGCAGCCGGCGCAGCCGACGACGCTGGGCCACCACCTGCTGGCCTATGTCGAGATGCTGGGCCGCGACCGCTCCCGCCTCGGCGACTGCCGGGCGCGGATGAACGAGAGCCCGCTGGGCTCGGCCGCGCTCTGCGGCACCGGCTTCAACATCGACCGTCACATGACGGCCCAGGCGCTGGGCTTCGACGGGCCGATGCGCAACAGCCTGGATGCGGTGGCCAGCCGCGACTTCGCGCTGGAATTCCTCGCCGCCGCCTCGATCTGCGCCACCCACCTCTCCCGCTTCGCCGAGGAGATCGTGCTGTGGACCAACCCGTATTTCGGCTTCGTCAAGCTGTCGGACGCCTACACGACCGGCTCCTCGATCATGCCGCAGAAGCGCAACCCTGACGCGGCCGAGCTGGTCCGCGCCAAGGTCGGCCGCATCACCGGGGCCCTCGTCGGCCTGACCACGGTGATGAAGGGCCTGCCGCTGACCTACGGGAAGGACATGCAGGAGGACAAGGAAGGCATCTTCGACGCCGCCGAGAACCTGGCCCTGGGCCTTGCCGCCACCGCCGGCATGGTGCGCGACATGAAGCCCGACACCACCCGGCTGCGCGAGGCTGCCGGCGCCGGCTTCTCCACGGCGACCGACCTGGCCGACTGGCTGGTGCGCGAGCTGCGCCTGCCCTTCCGCGACGCCCACCACGTCACCGGCCACCTGGTCGCCAAGGCGGAGGCCCGCGGCGTCGACCTGTCCGGCCTGACGCTGGACGAGATGCAGGCGGAAGAGCCGCGCATCCACAACGGCATCTTCCAGGTGCTGAGCGTCGAGGCCTCGGTGGCCTCCCGCACCAGCTACGGCGGCACCGCGCCGGTCAACGTCCGCCGCATGGCCGCCGAGTGGCGGGAGCGTCTCGCATGATCCGCACCACCGCGACCCTGCTGGTCCTGGCCCTCGCCCTGGCCGCCTGCGGCCGCCCCGGGCCGATCAAGCCGCCGGGACCGCCGGATCAGGTGACCTATCCGCGGACTTATCCGAGCCGGTAAGAGAAGAATCTGGGGGCATTGAATGCCCCTAGACCCCCACATTCATTTTGCGTCACGCAGAGAAGCCGCCTCGGCGCCCCGGCGCAGGCGGTATTTTTATATGGCGTCCCGCCTGTGGCCTCCTGGCGCCAACAGATGTGGGTGTCCGGGGGCATTCAATGCCCCCGGCGCTTAAGCCTTAACCCTGATCCACCCCATCATCCCCGTCCCCAGATGCTCCAGCACATGGCAGTGGAGCATCCAGTTGCCTTCGCGCGCGACGAAGGCGATCTCGGCCTTCTCGCGGGCCTGCAGCAGCACGGTGTCGGCCAGGTGCGGCGGGTTCTCCTGGCGGGACTGCGACAGCACCTCGAAAGTATGGCCGTGCAGGTGGATCGGGTGCGGGTGGGGCGTGGCGTTCTGCAGCTCGAAGATGTAGCTGCGGCCGGCCTTTAGCTCGGCGAGCGGCGGCGGCAGCTGGCGGTGGTCGCCGCCGGGCCAAGTCGACTTGTTGATCGCCCAGAAGATCTGGCCGCCGACACACAGCGCATCCATCAGGATTTTTGCAAAGGGGTCATCGGGCGGCAGGCCGGCGACCGCGCCGGACGCGCCGAGCGCCGCGCTGAAGACGAAGGGCAGCCGCTCGGCGCTGGCCAGATCGGCGCGCGGGATGCCAGGGGCATAGAGCGGCGCCGGCCGGAAGGGGCGCGGCGCCAGCGGTGACGCCACCGCGGTGAAGCGGCCGAGCGGCACCGGCTCGCGCGCGAACAGGTCCTGGAGGGTGAAGGCCTCGCCAGCCGCGGGCGCGCGCACCAGCAGGTCCAGCCGCATCGCCGGACCAAGGCGCCACTTGTCCAGCGGCACCGGGGCGATCGGATTGCCGTCGGTGGCGATGACGAAGGCCTCGGCGCCAGCGACGCCGGGGGTGATGGTGCGGGTGCCGTCCAGGTTTAGCAGGCGCAGGCGGATGTCGCCATGGGCGGGGACCTCGGCGGCAAAGTCGGCCACCCCGTTCACCGCGCGGCGGGTGCCGAAGGTGCCGGCGCGGCCGGCGCCGGCGGCGGTCTCGAAGGGCAGCCAGGACCCGTCGGGGGCCAGGCGCCAGTCCTTGCAGACCAGGGTGATATCGGCATCGGCCGGCACCTGCATGTCGCCGTCGACCAGCAGCACGGCGGCCATGCCACGGCCGACCTGGCCGGGCTCGTTGCAATGCGGGTGCAGGAAGAAGGTGCCGGTGTCCGGCGGCGTCAGGCGGTAGGTAAAGGACTGGCCGGGCTCGACCGGCGGCTGGGTCACGTATTGCACCCCGTCCATGGCGTTGGGCACGCGGATGCCGTGCCAGTGGATGGTGGTGTGCTCGGGCAGGGCGTTGTCGAGTCGCGCGACGATGCTGTCGCCCAGGTCGATCCGCAGCACCGGCAGCAGCGCGTCCGTGTACGTCCAGACGCTCGATTCCGGGCCCTCGGCGCCCAGCAGCCGGGCCTGGCGGGGGGCGGCGCGGAAGGTCCAGTCGTGCTGGCGCGGGGCGGTGGGCGCGGCGGGACGGGGCGGCAGGCCCTCGCCAGCGCGGGCGCGACGGACCGGCGGCAGCAGGGTGGCGGCGCCCCCGGCGGCAAGGCCGGCCAGCAGCCCGCGGCGCGGCAAGGTCAGGCGATGGGGCATCGAGGCATTCGGCGGCGGCAGAGGGGCCGGAGACTAGGCGGGGTGACGGGCCTCGTCGCCCGTCAAATTGCGAATGGCTCGCAATCAACCCGCGCTCCACCGTCGGCGCACAACGTGCGCCGACAACTGGAAAATCAGTCGTCGAGGGGGCGGCCCTGGGACTGGGCGGCCAGCGCCCGGGCCATCTGGCTCAGCGCCTCCTGGTGGCGCTCGTTGTCGATCATGGCGAAGTTGCGGGCCAGCTCCAGGCACATGCGCTGGCGCACGCCCAGCGGCTGGGCGCTGCCCTCCTCGTCCAGGCCTTCGAAGAACCAGGAGACGGGGACGGCCAGGACGGACGCGATCTCGAACAGGCGGCCGGCCGAGATGCGGTTCAGCCCGCGCTCGTACTTGTGGGCCTGCTGGTAGGTGACGCCGATCATGCTGGCGAGCTGCTGCTGCGACAGGCCGAGCATCAACCGGCGCTCGCGGATGCGCATGCCGACATGCTTGTCGGCCTGGCGCGCGCGCTGGGTCGAGTTCTCTTCCTGCGCGTCTTCGGCGACGTCGCCGGATTCGTGATCGGCCATTGCTGCCCTGCCCTGTGGGTTTGCCCCGGAATCAACCCCTTGGGACCCACCCCGGGGTATCAACCACGGATAGTATCACATACCGTCACGGTTATCGTCATTCGTTACCACGAGATTGACAAGGCCCTGCGAGAGGGTCGCAACGGCGACCCTCCCCGGGGCGGCAGAGGTGCTCAGCCGTCCTTGCCGGTCGGCGGGCCGGGCGGCGTCTGCAGGGTGGCCATCTGCTGGCGCAGGCGGCGCAGCTCGGCCTTCAGCTCGATCACCTCGGCGGTCTCCTCCGGGGCGGCGGCAGGAGGGGCGCCAGGGGTGGCGCCCGGCATTCCCGGCATGCCGGGGAAGGGCGCGCCGCCCTTCGGCATCGGGAAGGGGCTGAACAGCGACATGGCGCGCTCCATCATCGCCATGTTCTGCTTGCCCACCTCCTCCAGCCCGGCGAGCGGGTTGAAGCTGCCCATGGCCTGCTCGACCGAGGCCCGCATCTGCTCCTGCTGGCGCGAGAAGCTGCCCATGGCGAATTCGAGGTAGCGCGGCACCATCGACTGCAGGCTGTCGCCATAGAAGCCGATCAGCTGCCGCAGGAAGGGGATCGGCAGCAGGTTGCGGCCCTTGGCCTCTTCCTCGACGATGATCTGCGTCAGCACGCCGCGGGTGATGTCGTCGCCCGACTTGGCGTCGTAGACGACGAAGTCGCGGCCGTCGCGCACCATCTTGGCCAGGTCCTCCAGCGTGACGTAGGAGGAGGCCTCGGTGTTGTAGAGCCGGCGGTTGGCGTATTTCTTGATGACGACGGTCGGTCTGGCCGCCTTGCCCGCCTCGTCGACCGGCTGCTGCTGCTTCGCTTGTTCAGCCATCTTCTGCCTCCCCGCATTCGTGGTCAGGACGACGCTAGCACGTGGCATGATGCGGTGCGAACAGGGCTGATGCGCGGCGTGGCGCGGCAAATCGGGCCGAACGGCCTTTCGCCGGCGGCCTGCGGCGCTATGTTCCGCGGCATGGCGGGCATCCGCGGCAGGCAAGAGCGTTGATTCATCGGCGGAACGGCCCGATTTTCGCCAGGATGCGCAGCCATCGGACGGCCGGATGGTTCTTCGACAGCGTCATTTCGCGGCAGGGCAGCAAGGATCGCCATGGCGGGGCCACAGGACGGCACGGAAGCCGAGGCGCTGGAGCGGCTGGCAGAGGATTGGATCACCCTGTGGCAGAGCGAGATCACCGCATGGGCGGCCGACCGCGAGCTGGCCGAGGCCTGGTCGAGCTGGGCGGCGTTGGGCGCCGCCTGGATGCGCGCCGCCGCCACCCCGCCGCCGCGCGCCTTCCGCGCGCCAGGCTTCAGCATGCCAGGCTCACCGATGCCAGCCTCCCCGATG
>NZ_MLCO01000121.1 GCF_001982615.1 Teichococcus deserti | reverse complement strand
GGCGCGGACGTCGTCGGTGCGCTGCGACATGCGGCTGGCGGCGCTGGCCGTCTCGCCGACGCTGCGGGCGATGGCGGCGGTGGCGGACCCCTGCGCCTCCACCGCGGCGGCGACAGCCGAGGTGGTGGTGTCGATCTCGCCGATCAGCCCGACCACCTGGCTGACCTCGTCGGCGGCCAGCTGCGTCGCTTGGCGGACGGCGGCGATCTGCCGGGTGATGTCGGCGGTGGATTGCGCGGTCTGCGTCGCCAGCTGCTTCACCTCGCCGGCGACCACCGCGAAGCCCTTCCCCGCATCGCCGGCGCGCGCCGCCTCGATCGTGGCATTGAGCGCCAGGAGGTTCGTCCGCGCGGCGATGTCGGCGATGATCTCTGCGATCTTGCCGATCTGCGCAGCCTGCTGCGACATCGCCTCGATGCTGTCGCGGGCGCCGCGGCCGGCCACCACCGCGCGCTGCGCCGAGGCGGTGGAGCCGCTGACCTGGCGGACGATCTGGTGGATCGAGCTGGTCAGCTGGTCGGCGGCGGAGGCGACGGTCTCGGCGGTGTGGCGGGTCTGCGAGGCGGCTTCGGCGGCCTCCCCGGCATTCTGCCCGGTGCGCGCCGCGGTCGAGGCCATGGCCTTGGCGGTGCCGGACATGTCGCTGGTCAGCGCGCTGACCTTCTCCACCGCGATGCCGGCCTCGCGCTCGATGGCCTCGGCCATGTTGTTCAGCGCGGCGGCGCGGCTGCGCTGCTCGGCCGCGGCATAGACCTCCAGCAGCAGCTCCAGGTCGAACCAGGCGCCCTTGTTTAGCGCGCTCCGGATGGCGCCGGCATTGCGCGGCCCGCCGCGGCCGAACCAGCCGGACCTGCCCTTGCTGCCGTCGTCGATGCCGAGGTCGCGCAGGATGCCGTTCATCACCGAGGAATGGCAGATCGCCACCGCATAGCCGGGCACCCCGTGGTCGTAGAACAGCGAGGCCAGGGTCTGCGCGGATTCGGTGAAGCCCGGCCCCATGTCGCCGCTGACCACCCGGCACCAGTGGGCCACGCGGGCGCGATGCACCTCGGCCTTGGTCAGCGCCGCCTGGATCTCCGGCCAGCCGGCGAATTCGACATGCAGCTCCTGCAGCAGGTCGGGCAGGCGCGAACGGGCGTAGTCCGCCATGCCCTTCAGCACCGCCACATCCTCGGCCGTGACCTTGAAGGTCGCCAGCCGTTTGTCCAGCTCGCCCTGATCGCGAAGGGGCATGGGGATCCTCGCCTGCCGCTGTCCGGCGCAGCATCGCGCAATAGTTTCAACAAGGCGTGAAAGCAGCAGGCCGCCGTGGCTTGGCAGCGCGGGGGGCCTCGGCCATGCTGGCCCCGCCACCCGGGACCCCTGTCCCGGCGGCGGGATGGGAAAGCCAGGAAATTGTCCGTGCCTTCGAGCCCCAAGGATCAGCCTGGGGCGGATCATGACACCCGTGCGGCCTTGCCATTGTGGGCGAGCGCGCTGATCGCCACCCTCTTCGTGCAGACGGTCAGCTCCTTCAGCAGCATGGCGCTGCCGCTGCTGGGCCCGCCGCTGATGGCGCGCAGCGGCCTCTCGCCCGAGAGCATCGGCTATGTCTCGGCGCTGACCTCGGGCGGCATCTCCTGGTTCCTGGCCTGCGGCGGGCCGATGCTCGGCCATTTCGGCGCGGTCCGCAGCCTGCAGATCGGCCTAGCCTGCATGGCGGCCGGGCTGCTGCTGATGGCGCAGCCGGTCGGGCTGGTGGCGCTGCTCGGCGCGCTGGCGATCGGCTTCGGCTGCGGCCCGAACACCCCGGCCGGCAGCCAGATCCTGATCCGCACCGCGCCGCCGCGGCACCGCACGCTGATCTTCTCGATCAAGCAGGCCGGCGTGCCGCTGGGCGGCGCCATCGCGGGCCTGGCCATCGCGCCGCTGGTGCAGCATCACGGGCTGCAGGCGGCGCTCTGGACCATCACCGGGGTGACGCTGGCCTCGATCCTGCTGGTGCAGCCCTTCCGCCGCCGCCTCGACGGCGGGCCGGCCACGGCGGTCGGCGGCCATTGGGGCCGGGCGCTGTTCTCGCCGCGGGTCTTCCTGCGCTCGCTCGGCGTGCTGAAGGCGCATCCCTCGCTGCCGCTGCTGACCGCGCTCGGCGCCTCCTATTCGACGCTGCAGGCCTGCCTGATGGCCTTCACCGCCACCTATGCCGTCACCCGCCACGGCGCGACGCTGGCCGAGGCCGGCGGCATCGTCGCGGTGATGCAGTTCAGCAGCATGATCGGCCGCGTGCTGATGGGCTGGGTCGCCGACCGCCGCGGCAGGGCGCTCCGCCATCTCGCCCTGCAGGCGCTGGCCTCGGCCGCGGCCGTCGCCCTGCTGCTGGTCGCCGGCAGCGCCGGCGGCCTGGCGCTCTATGCCTGCGCCGCGCTGGTGGGCTTCACCGCCATCGGCTGGAACGGCGTGCACATCGCCGAGCTCGCCCGCGTGGCGCCCCTGCCGCTGGTCAGCGACGTCACCTCGGCCGCCAGCCTGTTCGGCTTCCTGGGCTCGATCGGCGGGCCGCTGGCCTTCGCGGGGCTGGTCCGCTGGACCGGCAGCTACGAGATCGCCTTCCTGAGCGCCGCGCTGCAGCTGGCGCTGTTCGGCGCGATCAGCTTTCTTGTGCTGGGTCGCCAGGGACGCGCCGGCCGGCGCGCCACGCAGGGAGAGGTCGAATGAGCGAATGCCGTCTGGTCCTGGCGCGCGGGGCGGCCGATGCGGCGGCGCGCATCGGCGAGCACCGCGCGGCCCATCTGGCGCTGATCGAGCCGATGGCGGCCTCGGGCGCGCTGATCCTGGGCATCCCGCTGATGGGTGAGGGCGCCGGCTACCAGGGCTCGCTGATGCTGGTGACGCCCGAGGCGCTGGACGGCTACCTGGCCGCCGAGCCCTTCCTGCGCCACGGCATCTGGGCCAGCCACGCGGTGCACCGCTTCCGCATCGCACCGCTCCCCTACCGCCCGCTGCCCAAGGGCCCGGCCCCGGCGCAGCCGAGCCATGCAGTGGCCATCGCCTTCGACGGCACCGACGAGGGCGCGCTGCCGCGCCGCCTGGCGGTGCGCGAGGCGCATCTGGCCCGCGTCCGCCCCGCCGCCGAGGACGGCACCCTGACCCTCGGCGGCGCCATCCTGAACGAGGCCGGCGGCATGGCCGGCTCGGTCGCCATCACCGCGCATGCCAGCCTGGCCGAGGCGCAGCGCTGGTGGGCCGCCGACCCCTATCTGACCGGCGGCGTCTGGCAGCGGGTGGAATGGCATGCCAGCCGCTTCGCGCCGCTGCCCTACCGTGCGCTGCCCGGCTGATCCGCTTATTTTCATGATGGTTTCACCGGGCGCAATTCACACCGATCAGTGCGCCCGGCTTTCCGTTATTTCATAGAAACGTTCCACGGCCTTGGCCTAGCGTCCGCCCGACCGGGTCCCCGGACCCGGATCAGGGGGGACACAGGCCATGGCGGAGTGGACCGACATCGCGCGGGTGGTGGCGCCGACGGTGGCGACCGGGCTGCTCGGACCGGCGGGGGGGATGGTGGCCTCGATCGTGGCCGGCTTCCTGTTCCCCGACGAGCCGGAGAAGCAGGCCAAGGCCACCCCCACCAGCATCGCCGAGCGCATCGCCCGCATCACCGACCCGGCCGACATGACCCGGCTGCGCGAGGCCGAGCTGGCGCTGCGCAAGTTCGAGGCCGACAACGAGTTCCGCTTCGCCGACATGGCGCAGCGCGACCTGGCCGATGCCCGGGCCCGGCAGAGCGCGGCCAGCGCGGCCGGGGTGCACACCGCCGACCGGCTGGCCTGGGCGGTGCTCGGCTCCTTCACGGTGGTCGCGGTGATGACGCTCTGCGTCATCGTCGCCATGGTCACCGGCGGGCTCGGCACCGTCGGCGTCAGCCCGGAGACCTGGGTCGCCGTCTCCGGCTTCGTCGGCGCCATCCTCGGCTATTTCTCGGCCAATGCGCAGCAGGTGGTCAGCTTCTATTTCGGCTCCTCCGCCGGCTCGAAGGAAAAGTCGGAGCTGCTGCAGACCCAGGCGACCAACGCCATCAGCCAGCTCGGCCAGATCCAGCGCCAGGCCGCGGCGGCGCCCGCCCCGGCGGTGCTGGATCTGGCCGAGCTGGCTGATGGCGTTGGTCGCCTGGGTC
>NZ_MLCO01000120.1 GCF_001982615.1 Teichococcus deserti | reverse complement strand
GGCTCCGCCCCCCGACCCCCGCCGGGGGGATACGATCCCCCCGGACCCCGCGATCAATGCGCCAGGTAACGGCTGCGCAGATGCGCCATGAAGTCGGACGGGTCCAAAGGCTTGCCCGTGGCGTGGCGCAGCAGGTCCTGGAAGCCCAGCCGCGAACCCTGGGCATGCACCTTCTCGCGCAGCCAGCCCATCAACGGCGCGAAGTCACCTTCGGCCAGGGCGGCATCGACATCGGGCACCGCGGCACGGACCGCCTGCATCAGCTGCGCGGCGGCCATGGCGCCGAGCGTGTAGGACGGGAAATAGCCGAAGGCGCCATCATGCCAGTGGATGTCCTGCAGGCAGCCCCGCGCATCGTCCGGCACCTCGCGGCCAAGCAACCGGCGGAAGCCCTCGTTCCAGGCGCCGGGCAGGTCGGCCACCGCCAGCTCGCCGCCGATCAGCGCCCGCTCCAGCCGGAAGCGCAGGATGACATGCGCCGGGTAGCTGATCTCCCCCGCATCGACACGGATGAAGCCGCGCTCCACCCGGCGCCACAGCCGGCCCAGATTCTCCGGCGCATAGGCCGGGTCCTCGCCGAAGACCTCCGGCAGCTTGCGGCCCAGATAGGACAGGAAGGCATCGGAGCGGGCCGCCTGCATCTCCACGATCAGGCTCTGCGATTCATGCGCCGCCATCCCCGCCGCCTCGCCCACCGGCTGGCGGGCGAAGTCCAGCGGCAGGCCGCGCTCATACATGGCGTGGCCGGTCTCGTGCAGCACGCCGAGCAGCGCCTGGGCAAAGCTGTCGGGCGTGTAGCGGGTGGTGATGCGGACATCGGTCGGCGTGCCGCCGCAGAAAGGATGCAGGCTTTCGTCCAGCCGCGCATGGGCGAAGTCCAGCCCGACCCGCCCGGCCATCTCGCGGCACAGCGCCTGCTGGGTGGCGGTGGCGAAGGGTCCGGCGGGCTCGCGCGCGGCCGGCTGGCGGGCCTGGGTCTCTTCCGCCTGCGGCAGCGCCTCGACCAGGAAGGCTTCATAGGCGGCGAAGATCGGCTCCACGTCGCCGGCGCCGATGCCGCGCTGATAGCCCTCCATCAGCGAATCATAGGGGGTCAGGCCGGTCACCGCCGACAGCGCCGCCGCAGTCTCCCGCTGCAGCCGCACCACCTCTTCCAGGAAGGGCCGCACCTGGGCGAAATCGGATTTCGCCCGCGCCTCGCGCCAGACGGTCTCGCAGGCGGCATTGGCCCGGGCGCTGGCCTCGACCAGCGCGCCCGGCAGGGCGGTGGCGCGCGCCTGGGCATGGCGCATCAGATCAAGGTTGGCGCCGTCCCACGCGCCGCCGGCCTCCGCCTCGGCCAGGTCGGCGGCCATGCCCGGCTCGGTCATCAGCTGGTGCGCGAGGCCCGCCAGCGTCGCCAGCTGCTCGCCGCGGGCCGCGGCGCCGCCCGGCGGCATCACCGCGGCAGCGTCCCAATGCAGCATCGACTGCGCCTCCCCCAACGCGCCGATGCGGGCGAAGCGGGCCTTCAGGCGGTCATAGGCGGGGTTCATCGGCAGGCTCCTTCAGGCGGCGGCGGGCAAAGGTGATGAACACCCCGAGCTCGGCCAGGGCCAGCCCGTACCAGGTGATGACATAGCCGAGGTGGTTGTTGGCCGGCCGCGGCAGCGAGGCCGCCGGCATCGGGAGCACCCCGCGCTGCGGCGCGCCCAGCGCCACCAGGGCGAAGGGCGCCAGGCCCGGCGCGCCAATGGCCGGGCCGATCACCGCCGGATCCATGGTGTAGAAGCGTTTTTTCCCGAGATCGTCGCGGGCGGCGAAGGAATCGGCCTGCTCGCCGGGGCGGACATAGCCTTCGATGCGGACCGTCCCATCCGGGCGGTCGATGGGAAGAACGCCTTCCAGCGGCACCCAGCCGCGCAGCACCAGCAGCGGGGGCGCGCCGTCGCGCTCCAGCGGCGTCAGCAGCTGGGCGCCCAGCACTCCGCCACGCACCTCGAGCCCCAGCAGCGCTTCCCGGTCATGCCGGAAGCGGCCATCGGCGAAGACCTTGGTCCAGGGGGTGGGGGCGGCGTCGTCCAGCGGGCGGGCCGGACCGGCCTCGGCGCTGGCGAGCTCGGCCAGCAGCGCCGTCTTCCACTGCAGCCGCTGCCACTGCCAGGTGCCGAGCCCCAGCAGGATGACGAAGACCGGCAGCCCCGCCAGGAGCGGCAGGCGCAGGCGTCGCCAGGCGGTCATCAGAAGACGGGATGCATCAGGGAGGAAAGGCCCGGGACCGGCAGCGGTCCCGGGCGGCGCAGCGTCAGTGCTGCACGAGCTCGCCGGCGCCCAGCACGTAGACGCAGACGAAGAGGAACAGCCAGACCACGTCGACGAAGTGCCAGTACCAGGCGGCCGCCTCAAAGCCGAAATGGCGCTGCGGGGTGAAGTGGCCGGCCTTGGCGCGGAACCAGCAGACCGCCAGGAAGATGGTGCCGACGATCACGTGGAAGCCGTGGAAGCCGGTGGCCAGGAAGAAGACCGAGGGATAGATGCCGCCGCCATGGAAGGCGAAGGGCGCCTCGGCATATTCCACCGCCTGGAAGAAGGTGAAGAACAGGCCGAGGATCACCGTCAGGCCCAGGCCCTGCAGCATCCCCTTGCGATCACCTTCGATCAGCGCATGGTGCGCCCAGGTCACGGTGCAACCGGACAGCAGCAGGATCAGCGTGTTCAGCAGCGGCAGGTGGAAGGGGTCGAAGGTGTGGATGCCGGCCGGCGGCCAGATCGCCTTGGCCGCGCCCGAGACATGCTCGGGGTAGAGGGCGAAGTGGAAATAGGCCCAGAAGAAGGCGACGAAGAACATCACCTCGGAGGCGATGAACAGCAGCATGCCGTAGCGCATGCCCAGCCGCACCACCGAGGTGTGCACGCCCGGCGTCCGCGCCTCGCGCACCACGTCGCGGAACCAGAAGTACATCGAGACCAGCACGCCGAGCAGGCCGACCCCGAAGACCCAGTGGATGCCCTTCTGGGCGAAGAGGATGATGCCGAACAGCATCAGCCCGGCCGCGAAGGACGAGGTCAGCGGCCAGGGGCTGGGATCGACCAGGTGGTAGGGGTGCTTGTTCACGGGCGGGTGGTCGGCTTCCACCGTCGGGGTGCTGCTGGCCATGGGGCTTCCTGGACTCGACTGCAGGGGAACTGTCTTACTTGGCTTGGCGGGGCAGCCCGCCAGTGCCTGGCATCAATCCCCAAAAACGCTTGGGGATCAACCCTCTCACGGAACGGATCTGGGGCTTGGCCCGTTGCCGGCGCCGACCGGGGTGGCATCCGACGCCCGGCCGACATGCGGCCCGGCCTTGGCGATGGCGCCCGCCCGCTCGGCATCCGCCAGGGTGCGGAAGAAGGTGTAGTTCAAGGTGATCGTGCGGATGTCGCGCGTCTCCGGATTCTCGGCGATCTTCGGATCGACCCAGAAGGAGATCGGCATCTCGGCCTGCTGGCCGGCGGCCAGCGTCTGCTCGTCGAAGCAGAAGCAATGCACCTTGTGGAAGAAGGGCCCGGCGATCTCCGGCGTCACGTTGTAGGTCGAGATGCCGGTGGAGGGGCCGCCCGACTGACTGGCCGCGGTGTAGAAGGCCAGCGCCTCCTCCCCCGGCTTGACCTGCATGCTGTTCTGCCCGGGCTGGAAGCGCCAGGGCAGGCCGGGATGGGTGTTGGCGCTGAAGCGGACGGTGATCATCCGCGCATCGGCCGCGGCGCCGGGGGCGCCCGGGCCGCCGATCATCGGCGTGCCGCCATAGCCGGTGACGGCGCAGAACAGGGTGTAGAGCGGCACCGCGGCGAAGGAGAGGCCGAGCATGCCCCCCACCACCACGGCGGCGCCGAGCGCCACGCGGCGGTTGCGGCGGGCGAGCTCCGGATCTTGCGGCCGGCTTTGCGGCATGGACGGTCCTCCCCCTGGTCCTGGCTCAGCCGCTGACCGACATGCGGGCCATGGCGACGAAGTAGAACAGGCCGACGAGGCCCAGCAGCGCCAGCATCACCGCCCAGTTCCGCCCCCGCCGCCGCCGGATGAAGGCTTTCTTCTCATCCTCGGTCATGTTGGTGGGGCTGCCCGGGACGGCGTTGGTCTTGGCGGTCATCCGAAGATCATCCGGTCGGCGGCCAGCGCCGCGAAGAGCAGGAACAGGTAGAGGATGGAGAACTTGAAGGCGTAGCGCGCGGGCGCGTCGTTCGAGCGGCTGACGCCGGCCTCGTCCTGCACGTCGCGCTTCACCCGCCAAATGGCCTCGAGGAAGAAGCCGCCCAGCACCAGCGCCGCGGCGCCATAGGCCAGCCCGGCCATGCCGATCACGGTCGGCAGCAGGCCGAGCGGCGCCATCACCAGGCTGTAGAGCCAGATCTGCCGCCGCGTCTCCTTCGCGCCCGCCACCACCGGCAGCATCGGCACGCCGGCGCGCTGGTAGTCGCCATTGGCGAAGAGCGCCAGCGACCAGAAATGCGGCGGCGTCCAGACGAAGATGATGGCGAACATCACCAGCGCCTCGACGCCGAGATTGCCGGTCACCGCCGCCCAGCCGATCGCCGGCGGGAAGGCGCCGGCGGCGCCGCCGATGACGATGTTCTGCGGCGTCCGGCGCTTCAGCCACATGGTGTAGATGAAGACATAGAAGCCGATCGACCCGGCCAGCGCCGCGCCCGCCACCCAGTTGGTGGCCAGCCCCATGACGACGACCGAGGCGATCGCCAGGAAGATGCCGAAGGTCAGCGCCGCCTGCGGCCGGATGCGGCCCGCCGGGATCGGCCGGCTGGCGGTGCGCCGCATCACCGCGTCGATGTCGCGGTCGTACCACATGTTGATGGCGCCCGAGGCGCCGGCGGCCACCGCGATGCAGAGGATGGCGGTCGCCGCCAGCACCGGGTGGATGTGCCCCGGCGCCACCAGCAGCCCGACCAGCCCGGTGAAGACCACCAGCGACATGACCCGCGGCTTGAGCAGGGCGATCCAGTCCCGCACCTCGCTCAGGTCAAGCTCGCCCGACGCGCCGAGGGGGGCCGAAGCCCCCCCCAACTGGATATCGGTCTTGATCGCGCTCTCGCTCATCAGACTAAAAACCCTGGGTCCTTGGGCCCGCTCAGCGGATGCGGGGCAGTTCGTCGAAGGTGTGGAAGGGCGGCGGCGAAGACACCTGCCATTCCAGCGTCGTGGCACCCTCGCCCCAGGGATTGGCCGCGGCCTTCTCGGAGCCCATCAGGGTGCGGAAGCAGACATAGATGAACACCAGGAAGGATGCCACTGAGACATAAGCGCCCAGGCTGGCGACCAGGTTCCAGCCGGCAAAGGCGTCCGGATAGTCCGGATAGCGGCGCGGCATGCCCTGGGCGCCCAGGAAGTGCATCGGGAAGAAGGTCAGGTTCACGCCGATGAAGGTCAGCCAGAAATGGATCTGGCCCCAGCGCTCCGGGTACTGCTTCCCGCTCATCTTGCCGATCCAGTAGTAGAAGCCGGCATAGATCGAGAAGACGGCGCCCAGCGACAGCACGTAGTGGAAGTGCGCCACCACGTAGTAGGTGTTGTGCAGGATGACGTCGATGCTGGCATTGGCCAGCTTCACGCCGGTCACGCCACCCATGGTGAACAGGAAGATGAAGCCGAGGGCGAAGAGCATCGGCGTCTTGAAGGTGATCGAGCCGCCCCAGATCGTGGCGATCCAGGAGAAGATCTTGATGCCGGTCGGCACGGCGATGATCATCGTCGCCGCCATGAAGTAGGCCCGCGTGTCCACCGAGATGCCCGAGGTGAACATGTGGTGCGCCCAGACCACGAAGCCGACCACGCCGATCGCCACCATGGCATAGGCCATGCCGAGATAGCCGAAGATCGGCTTGCGCGAGAAGGTCGACAGCACGTGGCTGATGATGCCGAAGCCCGGCAGGATCATGATGTAGACTTCGGGGTGGCCGAAGAACCAGAACAGGTGCTGGAACAGCACCGGGTCGCCGCCGCCGGCCGGGTCGAAGAAGGCCGTGCCGAAGTTGCGGTCGGTGATCAGCATGGTGATCGCACCACCCAGCACCGGCACCGAGAGCAGCAGCAGGAAGGCGGTGACCAGCATGCCCCAGACGAACAGCGGCATCTTGTGCAGCGTCATGCCCGGGGCGCGCATGTTGAAGATGGTGGTGATGAAGTTGGCCGCGCCCAGGATCGAGCTGGCGCCGGCCAGGTGCAGGCTGAACAGCGCCATGTCGAGGCCCATGCCCGACTGGTAGGTGCTGTTCGACAGCGGCGGGTACAGCGTCCAGCCGGTGCCGGCGCCGCCCACGAACAGGCTGCCGACCGCCAGCATCAGCGCCGGCACCAGCAGCCAGAAGCTGATGTTGTTCAGCCGCGGGAAGGCCATGTCGGGCGCGCCGATCATGATCGGCACGAAGTAGTTGCCGAAGCCGCCGATCAGGGCGGGCATGATCACGTAGAAGACCATGACCACGCCGTGGGCGGTGACCGCCACGTTCCAGGCCTGGCCGTCGGCGAAGATCTGCATCCCCGGCGACTGCAGCTCCATGCGCATCAGCAGCGACAGGCCGACACCCACGAAGGCCGCCAGCACCGCGAAGATGATGTAGAGGATGCCGATGTCTTTGTGGTTCGTGCTGAAGAACCAGCGCGCCACGAAGCCGGGCGTGTGGTCGTGATGGCCGTGGCCATGATCGTCATGCGTGTGTGACGCGGTCGCCATGTTTGTCCGTCCGTCCCGCTTCTCGTACCGTCTCGTGAGGCCGCGTCAGCGGCGAAGCTGCGCCAGCTGCGTGCCGGCCTCGGGGTCCTGGGCCGCCGCCTGGGAAGCAGCCGGGGCCGCGGCGACCTGGGCGGGGGCGCCGGAGCCCTGGGC
>NZ_MLCO01000012.1 GCF_001982615.1 Teichococcus deserti | reverse complement strand
GGTTATTCGGCCGGAGCTAGGCTTGACGTCCAGTCAGATGCCAGGGGTAAAAAGATGAGGCTGACGGCTCCAGTACCGGCGAGGCGTCCCTTCAACGGTGACACGACCTAGCGGGCGGAATCCTATGGCTTCCAAGACGCCTTTCAGCGCACGGGTCCGCGGCGGCACGATCTGCATGTCCTCGAGAAGGCCGCAGAGATCAGGCGATGAGAGCAATTGGGCTGAAATGTAAGGCTTGCCGCTGCTGGCAATCAGCTCCTCGATGAGGACTGGCATGCAGGGCTGCGACCGGTGCGGGCTTTTTTCCTCATCAGCGGTTTGACGCAGGCCGGCAGGTGAGTTCCCAAGGGGAGGTGCGGGTTCCATCAAAGGATGGCTCCTCAATCAAAGTCGACTGTGACCAATCCAGCATCGCAGCTGACGGTGAAGTCTCAGGCCTGCTCCCTACGGGAGTTTCCAATAAGCGGCCAGAGTGTCCAGCGCTTGCCGCACCCGCCAGGCCGGCGCCGGCTCCTGAAGTACCACAGCATCCCGCACCGATGCAGCATGCTGCGGCCCGAGCCGCTTCACGACGACCTCGAGCCAGTTGCGGTAGTCCTGCCAGGCACGCTGCGCGGCCAGGTACTCGTCATGGCTGAGGTGCCGCAGCCCACCACGATGTCCGTTGCCATAGCCCCTCGGCATCTCCATCGCCGGCCGGGCATCGCGATAAGTGCTAGCAAGCACCTGCGCTGCCTCCATCTGCCGGGCCGTGAGGTCCAGCACCGTTAGCGGATTGCTGTCGAGCATGCGGCGGACGTCTTCCGCCTCGCCTGGAAGGGTCACTACGGCCGCAGGACGCGCCCGCATGGCCCTGCCCTCCGCCCCGCGGTCCCGAACCGCCTCCAGGCCCTCCTGAGCCGCTCTACGGCCCATGCCTGCGGCCTGGTCCCCCCTGCTGAGTTGCTGGGCACGCTGCAGCTGCTGCGCCTGCCGCTCGGCGCGGTCGCGCGCAATCTCCTGGCGGATCAGCAGTCCTGCCCGCTGCTCCAGCCGTTCCATGCGCCCTGGATCCGGCGGGGCGGGATCGGGTTCGACTGGCCGGCGGTGCGTGATCTCCGCCGGCGGAAAGACCGGCGTCCGTGTCAGCCGGACCAGCTGGCCTCCCGCCACACGGGCCTGGGTGGGAGTTCCTCCAGCACGCCTCTGAGCGACTTTCCTTTGCGCGGCCATCCTCCCTCCCCTCGTGAGCTATCAGGGTCAGGATCTAGCCTCTTTACGGAACAAATAAAGAACAATTTTGCTGTTGGCAGGTTAATGCCGGATTTTTTCCGGTCGCATGTTGGTCAGGCTGCCAGGTCCAGTTCCGCCGCCATGATGTCCCAGAGGTGAGGGTACAGGTGCCGCATGATGCCCTCGGCGTTGATGCGGCGCTGGTTGTCGCGGGGAACACCATCGCGGGCCATCGCCCGAAGCTCATCCATCCGGCTGCGCTCATCGGCGGTAAAGCCCTGCGCGTCCCGCTGGGCCGCCGGCGGACGCGGCGGGTTATAGACCAGGGATGCTGCCGAGGCCTGGCGGCTCTGCGCGCCCAAGCCCGCGGCCTCGTGCATGGCGGGCGTAAAGTAGCCCAGGGTCTTCACAGCGCCAGGGTCGTAGCTCGCGCGGTTGGCGACCTCCTGCACGACCGCCCGCATGCCCTCGGCCGAGACGCCGGCGGCCTGCCACCCGGCGACGATCTCCAGCTCCCTGCCCTGCATCCGCGGCCTGAAGCCCGCCAGGCCGGTCAGTTCCTTCACCAGCGCGGCCGCTTCGGTTTCCTCGCGCGCGTTACTACTACCAGTAAGTTTAGTAGTAGTAGTTAGTACCGCGCGCGAGCTTTCCCCGTTGGGTTCCGCTTCGGTTTTCCGAGGCTCCGCCAGCCCTCCCCGGATGGGCAGCATGAAGGAGCCCTGGCGGCGTTCCCGCCGCTCCTCGAGCGTCTCGCCTTTGCGCGGCCGGCCGCCCTTCAGGCCGTTGATCCGAGCGGCCTCAGCGCGGCGTGACGTGTCCCTTGCGCCAGCCAGGAAGATGGTCCGGCTGGCTTCGTCCAGCTCAATCAAGCCGAGCTCGCAGAAGGTTTGCAGTTGGGTTTCCGCTTCGGTTTCCGACATGGGTTCCGCCGTGGAAACCAAACGGGAAACCAAAGCGGGAACCGAAGCCGTACCCGAAAACTGCAGCTGACCTCGCACCGGCGCCGACAGCAGCATGTTCATCAGGTGCACCCAGAAGCCGACCTCGGCAAAGGAGAGCAGACGGAAGCGGGGATCGGACATGGCGACCTGGATCAGGTCTGTCGGGCGGCGCGGCATGGCTCTCAGCGGATCCTGGGTAGCAAGCGGGGGGGGGGAAGGTCGGTTCAGAGCGCGGCGGCAGGCCGACTGCAGGTGCGTGGGGGACGCACACGCCAGCCGGCATGCTGCAGCTGGGTTCTGAGGCTGGCGGCCAGCGACCTGCCGTTCTCGGCCAGACTTCTGACCTGCGCCTCGAGGTGACCGGCATCCATGGCGCTGATCCTGCCGGTGCCGAACACCTCTGAGGCCAGAGCCTTGGTCTGATCGATCTCCTGCGACCAGGCTGCCAGGCAGGCATGGAGGTCCCCTGCCCTGCCCTGGTGCACCGGCACCAGCAGATAACCAGCGACCCGAGCGAGTTCGGTCAGCAAGGCGAGATCGTTCGGAGGGCCGATGCTCTCCATCCGCGGCTCGGTTCGCCAGCGCTGCTGCGGCGTCATGGAAGGCAACCTCCTCCATCCGGCCGACGTGGCGCCAGGAGGACAGCCTCGTTCGAACGTATGGAGAACAAATCTCTGGCGCGGCAGGGAGGGGACATGGTTAGAGGAGCTCCAGAGGCTGCTGCGCGGGAGATAAAGGGATGCCAGCCTTGAACGCTGGAGCTGCTCCGCTCCTGCTGGACTTGCCTTCTTTGCGACGATAGGAGTAGCGCGGAATACCGGCAAGGTGATTTTTACAACTATCATGAAATACGAGCTGCTTCTTTCCCGGATCGATGAGCGCCTCCGCGCCATGGGCACGCCCACCCGCCCGCTCAGCGAGCGGAAGGCCTGCCTGATGGCGGGCGTGGGCGAGAACACCATCCGCCACATGAAGCCGCCGCGGGAGCACGCGCCCAAGCCCGAGAACCTGAAGCGGCTGGCAGACGTGCTGGGTGTCCCGCCCGCCTACTTCCTGGAAGCGGCCGTCTCTGACAGCCCTGCCCCGGCGGAGGTCAGCCTCGGGCCCGTGACGATGGAGCCGGTGCAGGTGCGCAGCCATGTGCAGGCCGGCGTCTGGCGTGAGGCCATGGAGTGGCAGTCAGAAGAATGGTTCCCGATCACCGTGCCAGCAGATCCCCGCTATCCGGGGATCCCGAAATACGGCCTTCTGGTGCGCGGTGATTCCATGGACAAGGTCTACCCGAACGGCAGCATGGTGGTGGTCATCCGTTACACCGATCTGGGGCGACTGCCGCGGCCAGGCGAACGCGTGGTGGTGCAGCGCCGGGGCGCTGCTGGCTTTGAAGCCACCCTGAAGGAGTACCAGGTCGACGAGCGTGGGCGGCATCTGCTTTGGCCGCGCAGCTCGCACCCGGCCTTTCAGGACCCGATCATTCTTCCTGCGCCGAGCGTCGCCATGGACGATGCCGAAGATGTCGATCAGACCATCGACTGCTCAGAGGAAGACTACAGCCACGCCTCTGGAGAGGCCGATCTGGCAATCACTGCACTAGTGGTTGGCAGCTACCGGCCTGAGTATTGAACTTTAAGTGGCCAGCGACGCCTAGCAGCTCGCAGTGCAGGTGGCCGCCAATATGGTGGGCGCCCCCTGCCCAGCATAGCGAACCGGACTTCCGGATAACCGAATAAATTGGTTATCCGGAAATCCGGATTTTAACATACTCCGGATAACCGGATATCAGGACTTCCGGGGAAGCTTACGATGGTCGATCAGATCGGCGTCGGTCACCGGCAGTCCCGCCTCTCGGAGGATCTCAAGCAGCAGCTTCGATGCAGAAATGCCTCGCTGCGCCGCCCTAACCTTCAGCTCGGTCTTCACGGTTTCAGGCATCAGGAATTCGGCGTTGACCACCTTGGCACGGGGTGGCGGAGCTGCCTGTCGCTTCGGCAACACCCTCTCCGCAAGAGGCTCCAGGCGGGATTTGATTTCTTCGTCCGCGATGTCGGGCAGCGCGGGCATCGGCCTCTTGCCCATCAGATTGGCATCCCCAGTAGGCCCATGACCTCGTCTGTTAACGCCGCCACATTCGAGGCTGCGCCACCTTCCGGATCATCTTCGCTGGGCGACTGCCCCGTGTAGGTCATCATCTTGAAGGCAGCACGCTCCACCAGTTCGCATCGCATGAGCGGTAGGCCCTTAGCTTCGAACTGACGGCGGCTGTGTTCGGCGACCCGCTGCCGCAGCACGGGGGTCCGGGTTAGGATCACTTTCGCTTCGATGTCTCGCCCCGTGAGGTCTGCGGCCTGGGCAACCACGGCGCTGGTTTTCATGGCCTCGACCACGTCGAACAGGCTGGGCTGCGCGGGAATGATGACTAGGCTGGCCTTGCCGCAGGCATAGAGCATCGCCTGGTTGGCGGTGCCCTCCAGGTCGATCAGGACCACCTTGGCCCGTGCCGTCGCGGCGGCCACCGCAGGCAAGAGCGTCTCGGCAGTGGCAATCTCGGCATGGACGCCTTTTGGGCGCCCCTTGCGGACAGCCTCATAAAGCGTCCGGTTGGGGTCGGCGTCGATGCACTCTACCACCCATTCATCCGGATTTCCGGAATCCCGATTATCCTGATTTCCGGATAACCGGCGCGCCATTTCAATGGCGAGGCAGAAGGTGAGGGTGGTCTTGCCGACACCGCCCTTGGTGCTCGCAAGAGCCAGAATTGGCGTGCTTTTCATGCCGCGACTATCCGGAAAACCGGGTTTCCTGACAACCGGAAATCCCGGACTTCCTTAATTCCGGTTATCCGGTTAATAAAATACCGGATATCCGGAACTATGGATATCCGGGGCGATGAACAATAAGTCTTTGTTCGTAAAGGCTTGCAGCGAGTGCTTAACACTGGCACGGATAGCAGATCGCCATGATGCCGGCGTGAAGAGGAGCCGAATCGCACTAGCATCCAGAAACGAAAAAAGCCCCCACGGCGCCAACCGGGGAGCTTTTCCGACAGTCTGCCAGGGCAGGACCGCGACTAGGTTCTAAGCGCATCCTGCCTTGATGAGCCTTCCAGCGCAAGCGCCAACTTGCGAACTCTGGTGGCTTGTCTGCGGCCTGTCGGACTAACCGACAGGACAGGAAATGAAGACCCACCAGGCCCCCATGCAGGGCCGGCGAGCGATGGTGCCTGCGCGCCGCGGCTCGATGCATGTCGCCGCCTGGCAGCGCCAGCGGCTAGGCCACACCGACAGGGTGCGGCTGATGGATGCGGCCCGCAGGCGGGAGCGCGAGACGCGCCAGCCCGGCAGCGGCCGGCACGGCGGCGAGCTGCTGCAGACGGGCCTGCGCGTGCTGCACGCGCTGCTCTATCGGGGATGGGGCAGGGCGGGGGCCTGCGATCCCGGCCTGGCGCAGCTCGCCCAGGCGACAGCGCTGGCCCGCTCCACGGTACAGGCGGCGATCGACCGGCTTGAGGCCGCAGGCATCCTGCTGCGCGTGCGGCGTGGCCTGGTTATCGGCGGCCGCTGGACGCAGGTGACCAACGTCTACCTGTTCCGAGCGCCGGCGGCTTGGCCCCGGCCAAGCGATACCGACAGCCGCTCAGCCTTAAAATCTGAGGATAAAAACCGCGAAGAGGCGGTGCTCTGGGAAGGCGCTGGCTCGGCCGAACCGCCAGACCCGACTTGGTTGGCGGCAGCGCTGCAGCGTTGGGGTCTGCAGGAGGCGCCAGCGGCGGTCGGATAGCAGGGAAGGGCAGGGGAGGGGCTCTCCAGTAGAGTCCAAGCTGTTCGCTCTGCGCACGAGAAGGACGTCACAATGCTCGTCTTGTTCTCTTTCGTTCGCCTTTCAGGGTGCAGCGCAGCGCCCCTGCGCGCATGCTCTGGAGACGCCTGTAGCCCGCAAGCCCACCCGCTCGGCCTCCGAGCCGCGGCCCAAACCGATTAAAACCCAGGTTGCCCTCATGCGCCTGCACGACCTAGCCACCAAGCCAGCCGCCCCGGATCGCATGCGCTGCGAGGCCGAGGACATGGTCAAAGTCTGGCTGGCTGGCGCCGGTGATGATCGCCGCATCGAACTGCACAAGAAGCAGAGCGAGATGCAGGAGGAGCTGCAGGCCGGCATCGAGGCCCGGCCGAGATGATGGAGGAGGTTGACGGCGACGACGTTGCAGCGAACCGGCATGGCGATGCGTTGGCGGCACTGAAGGCAGCCCGCGAGGCGCTGGTCGCCGCCGGCCGGGGCCTCTGATCATGGCATTGCGCCTGGTGCCGCATCTGGGCACGGTGAATGGGGATTTCCGAGCCTCGGAAAAAGAAGACAGATGGAACCGGAAGAGCTGTGGCCTTGTTGAACAAGCAGCATCAGCAAGGAAAAACGGACGTGTCTATGCTTGCCTTCAAGATCGGGAAGGGAAACACGGTCTATCTGAATGTAGACAAGATAGTTTTAGTGAAGCCCCATCACGAAGATCTCTCGAAGGCAGTGGTTTGCCTCGGTGTCAAACAGAAGAACAGTTTCATCGTGGAAGGCTCAGCAGAGATGGTCACGAAGATGATCGATGCCGCGCAGAGGGCCCGCAAGGACTAGGGGCCCGGCAAACTATCACGCCAGGTTCTGGCTCTCGTAAACCGTCCGCTGTGGCATTGGGCAGTCATGCTTCCCGACCCACGACAAATAGGGGTTTGCGTTCAGCTCTGGAGCTTCGGACGCCCCGCGATCGCGTTCAGCGCGACGTCGCACTGGTAGCGGCCGCCCAAGGCGTGCATCAGCCGATTGGCGCATGCCCTGAAGGCGTCCAGCGCAGCCTGATCATTTGGCGCCGCCATCAGCTTTTGCGCGGCAGCGTCGAAGTCGAGCGAGGCGCTGCGCACCAGATCCCGCCAAAGCTGCGCTTCATGGTGGGCGTTTTGCCGAATGTTGGACTGGCTGACCAAGGAAAGGCGCGGCATGCAGCGTTCCTGTCACCGGTTACGCCCCGCCAAAGCTTTAGGGGTGATGCTGCAACGCAACATGAAACGGCCGGGTTTCAGAACAATGTTGCCGCAGGCCCACCCGCGGTTGCCGATGATGAGGGATTGCGGCAGGTGCCGCAGCGCCTGGCATGAGCACGATAAGCGGGGCCTATCGAGTTAAGGTGACGGAAATACCAGCCAGTCGCCGAACACGGAACAGTACGTCCTCAATACCGACGTCAGGATCAGAGCACGGAGACGAGGTCGCTTCGAAGATCTGGCCATCGGCCTTCAATGTCAGCACCGCTCTACGGGTCCATAGGCCTTCACCTGCGGCCCTGGCAGCGAACAGTCGGATAGTGTGGTCGGATCGAATGATCAATTGCGGCATTGAGGCCTGCTTAACCTATGCAGATAGCGGCGTCACTGCTTGGAAATGGCCCCGTCCAGGCATCTGTCAATGTCACTTCGTGGCAACGCCCAGCCTGTCGATGCTCAGCCTGATAATAAAAGGTTATCGTGCTTTGATTGGGCTTCAACGGGGACGTGGCAGCCTGCGCCGGGCTTCCTGCACCAAGCCGCGCACCATCTCCTGCAAGGCAACCTCCGAGAACGGCCAAAGCATCTCTGCCCGACCTTCATGCAGCGGCGATCCCGCCGGCACCGGCTCGCCATTCAGCATCAGCGAAGGCATGCGCCGGGTGTCCAGCTCCTCAGCCAGCAAAATGGCTTCGCTGTCACTGATCTGGTCGGCATCGAAGATCACGGCATCGACCGGCTCGCGCAGCAGGAGTTGCAGAGCCGCCGCAAACGTTGGCACCAGAGCGACAATCTCTGCACCAGCACTCCTGAGGCATTCACAGATCACCTCGCCAGTCTCGCGTTGCTCCTCGACGATCAAGACGCGGCCGTCGATGAATGAGCTTCGCGACTTGCCGGTCATGTCTCCTGCTTCCCAACGTCAAACCGCAGAGAAGGCCATAAGCCTAATGGTCGCATTCACCCAGGTTGGGTTCACTGAAATGGGAAGTGTGTTTCCTGACGGAGCTCGCACGACAGTGCCGGCATTCGGACCAGGTCTAAGCGGAGCTGTCCTGAGGAAGGAACAGTGCACCCGCTGCCTGAAGCAGAGCTTCGTCCTCAGCAGGAATGACCAGCTGGGGACGCCCGGAGCGGATAGGATGCCCGGCAGGCAACGGGACATACGAAAGCAGCAGCGACGGCGAGCGCCAAACGGCCAATTGTGCTGCCAGTGCCTCGCCGCCAGGAAGCGAGGCGCTAAACAGCGTCGCTTCGACATCTTTCCTAGCGAGCATCATCTGAGCCTGCTCCACCTTCGGAACCGGGCCCAACACAATGGCTCCGCCTCGTCGCAGCTTTTGGCAGAGATCCATGGCCACGAGATAACTGGGCTCGACGAGCAGGATGCGTCTGCTTTGGACAGGCAAGCTGTTACGCATATCACCCCCCCCTTCGCTGTGGGAGATCAAGCCACAGCCGGATGTTACCCAGCGCCTAGATTGTGAGAGCGGAATGATTTTCCGCAAGGGGGGCTTGCGATGTGCAGAGCTCCCGACATGAGAAGTCGGCGTTATCGTGTAAAGCTGGGCGCCCGCAGCCGCCCAGGCAAGCTGCGATCACGCCGGCAGCAAATTGGCGACAACCCGTTGGAAGCGGTCATGCGTCAATGGATGAAGCATTTGCGGGCGTCCCTGGCACAAGGGATCGCTGCTGGACAGCAGCCTGTCGTTCACCATCACGGACGGCACCCGCAGGCGGCGAAGGCATTCGGCGAGCAACGTGACCCGCTGATCGCGGAGCCAGGCATTGAAGACCACCAGGTCCACTTGGCCGGGCAGCAAGAGGTCAAGCGCCGCGTCCTCGCTCGAGGCAGGGCCAATGATGATCGCACCGACTTCATGAAGAGAGAAACAAAGCTCCATCGCCGAATAGTAGTCCGACTCAGCCACGAGAATTCTGCGGCCGCTCAACATAATGCCGGCATCCAGGATAAGGGGGTCTTTTGCCTCCGCATCAACGCAGCGGCGGATTTCTACAATGCATGATTTCGACAATGGCGAAACAACATGGGTTGGTACGCCTTCAGAAAATAAATTTGAGCACGACATGGTGATAGACATTTATTGTGTGCAGGTAGGCTCCAGGGGGCGCGCGGCTGCGCTGTTCTAGGCCCAGCCGCTTCCGAACAGCTTTCCCAAAAGGGCGCCGATCCACTGGATGCAGCACCTGCAGACGACCTTTGCACAGCGGATCGCCAGCAGGCAGATGCCAGTCATTGACCATCAGGGAAGGGATATCGCGGCGGCGCAAGCATTCGCCCGGCATGTCCGCACGTCGATCGCGCAAGACGGCGTTGAAGATGACCAAGTTGATCCACCACGCTGCAGATTGTTGAGCGCGTCAACTTTGGTGGGCACTAGCCCGACTACCGTGGCGCCAGCTTCCTCCAGGAAGTCGCCTATCTCCATAGCAGCGATGTAGTCGGCTTCTACCACGAGGATGCAGATCCCTCTGAAGGTATCCTGATTGGTAGGCACGAGCTTATCTCGCCCTCGCCAAAAAAGCATGGCGATGAGGCGGCAGCGACCACGCAGAAAACTGCCGGAGGCTCCACAACCTGGGTTTAACCAGAGATAAGCGTGTGGAGATCACAAGCAATGATGATGGGGAAGCATCCGGATCAGGACCAGGCCAGGGATGATGCCCCGCAACTGACCGATGAAGGTGCCAAGAAGAGCCCTGCTGACGACGACAGTCGGCAGACTGCATGGAGCGGCATCAGGGATGAAATTCCTCTCGCTATCCAGCCGGACACGACGCATTGCCAAGCTGGGTGTCAACGAATGCGGCAACTGGCAGGAGCCCGCCCGGTTTGGCCAAGAGTGGAAGGTTTGCTTTCAGAGGCAGGCTGGGCGAAGCAGATATGACCCGTCAACAAGGCCCAACGGTAACGCTCTGGTCATTGCACTCCGTCAAGCGGCGCTTTACACTTGCGGTTCCATGGCACGCCACTCCTCTGCCCCGGATGTGCCAACCTGTCCGGACCACCCGGGCGTGCTACTGCGCGAGCAGATCCTGCCCTTTCTTGGGCTTAGTGTAAGCCAAGTCGCATCCGAGCTCGTGACGAGCCGGCAAAACCTGCATCGTATCCTCGCCGGGCACAGCGCCATCAGCCCGGCGATGGCGGTGCGGCTGGAGCGGTTCTGTGGTGTCCCTGCCGCCTTCTGGCTCGACCGCCAGCAGGCCTATGATCTGGCGAAAGCCCAGCAGGCGCTCTCGGACTCGCTGTCCAGGATTGCCCATTATTCCCTCCCTGACGCAGTCCTGATCCAGATAGGAACAACCCATGGCCGATGACTGCCTGACCGTGGAGAAGGCGCGCACCGGCGTCACCGGCCTCGACAATATCTTGGCCGGAGGGCTGACGCTGGGCCACCTGTTCCTGCTGGAAGGAAGCCCCGGTACCGGCAAGACCACCATCGCCCTGAGCTTCCTGCTGGAGGGTGCACGGTCGGGCGAGCGATGCCTCTACATCACCTTATCCGAAACCGAACGTGAACTGCGGGAAGGCGCCCGATCGCATGGCTGGACCTTGCCGGACAACATCGAGGTCTTCGAGCTGGTGCCGCCCGAGAGCCTGCTGGACGCGGCGCAACAGCAGAGCTTGCTGTACTCCTCCGACCTGGAACTCGGCGAGGCGACCAGGCAGATCTTCGAGACCTTCGAGCGCGTTCGGCCAAGCCGCGTCATCCTAGACAGTCTGTCTGAGATCCGGCTTCTGGCGCAGAGCTCACTACGCTACCGACGGCAGATCCTCGCGCTGAAGCACTACTTCGCCCGCTTCGGTGCCACCGTGCTGCTGCTTGACGACCTGACGACGGACACGCTGGACAAGACGGTCCACAGTGTCGTGCACGGCGTCATCCGTCTTGAGGAGCTGGCCCCGGAATACGGTGCCGAGCGGCGCAGGCTGCGCGTGTCGAAGTACCGCGGTCAATCCTTCCGGGGTGGCTTCCACGACTTCGCAATTAAGCATGGCGGGGTACAGGTGTTCCCGCGGCTCGTCGCGTCCGAGCATCGCACCGGCTTCGAGCGCCGCGCCATTACCAGCGACATCGTCGAGTTGGACGCGCTGCTCGGCGGCGGAATCGAGCAGGGGTCCAGCGCCCTGGTGCTAGGCCCTGCGGGCACGGGCAAGAGCACCTTTGCGCTGCAATTCGTGGCAGCCGCGGTCCGGCGCGGCGAGAAGGCCGCAATCTTCGTGTTCGACGAGGAGCTGGGCCTGTTGTTCAACCGCACCCGCGCCATGGGCTTTGACCTTGAGGAGATGTGTAACGGCGGGATGCTGCACGTTGAGCAGGTGGATGCGGCCGAATTGTCTCCCGGCGAGTTCGCCCATCGGGTGCGGGAGCGGGTGAATTTCGCCCAGGCCAAGACAGTCGTGATCGACAGCCTCAACGGCTACCAGGCCGCGATGCCGGATGAGAACGCGCTGGTCCTGCATATCCATGAGCTGCTGCAGTACCTGAACCGCCAGGGTGCGACCACCTTCCTGACCGTTGCGCAGCATGGGCTGGTTGGCGACATGCAGTCGCCGGTTGACATCACCTATCTGGCGGACACGGTGATACTGCTCCGCTACTTCGAGGCGCTGGGAAAGGTCCGGCGCGCCGTGTCCGTTATCAAGAAGCGCACCGGCACGCATGAAGACACCATCCGAGAATACCGCATCGGGCAGCGTGGGCTCAGCCTGGGTACGGCGCTGACCCAATTCCAGGGCGTGCTCCGCGGCGTGCCAACCTTTGTTGGCGATGCGGTACCTCTGCTCACCACGCCCGCCGCTCCGTAGATGCGCCTCCCCACGCATCAGTTGCCGCAGGCGTTGATCCACACGCCGTACGGCCGCGATGCCTCCATCGCAGAAGCCTTGCTGCGAGAGGCGGGCGCCACCAGCCGTGTCTGCCCCGACCTGGCGAGCCTTGAGTTGGCGCTGGGTGAGGATGCCTGCTTTGTCCTGGTGACCGAGGAAGCGCTGCGAGGCACTGACCTCGGCGGCATCGCGGCAAAGGTTGCGGCGCAGCCCACATGGTCCGACCTGCCCTTCATTGTCCTGACCCGAGGTGGCGGCGGCCCGGAACGGAACCCAGCCGCGGCGCACTTGTCCGAGGCGTTGGGCAACGTCACCTTCCTGGAGCGCCCCTTTCATCCGGCAACCCTCGTCAGCATCGCCCACTCGGCCCTGAAAGGCCGCAATCGCCAATTTGAAGCGCGCGCCCGGATCGAGGAGCTGCGCGAGAGCGAGGAACGCCTGCAGACGGCCCTCCTGGCCGGACGCCTCGGCTCCTGGGAGTTCGATATCGAGGCCGGTGTGCTGACCAGCTCGGCCACCTGTAAGGCCGTTTTCGGCCGCGGGCCGAACGTGCCGTTCACCTACAGCGATCTGCTGGCCAGCATCCACCCGCTGGACCGGGACAGGATGCAGGCCGCCGTGCGCGCCAGCATCACCGACGGCATCGATTATGCCATCGAGTACCGAACGCTTTGGCCGGATGGCAGCACCCACTGGGCTGAGATCCGCGCACGCGTTGTCCGCGACCGCTACGGCGCCAGGCCGCGCCTCGTTGGCGTGTCATCGGACATCACGGACCGCAAGACGGCCGAGGATCGGCTCCACCAGCTCAACGAAACGCTGGAGGAGCGCGTGGCCCTGCGTACCACGGAGCTGAGACGGGCGCACGACGCGGCTCTGGTTGAGGCAGCGGAGCGCGAGCGGATGGAGGATCTGCTCCGCCAGTCACAGAAGATGGAGGCGGTCGGGCAGCTTACGGGCGGTCTGGCGCACGACTTCAACAACCTGCTGGCAGGAATTACTGGTAGCCTGGAGTTGCTGCAGGCCCGCGTGCGGCAGGGCCGGACCGCCGAGCTGGAGCGGTTCATCGGCATGGCCCAGGAGGCCGCCACTCGGGCGGCGGCGCTGACCCACCGGCTGCTGGCCTTCTCACGCAGGCAGACCCTGGACCCCCGACCGACCGACGTAGGACGTCTGGCCGCTGGACTGAGCGACCTGATCTCCCGCACGGTCGGGCCCTCCATCACGGTCGAGATGACGAGTGCATCGAACCTGTGGCCGACATTGGTGGACCCGAATCAGCTTGAGAATGCGCTGCTGAACCTCTGCATCAATGCGCGTGATGCCATGCCGGATGGCGGACGCATTCGGATAGAGGTGGAGAACGTCATCTTGAACCCTCTGCAGGCCGAGCCGCGTGGTTTGTCGCCGGGCGGATATGTATCCCTTGGCGTGACCGATACGGGTACGGGAATGTCGCCGGACATCGTAGAACGCGCCTTCGATCCCTTCTTCACGACCAAGCCCATCGGCCAGGGAACCGGGCTGGGGCTCTCAATGATCTATGGCTTCGCGCGGCAGTCCGGTGGTCAGGTCAGGATCCACTCGGAGGTTGGACGCGGTACGACGATCCGGCTCTACCTTCCGCGCCACCTTACCAGCGCCGCCGCTCCAGAGGAGGCTTCGCTCAGCCCAGGCCTGCCACCCCAAGCGGAGCCAGGTGAAACCGTTCTCGTGGTCGACGACGAGCCGAGCGTCCGTATGCTGGTCGTCGAGGTGCTGGGCGATCTCGGCTACGCCGCTCTTGAAGCCGAGGACGGCCGGTCTGGCCTGGAGATCCTCCGCTCGGCGGCACGCGTGGACCTTCTGGTCAGCGATGTTGGTCTCCCCGGCGGCATGAACGGCAGGCAACTCGCCGATGCCGGGCGTGCCCTGAGGCCTGGCCTGAAGGTGCTGTTCATCACCGGTTACGCGGAGAGCGCCGTTATGGGAGCTTATCCCACTTCTGGCATGTCCGTCCTGACCAAGCCTTTCGCGCTGGAAGGCCTAGCCGCCAAAATCAAGGCGTTGATCGCGGGCGACCCGTCACCAAGCTAACAGGACGTGTTGCAGGAACGGGCCAGAGCGACTGGCGCTTCGATTGCGGGGGCCGTTATTACAAGCATTGTTCCAGGGCAACCGGGTCGTGGACCCTGCTTGTGGCCTGATCGAGCAGCCGGCCACAGCCGATGACCGCGCCGAGCTTGGGGGAGATTTTGGGAGTGCCGTCCTCGACAGGCCCCGGGCTATGCAACCAAGAACGCTGTCCCGATAGGAATTCGGTAAATCAGTTCCGGTTTCGTGCGGATTAAAATCAGAGGGCTTCAAAGGTAAGCCTTCTGCCGGGATGAGCCTGGAGCCAATGTAGTCCTCACAATATGAAACCCTCGCTGGTAGCTAGGTGGTCAAATCTTCGAAGGGCATCACGCGACAGTCACTGTTAGCAGCACACCGCCAATACCATGTTGCTATGCAGCATGACGCGAGGGCCATCCTGCCTGGCCTTCGGGCCCGCATTGCTGAAGGGTCTGCCATGACTCCCAGGATAAAGCTTTCAGCGCTTGTCGAATTCCAGCGCCGAAAGATGCGGATCAGCCGTCAGCCCAATATGCAGGGCGCTTGGACCCAGACCGGCAGCCGGCTTGTCGACAATGTGGAATTCGGCTCCAACCCGGGTGGGCTGCGCATGCTGTCCTACGTGCCACAAGGGCTGCCTCCTGGAGCACCGCTGGTGGTGGCGCTGCATGGTTGTACTCAGACGGCCACAGACTACGACCGTGGCTGCGGCTGGTCGGACATGGCGGAGCGCTCGGGATTTGCCCTGCTGATGCCAGAGCAGCGCCGCGCCAACAACGCTCATCTCTGCTTCAACTGGTTTGAGCCTGGTGACACTGGTCGCGACCGTGGTGAGGCACTCTCGATCCGGCAGATGATCAACCAGATGCTGGAGGTGCATGCGCTGGACCCGCGGCAAGTCTACATCAGCGGCCTTTCAGCCGGAGGGGCGATGACCTCAGTCATGCTGGCTTGCTATCCGGAGGTCTTCGCTGCCGGCGCGGTCATTGCGGGCCTGCCCCATGGCGCCGCCAGCAACGTGCAGGAGGCGCTGGGCGCGATGGCGCGGCCGCTCGACCTGCCCGCCACCATCCGCGCCAGGGCATTGCGGTCGGCGAGTTCCTATTGCGGTGTTTGGCCACGGGTCGCTGTCTGGCATGGCGAGGCTGATACAACGGTGCATCCCGGCAATGCTGAGGAAGTCGCCAAGCAATGGCTTGGCGTGCATAACCTGGCCGGGGTCTCTCCTCAGCACGGCATTGGCGATGGTGGGGAGAAGCTGCAACGCTGGTTTGGTGAAGGTGGCGCCGTGCAGGTAGCAGTGCACCGGGTAGTAGGGCTCGGCCACGGAATGCCGATCGCGGCGGGGAGGAAGGCAGGGCAGTGCGGCGAAGCCGGTCCTTATGTGCTGGAAGCCGGCTGCTCCGCCACCCATGGTATCCTGGCCTTCTGGGGCCTGCCGACAGGAGGCGACGCGATGCCGAAGGCGGAAATCCTGCCTCCGGGCAGACCGGAGCAAGCAGATCCACGAGCGCCGTTGAGCGCATTGGCCCAAGCCTGGCACGCGGCAGAGAACGGTCCTGCTGAGGTAATCTCAAGGGCATTGCGGGCGGCGGGGTTGCTTCGACGCTGACCGTTGCCCCAACCATTGTCCTTCGCAGAAGATCGTGCGGCGGATGAACCAAACCCGGCTGGCGGCGTTTAGGTGTGGCGAACTGGGCCCGGTGGGCAGCCTGAAACTGGAGCCACCGTGTGTATTCTGGTTGTAGAGGATGAGGCCCTCATCCGTTTCGTCATCATCGAAGTTTTCGGTAGCGCGGGCTTCGAGGTGTGTGAAGCGTGTTGCGGCGAACAGGCCGCAGCGCTGATCGATGCAGCAGACAGGCGGTTTAGCCTGTTGATCACCGACATCCACATGCCGGGAAAGCTAGATGGTATCGCCGTCGCAGGTTTGATGCGTCTGCGCTATCCGGGCACGCCCATCCTCTTCACCACAGGGCGGCCGGATGTCTTGGACGGGCCAGAGGGCCTCAAAACTGGCGATAGACTGCTGCAGAAGCCTTACGGCCCCACAAGGTTGCTGACCGTGGCCAGAGAGATGCTCGACGGAAAACTGCCCCTGTATCTCTGACGCCGCTTTGTATTGATCAGCATTCGACACGCTTGCCTTTCCCTAAACGGTCGCCAAGCCCGAGGCGACCGGCGCCACGGCACCATGGAACAATCATGCAAATCCAATTTCAGCAGCGCGTCCTCCGCCCTAACTGGGATGGCAGGATGATGCTCTTCAGAGTGATGGTAGAGGAGGGATGGATATCCTGCTCAATTTCCCGATCGGCATTGATCGAGGTCGCGGCCTGCTTCCCAGGTGAGGGCCTGGATCTTCCCTCCTGCTTCGACCGGCATCGCCTGCTGATCGACGGTGTTGCGAGGAGCAAGCATACGGCGGGGGGTGGAAGGATGTCAGGGCGGTTGCACATCTGGGCAGACGACATCGTAGAGCCACCCCCAGGCAACGCGCCGACTGCCGCTGCTCTCACCGACCCGTCGCTGGATCAGATTGTAGACTATACTGCCTGCCGGTCAGCGTGATGCACAACGTCAGTCGACCGGCGAAACCTCCGTCGCTGCACGCTCGCCAGCGGGGCCTCCGAAGCCAGCCACTAGGCATCATCTGATGGCGCATGTGGCGACGGGATGTGCTAGTTTGCCACTATGACATCCCCTTCCGATGTTGACGGCGTCGACATGAGGCTCAACACCTCCGAGCGTGACTTCATCCGTAGTGAGATGGTCATCCGCTTTGGATGCCCTCCCGTGCTGTTGGAAGGGATGTTTCTGCGCATTTGGCGGAGCGGCCCAAAGGCAGGACAGCCAAGGATACCGTCGGCGGTGAAAAGCATGGCGGATCGTGGCCTGCTCGAGATACGACCCGGCGCCACATGCGGGCACCGGGCTTATTTTACCGAGGCAGGACTTGCTTCCATCCGATGGTTGGCGGCACAGCCGCGCGGCCTGGATCCTGCCAAATACGAGCATGTTTGGCGCGAACTGGGTCTTGCGAGGCAATAGCCAATATTGGACGCAGCCCAGGATCGGTTTCAGAAAACTCGATTCCTTGCCTAATACGGCAGAATTTCGCCAGGCTCTACCTCGTCCGTTACGACGCGGAACCCTGTCATGGTGCATGTGCCGAAGGTTGTCACCAGGGCAACATCCGTCGCATCACGGCCACGGGCCATCAGAATGCGTCCGATCCTTGGCGTGTTGTTGCGCGCATCAAAGCTGTGCCAGCGATCGCCCAGCCAGACCTCGAACCAAGCGGCAAAGTCCATAGGTCCATGTGGAGGAAGCACGCCGATATCGCCTAGCCAACCTGTACAATAGCGCGCCGGGATGTTGAGGCAGCGGCAAAGGGTGATGGCGAGATGGGCATAGTCGCGGCAAACGCCGCGCTGCTCAGCATAGGCCTCCGAGGCGCTGCGCGTGGCGCTGGCATGTTCGTAGCCGAAGACGATATGGCGATGGGTGAAGTCGCAGACGGCCTGCACCAGGCCCCAGCCAGGCGGCAGATGTCCAAAGCGCGACCAGGCGATTTCCATGAGCTTGTCGGTGTCACAGTAGCGGCTGCCCAGCAGGTAGAGCAGCATCGCATCTGGTAGGAGATCGACAGGATGCTGCATCGCCTGCGGATACTGTGGGTCGGGCTGGCCACTATCACGCAGATTGAAACTGCTTGCTATGACGAGCGGACCTTGTGGCGCCACAATCCGTGTGCAGAAATTGCCAAAGCTGTCGTGGTAGGTCTGCTGCGACATTGTGGGAAAAAAGTCTATCCGTTGCGTCGCCATAATATCAGACAGGCGTGATGAGTGCGGGCTGAGCATCAGCAGCATCGGGGTCGGTTGTGGACAATCGTAGCTGATCTCGAAGCCGGCTCGGATTATGATGCTGCTTCGGAAGCCCTCGTGCTGATCGATGATCCGTTCCACACTCATGGTTCTTTCCTGACCGTTGTGATGAACTGCCGAACGCTGCCCTCGCGTATCAGGGCGGTTTCCGGGCGAGTGCCGGTTTGGGATGTGGGTAAAGGCCAGAAGGGCCACACCTCGCTCATGCCGCTGAACTGGCTTTCACGAACGATGCGCTCATGGCCGTCGCTCTGGCTGCGGACGCGATACTCGCGGTCAGTGCCGTCATTTGGCTGAAGGCGCATCACCGTGTACATGCCACTGGGCAGATTTCGTTCCTGCTTGCTTGCGTGAATTTGAACGGTCTGGCCGACATTGAAGCTGTGGGGTCGCATGCTGATTCTCCGCAGGACACTGTTCTGGACAGCCTACAAACCGGCGACGATCCATAGCCAGGTGCTGGCAGGACGGGAACGGGGCAGCGAATGCCACCCCGCAGAAGCTCGCACTCAACGCAGGCTATGCAAGAAGCTCACCCTGCTGACCCTACTTCGTGCGACCTGTTCGAGCTGGAGAGCCGGACGAAGCAGAGGTGGAGAAAGGCGCTTATCGCGTGTCCACCCTGCTGGATGGGATCAGATCCGCTTGTCCCATTGAACAGGCGAGCAATGCGGACGCCATGATGACTGTGGCTCGCATGGAGCCATGACGCAACAACACAAGGAAGATCGAAAATCCTGAGAGATCCGGCGCGAGCTCAGCTCTTCTGCGTGAGAAGAAAGTGAATCGAGCGTGATGGCGTAGCCGCATCAACATGGCCTCTTGGCATCCGCAAAGCAAGCGTCATGAATTGACCGAACAAAATTGGCAGGATCTTCGATGTCGACGATACCTACTATCGCCACACGGCAGCTCCTCAGCTGCGCCAGTTTCTTGAGCACCCGCCCTTCGGTCTAGGCGGGTAGCCGGGATAGCCGGCAATTCTTCTGGTGGTCAGAGGAGAAGCAGTGTAGGGCCAGCACAACTTCAGGACGTGATGTCATGCTGTCGATCTACCGGATATTGCCTGATAGGCCGTCACGCTGAGCGCCCCTTTGCCGCGGGGGCATCTGTCTCGCGCGTGGCGCAGTTCGCTGCAGAGCGCTTTGCTTGCACGGCTGCTTGGCGTTTATCTCGACCTCTGCCGCCGTACGGCGCGCTGGGAAATTCATGGCGCCACAGCGATGCGGGAACTGGCCTCCAGGCCTGACGGCTTCATGTTGGCTTTCTGGCATGAGTGTCTGCCGTTGATGCCGATGGCCTGGTCAGCCTTTTGGCAGGGGCAACCTCCGGCTCACCGCAAGGAAGGGCTTGTGATGATTTCACGCAGCCGGGATGGGCAGATGATTGCTCGGCTGCTTGCCCGCTTTGGCTTGCGCGTTGCTTCCGGCAGTTCCTCCGCCGGTGGCACTAAGGCAACGCGTAAGCTGCTTGGTGCTCTTCGCACCGGGTCGGTTGCCGTCATCGTTCCCGACGGCCCGCGTGGCCCGCGCCGCCGAGCCGGACAGGGCTGCCACCGGATGGCTGTGGCTGCCAAGGTGCCCATCGTTCCCTGTGCTGCACATACGGCGCAATCCTGGCGCATCGGTAGCTGGGACCGCATGGTTATCCCTAAACCCTTCGCCCGGTGCATCGCCGTTGTCGGGACGCCGATCATGCCCGAACAGCCCGATCTGCAGGCAGTGCTGGAAACGGCGCTGACCTCGGTGATCGAGGAAGCCGCCCGGCGCAGCCTATGACGTGCCAACCATACGCAGGGGCCAAGCGCCTTGCCATCAGGCACAAGGAATGGACGACGCTGCTGGTAGTCGGCCGGCCTGGGATGTCTATGGGATGGTCTACGCAGGCGCTGGCTTTAAGCGATGGGTGGGTGTCAGAAGACGGCCGGACTTTCCGGGCTACGCAAGTCACTCTCTCGGACGACACGCTCATGCCCGTCGCGCTGGTGCCGCACGCGGTACTCGCGATCTGTGCCGTCATTCGGAAGCAGACGGACTATGGTGTAGATCTCGAGCGCCTTTCCCTTCGACTTTGCTGAAAGCAGCATGAGGTTCTGGCCGACGGTGTGACGGTGGGGCTTCATGGCCATCCTTAAATCTATGTGCAAGGAGGTGAGCGGCTGGGCGTCGGTCTGTACTCGTCCGGAAGATGGTGGGCCCTCGCTTCCAGCTAGCCCATGGTATCAAGGATAATCCGGCGGATCTCCTCGAGGGTCAGACCGGAGGGACTGGCGGGTGCCGACTTGAGACGCAGGCGAGGCCCATCAGAAGGCGTCGAATGAGGCTTAATTTGAGAGATGGTCATATTATCCTTCACGGCGACGCCAGTGCCTTGCGCATGGGCTGTCACCAGGCCTGACAAGTTGGAATGGAGTATCCAGGCAAAAAGAGGCAGGGCAGAGACGAGCGCCAATGCCCTGCGGTCCACCTCAGGCAAGCTTCAAGTTGCAGGCGGAGATCTTGCCTTGCTGGCCGCGTTGGAGATCGTAGGAAAGCTTATCGCCTTCCCTCGGCGCTTGTAGGGCGGAGTTCTGGACGTCGGAAATATGTAGGAACACGTCCTTGGATCCGTCATCCGGCTGAATGAAGCCGAAGCCCTTGGTCGGGTTGAACCACTTAACGGTGCCGATCGACATAATGGTGCCTCCTCATAGCGGAAGACCGTACAGCGACGTGCTGAACGGAGCATACTTCGAGAGAGGCGGACACCAGGCTCGGCGCTCATAAAGGAGCAGAAGAGTGCAGGCCGAGCCAAACGAAATATTTTATAAAACATAAATTAAAATTTGGTTCTGCGCAAACATTATTTTTCCGGAACTTCGTACTTTAGGCGGTTAGCGAACTTGTTGGCGATACAAGGGGCCGGGCCTGACCTTGGCAAGTACCTTTCCCTTCCCATAGCGGCACCTTGAGCCGTCCTGTACTAAGCCAGAAGCCACGTTTCCCCTCAAAAGATTGTAGAAGGCTGAGCAGCTAGCTGCCGAGACGGCGGCTCGCTCTGCCCCTCCAGAGCTATGATTTCACTCTTTGATTTTCCACCTTTCTATGCGCTCTATCTCTCTGAACTTACAGAGGAATAAATCAAAACCTTAAGCGGCGGAAATCAAAGCCGGGGATTTAATCTGCAAATGTGCCCCCTCAGCGGTGGGAGGTCCCCCACGCCGGCAGGGATCGGACTCCCCCCCTCCTCCCGCTGCGGCGCGCGGCCGTCAGGCGGCGCCAGGAGGTGGGTGGGCAAGGCAGCAGCGGGGGGCACGGCCGCCGCCAGCCCGGAGCCGCCAGCGGGCTCCTACGGGCTGCTGCTGGCGTGGCATCGTCGCCGCTCCCGCGCCGTCTTGGTCGAGTAGCAGCTGCCGCAGAGCGCCTGCCGCAGTCCCGTGCCTGGCAGGTGCCATCCGCATGCCGGAACACTGCCGCGATGCGGCTTTCGTCATCGCCGCCCCTTGGACCCTCTTGCGCACTGCTGGCGCCGCAGTGTCCCGCCATGCGGCTGCTCCTCCCCCTCTTCGAGGAGCGTTGCGGGTGCGGACACCGGCGCGCGCGCAGTGCGGACAAGGGTGCGGACACTGCGGTGTGTCCGCACCCTTGTCCGCACCTTTGTCCGCACGCCAGTGGTCTTGCGCCAGCCGCTGTGAACCAGCGCAGTGCCCATCGTTCCGTCCGGCAAAGTGTCGAGATATTCGACACTTATACGGCGCTGGGCCAGCTGCCGTCGCAGCTTTTGAGGCAAGGCAAACCTCCGGATGGGGATGCCTGCGGACAAGGGTGCGGACACTGCGGACAAGATTTTGCACCCTTCAGCTAGGGTCGGTTCAGGGTGGGAAATACCCCGCGGGCCCACCCCCTCCAGGAAGGACCCGAAAGGGGGGGTGGGGGGCCAGGCCGCCACAGCTGGATGAGCCGCGGTCACCGGCGGGCAGGGGCAAGCGCCTTGGCCTGCGACCTCGGCAATGGGGACGATGGTGGAGGCGACTTTGATCACCCGCGGCTTGAGCACCTGGGTGCGTAGGCTCACTAAGCGGGAGACTGTTCGAAGGGATTGCCAAGCACCAGAACTCCTGAAACGACAAAGCCCCAGCAGAGGCCAAGAGGATCTGCAATCAATTAACATGTGATGGCCAAGGTTCCGCTCGCGACGGCGTGTCTAGACCTGGTTCCTCGCACGGTGTCAGGTGCGCGCCCTTAGCCGTTTTCGAGCCCGGAGTTGTCTGTGTTCTCCCAGCCCGACTTTAGCCATTCAAGCCTGATGCAAGACGTTGCCGATGCCATGGTCGATGCCGTGACAAGCCTGATTCTTCAGGGTGACGTCCATCCGGACGCGGCGTCGCAATTGCTGGACGATGCTATTGCCGGACTTCCTGCAGGCGCTCAGCCTCTCATACGCTTCGAGGCCCATAGGCTGTGGATGAGCCGCGCCGAGAATTTGGAGTGGAACCCGCCTACCTAAAGTGTTTTTCTTACTCCAGAGGAAAATCAAGGATGGCGTTATGGCCAAGTCAGCGATCGCTGCGAGAGCCGTGATAGACGATTTAGTTCGAGAGATTGAGGCTCTTGTCGCCGCAGGCGGCGTGAGAAGCGACGACATGTTCCCTCTGCTGAACAGGACCATTGACGGCCTGCCCGCAGAAGATCGCCGCATGCTGCGAAAGGAAGTTGCTGTGGCCCAAAGTCGGCACAAAATGATGGCGCGCTCCGAATAAAAGCTATTCGACATTAGGTCGCCGCCTCTCCACCCCCCTCCGGGACGCCAGCGCCGTCCGGCGCCTTGAGAGGCGGTCTGTGGGCCATGCTCACCGGGGACTATGGGATAGTGAGCCTTTACGTTTCCAAACGGTGGTTTGACGAAACGTAAAGGCCACCAGCTGCTAACCGGAGGGGGTGTTTCAAACCCAAACGTCCGTTTAACGGTCTGAAACACCCATCCAGCGATATCTGAGCAGTTTGTAGCTATGTCGCGCAGCCTGACGTGCTCGCCAGCGGTTCGGGCTGGGATCAGGGCCTCCCAATGCGGCTCCTCGATGTCGAACCCGGGGCCAGCGATCAGCTCGAATGTCATCGGTCCCCCTATGGGGGGGGAGGGTGAAACCCCCACTGCTTTGGTCCGCGTGCAAAGGGAGCTGCCCAGCCGCACCATCTGCAGGTTCAGCACGTCGCGGACGACGTAGTTCTTGAAGTTGCCGAAGGCGATGGACTTCGCGCCGGCCGCCATCACCGGCATGTCCTGGTTGATGGAGTAGCCATAGCCGTTGATGGTGTCGGGCGCGCCGACCGCGACACCCGGCGACCACAGCGGCCGGCCCTGCCCGTCCTTCAGCTTCTTCAGCGTATTCAGGACGCTGTCGTGGAACATGTAGCGGGCGCCGATGCGGTAGGCCGGATCGGCGCTGTGCTCCAGCTCGGTCAGGTCGTCCCAGGTCACGCTGGTGGTCTGGCCGGCGGCGGTGCGGCCGACCGGTGTGCCCAGGATCGGGCCCTCCGGCTGGGTCGTGCCATTGCCCTTGGTGAAATGGGCATCGGTGCCGCGCTGGAAGCAGCCGGCGCAGGCGTCGCGGATGAGCGCGTCGAAGTCGAAGGCACTGTCCTGCAGCAGCTGCAGCGAGATGCGGATCGGCAGCGTCGAGTAGGTGAAGCTCTTCAGCATACGGCTGCCGAAGGTCATGCCCTCGCCATCCGGCAGCTGGCTGTTCTCGCTGATGATGATCGCGACCGCCGCGGTGTCGTCGGTCCGGCCAGGGTAGCTCGACGCCGGTGCGGATGCTGATGACGCGGGCGGCCTCGCGCATGCCGTCCTGCGCCTTCATGGCGACCAGCAGCTCGCGCTTAAAGTCGGGCGCGATGGTGTAGCCGCCGGCGGGTCCGCTGCCGGTGCCGGCCGCGTTGCGGACGCCCTCGACGGCGCTCAGCCGGGCGCGGACCTTCTTCGCGTCGTCGCCCTCCAGGCCGGCCACGCCATTGGCCAGCCAGGCGACCAGCAGGCGCCGCTCCGCCTAGCGGTTGTCTTCCGCCTGGTCGGCCGAGATGCCTTGGCGATCAGCCGTCTCGAGGGTCTGCTCGGCCGGCTCGGCCTGCAGCTGGAGGGCGTTCTCGAGGCAATCGATCTGCGCCTTGAGGCCATCCGCCTCGGCCATCATGGCGTCGAAGCGGATGATCTCCTCGGGGGTCTCGCCCTCCTTGTCGATCAGAGCCTGGGCGTCGGTGATCAGCTTGGCCCGCTTCGCGCGCAGCTCTTTGGTCCGCATGTAGCTCTCCAGGAACGAGAAAGGCCGCCCGGAGGCGGCCTGAGGTGCCGCGGCGAACCCCGCGCGTCAGGGGTGGCAGGGCGGGATCAGGCGGCCGAGGCCCAGCGTGCCAGGCGCCGGCGGCGCTCGATCTCCGGCGGCGGCCTTCAGGCCCGCGCCGCCCTTGTTCTCGGGGCCGGAGGCAGGCTCCACGTCCTTGATGCTGTCGACTGGGCCAGCGGCCTTCGCCTCGCTGCTGGTGAACCAGGTCTCGCCGTCCATGGCGGCCGTCATCTCCTCGATCGGTGCGGCGTCCGTGCTTGCACGGACGGTCAGGCCTTCCGGCAGCATGTGCCTCGCGTAAGCTTCCAGCACCTTTCCCGAGAAGCGAGTGGTGCGGGCGGCGATGTCGGGCATCTGTGGTTCCGATAATGACGATGGTAATGCCTGACTTGCGCGAGCCTTCAAGAGCGTCTTGCAGAAGTCAGGACTTATCCAAATCAACCGCCTTCCCTCAGCGGTTTACGTTGACATTACGTTATGAACTATCATTCTCGTCGCGCAGGGAGTGGGAGAAGGCGGTGACGAAGTTCTCGAGATTGATGCTCGCAGCTTTCCTGCCAGCGTCTCTTGTTGGTTGCGGAGTTGTCACACCCAAAATGCAGATGTTCTCTTCCGATGAAAGAGAACAAGGCATTGAAGAGAACCGCATCATCAACCACATCAAGTGTGAGATCCGTGAAGGCGTCAGGAACGCTCTAGATCATTTTTCGAAGGATGCTGGAGCAACTGGCAAGAGCGTCGATTGGCTCAGGAACTGGGGAGCAAAAGTCACTCTGGAGCTAACGGTCAATGAAAAGAGCTCTTTCAAGCCAGGCGTGACTTTCATCACGCCATTTAATCCTAGAGAGGCTTTCTCCTTTGGCCTGGGTGTCAACCTTGAGACAGAGGCGACCAGGAAAGAACTCGTTTCGTTTTCCTATAGCTTTCGCGACCTGCTTCAGGAGCCGGTTAACACAAACTGCGTGGCGGAAGGAGGTGTGGGAATTAACAGCAACCTACACATTGGCCAATTCATTTTGAGTAAGACTTTGATAGCTGCTGTACCGGGAACCATACCTGGAAGCTCAGTGTCCGACGAGCGTTTTCCGTTCAGCGCCTTCAATTATGAAGCGACTTTCGTTGTTACTTACGGCGGAAGTGCAACTCCATCTTGGGATCTAATTCGCTTATCAGCGAACCAGAATGGTGATCTCCTCGCCGCAGCTAGGACTTCAACCCAGTACGTCTCTCTGACGCTTGCGGAGGTCGTCAATTCAGACGAGCGCGGTGTACCTGCTGCTTTAGATCCTAGGGCTGTAGCACTCCACGATGCCACGATCATTGGGCAATCAGTAGCGCGTGCATTGCAGAACATCACCTTAAGATAATGATCAGCAAAGGAAACCATTAATGGATAAGGAAGATTTCAAAAAGCTTCTCGAGCAGAAGCCGCATCTTCGCGAGCTAACGGAGATTTATGGAGTGCCGCGGAGAGTCATGGGATTGGCGGATTGCTCAACCTTACCGACAGGGGCCGTTTGCATGGAGACCGCCTGCAAGAATGGCAAAAAGCTGATTCTGCGGTGTGGCCCAAACGGGTGCACCGAGGATGAACTGGTTAGCTGCTAGTAGAGCCTCCTCTTGGTCCCTAGGTTCAAGCTCTCAGCAGGCCGCCGTTCCTGCGGGCTCCGCCCCGGTCCTCCTTGACCCGGTTGTCATGGGGTCGGCAGAGGCTCCGGAGGATAGCCAGGCGGTCGCCGCCGGCCCGCCGGCGGGACACGATGCGGTCGACCACCACGGCCCGAGCGGTGCAGCGATGGCCATCACGCTCCAGCGCCGCCCGGCGCAGCGCCCGCCACTCCGCCGAGGCGTAGTAGGGGTCGCGCAGCTTGCCGATGGTCAGCGCGCCTCGAGGGTGGTGTAGCCGGCCCGGCCGTTCTTCCCCGGGATGACGTCGCCGACCATCTTGGCCGTAATGGTCTTCGCCGGCACGCTCGGCACGGCGGCCACCTCGCCCTGCGTTAGGATGCGCTTGCCGGCCGTGGCCATCGGCGCGCCGCCCATGGCCGCCTCGAGCACCGGCTTGATCACCTTCAGCCGCTTCTCCAGCCGGTTCTTCTCGGCCGCGCCGGTCGCGTATTCCTCGGCCAGGGCCACCAGCGCCTTCGCGGATGACCGGGTAATTTGTGGCCGGCGGGGTGGCCGCTTCAGCGGCCGGCTTGCGGGGTGCCATCGGAGGCTTCCCTACTCTGGAGAATGCGCCGCACCTGGGTGGCATGCCAGACCTCGCCCCCGGAGGGCGGGCGGATGCCGCGGGCGGTCAGGGCCTCGGCGACAAGCCGGATGCTGGAGGCACCGGCACGCTGCGCCGCCTCGATGTAGGGCAGCACGGTGTTGGCGTAGGAGGCCGCGCGCGCTGTCTGCGCGGCGCGGCGCGGCGCGGCGCGGCCGGAGCGGGCGGCAGCGGCCAGCTCGGGCCGGTCGTTCCTCTTGCCGCTCTCCACCTCCTCGTATTCGGCGATCAGCCGGCCGGCGACTTGGCTGGCCATGAAACTGGTCACTGCCGCCTTCTAAGCCTCGAGCCCGAGGCTGCTGCGGCCCTGCTGATCGGTGGAGACGCAATAGTAGGCGTACGAAGAGCGGAAGAGAGGAGGCCGCCCCAGTGCCCACCCTGAGGCGGGGCGGGGCATTCAATGCCTGTTTCAACCGCAAACGGTCGTTGCCGCCGTTGTCACACCCGCAGCGCCATCCGGCCGCTGCACGCGGCCCGCTGAACCTGCCACTGCGAAAGATCTTCTGAACTCTGGGAGGTGCCTAACGCCTTCGCCATGGGCCTGATCTGGCACTCGCGCTGGCGCAGTGGGCCGGCCTCTCCGCCGGCGGCGCCACCCTCTGCATCGCCCTGCTGGCGCGCATCGGCCCCGACGCCATCGAGCCCCTCCTCGGGCACCTGGTGCCCGCCCTGAAGAAGGCCAAGCCGTGACCTCTTCCTTCGCGCCTTCGAGCTGCTGATCGGCCATGAAGGCGGCTTCACCCTGAACCGTGCCGATCCGGGCAACTGGACCGGCGGCAAGGCCGACAAGGGCCTGCTGCGTGGCACCAAGTTCGGCATCTCGGCCGCCAGCTTCCCGACCCTCGATATCGCGGCGCTGACCCTGGCCGACGCCCGCGCCATCTACCGCCGGCTCTACTGGGACCGCGTCCAGGGTGACGAGCTGCCGCTGGCCCTCGCCCTGCTGGTCTTCGACAGCGCGGTCAACAACGGCGTCGCGGCGGCCGTGAAGCTGCTGCAGGCCAGCATCGGCACCCCGGCTGATGGGCTGATCGGGCCGGCCACGCTGGCTGCCCTGCGCCGCGCTGTGGGCGACGGAGACCCCGACCGGGTCACCGCCGTCGCCATCGAGTTCCAGGCCCGCCGCATCGTCCTGATGGCCGCGCTGTCCACCTGGCCCACCTTCGGCCTCGGCTGGGCGCGTCGGCTGGCCTCCCTTCCCTTCCAGGCCATGCGCCTGGCGTCCTGAAAGGACCGACCATGTCCGCTCTGCTGATCAACCTCGCCGTCACCATCCTGCTGAGCCAGGGCGCCGCCGGCCTCGGCCTGTGGGCCGCGAAGCTGCGCCGCGAGGCGCGCGACAGCTCGCTGGCCAAGCTGGTCGGCGCCGCCAGCCGCGTCGCCGGCCGCATGAACGACGCTTTCGGCCACCTGCCCATCGGCCTCGAGCGCGAGGCGCTGAAGGCCGCCGCCATCGCCGAGGGCGTGAAGGCCATCCGCGACGAGTTCGCGCCACATGTCCGCCGCGTCAGCGGCACCGACGACAAGCTGGCCGGCATCATCGCCGGCGAGTTCGGCAAGCTACCCGCGCCCGCCGTGCCGATTGTTTGAAGTCGCAACTCATACTACCATTAAACTAACGATATTGCTATTAGAGGTGTAGCTGTTGGTGCAATCTGGCCCTCTCAGGAAAGAAACCTTCACTTGACCCAGGCTCATTTTCGTCGTGCTGCCAAAGGGCATCGTCAGCCTTGCTTTTTCCTCCGCGATCTCTTCGCTTTTCTCGAAGATCTCTCTAATAGTAAAAATATAGCTTCCAGCTATAAGCTCGTATCGTTCTGCCTCGATGAAGGCGCTGTGATCGACTTTGCGATTGAGTCTGATGCCACCTACGCGAAGACGGCATGGGTGCCAATATAACTAACCGAGCGTTCCGTTAGCATGGCAGCGTCTTTCTGAGCCGGCATTTCCGCGCCCGCGCGGAGGCGGTCAACACATCAACACCAATGTGGCTAACCCCTTTCGCGTCCTGCAGCGCCACTATGTCGCGCTGATGGACATGCTGCGCTGGCAGCTGACCAGCCGCGCCGAGTTCGAGCGCCTGCTGGCCGCGAATGCGGACACCCTCACCGACCTTGAGCGCGCCGCGCGCTTCCTCTACCTGCAGCGCACCGCCTTCGGCGGCAAGATCAGCGGCCGCAAATTCAGCGTGGCGCCTGCCACGCCCGCGCGCTTCGACGTGACCAAGCTTACAGCCGTGTTCGATGAAGTTCACGAGCGCCTTGCTGGCGTCGTCATCGAGCGCCTGCCCTATGCCGAGTTGATCGCGCGCTATGACCGGCCCGACACCCTGTTCTATCTCGACCCGCCCTACTGGGGCTGCGAGCGCGACTATGGGCCGGGCGTCTTCGACCGCGCCGATTTCGAGCGCCTGGCCGAGCTCCTCGCCGGCATCAAGGGGCGCTTCCTGCTGTCGCTGAACGACACGCCCGGCGTGCGCGAGGTGTTCGGCCGCTTCGATATCGAGACGGCTGAGACCACCTATTCCATCAGCGGCAAGGCGCAGCGCGCGGGCGAGGTGCTGATTAGCGGATGAGCCTGACGCAGCCTTGTAGGCTGCGCCAGGCGCTCTCACATTTATCCGCCCATCATCAACCAGATAATGGCCCTGGCCAAGTCGGCTAAGTCAGCAAGATTGATGGAGATTGTGATCGTGCAGGCCTTCGCTGCAATGGTAATGGTCATGGAGATGTAGTCCGTCCCGACCGGGGGTTTATGTTCTTCCGGTCGGGCTATTTCTATTTAGCAAAGCCGCTCCATTTGCCTGCGCAGCGTGGCCAATGTCGGGCTATCGCCTCCGAAAGTTCTGCCTCCATCCTACGAGTGCCGAGGGCATCACTCTACCCGCGGAGAAGCAATCACCGGTGCTCACGTCCACCAGAGTAGACGCAGAGCATTACTGAACCGACGTGCACAATGGTTTTTGTGAAGTCACAGGCGACGCTGGCAAAGAGAGCATTAGTGGGCGGAAAACTGATGATGTCGCCGGGCCGGCAGCTCGATCTCAGGATGGCCAGCATACTAGCAGCACTAAGGTCTGTTAGAGCTTGATCCAATCGGCGGCGGCGGCGAGGCAGAGGACGCCGAGGAAGGATTGGGCAGTCTTCTCGTAGCGGGTCGCGACAGCCCGCCATTCCTTGAGCCGTGCCCAGAGGTTCTCCACCCGCGAACGGTTGTTGTAGATCCAACTGGGACAAGCGACGGGCGCATCCGTTCGCTTCGGCGGAATGGCTGGCCGAGCACCCATGGCCCAGATCCGCTCGCGAAAAGCATCGGCGGCATATCCGCGGTCGCCGATGATCCAGCCCGGCACACCCGGGAGACTGTCAAGCAGACCAGGTGCGAGCGGCAGTTCATGTGCCTGACCTGGAGCCAGAGCAAAGGCGATGGCCCGTCCGCGCCCATCAGCGATTACGCAAGCCTTGGTGCCATAGCCGCCGCGAGAACGGCCAAGCGCTTCGCGGAGATCTCGCTCTCTGCCATGGGCCCCCTTTTTTCTGCGCCTGCCGCTTTGTGGTGGGCGCGAACGTTGGTGCCATCCAGAAAGGTCATGCCGAGCGCTACGCCACGCTTCTGAACCAAGTCCAGCAGGCGCTCCCAAACACCGGCCTTGGTCCAGCGGATGAAAAGCTGGGCCGCCAGCCACCAGGGTCCAAGGTCGGCTGGAATGCTGCGCCACTTGGCGCCGTTCTGATGCCGCCAGAGAATGGCAGAGACAGTCCGGCGCAGATCCTTCGGCGGTGTCTTGCCATGAGGCCTGACCTCCTCGATCAGCGGCTCCCACACCGCCCAGACCGCATCCGTGAGAAGCTGGCCGTCCTTGCGCTTCGTCATGCCTGGAATATGGGAACAGCTCTCAAGCTCTAACAGCCCTTAGAAGCGAAGCTGGCTGCATTGGAGCCTGATGAGCAGGCGATGGGCTCAGCAGGTCGAGGCTGCCCTTGAGCTGGTCCAGAGAGGACTGCCAATGCCGATATGACAAGAACAAGCGGGATGAAGCGTAGCATTCGGATCGTCCGTCGTGAGGCTTGGGACAAATGCTACCGCTCGAGAGATGCTGACTCTAGCGACTTCTGCCTTATCATCACGTCGCTATCTTCAGCACCAGGTCGGGCCGCTCGGCGATCACCGCCAGCAGGAAGGCTTCAACCTGCTGCTGCACGGTGGCCTTGGTCAGGCTGCGCGGATCGCTCATCGGCATGATCGGCTGATCCGGCTCCAGCTCGTCACCGGCGATGCCGACCTGATAGGCCGCGATCTGCCCGGACTCCGAGCGCGTGTAGATCAGCTTCCGGAAGCTGCGGCTCTCCTGCTCCTCGATGCTCAGCTCGCGCGTGTGGGCGCTGTGCTCAGTGACCGCGTCCAGTCGCCCGGTCAGACCGACCGCATATTCGTCCAGCACCACCAGGATGTCGCTTAGGACTTCCTCCGCCAGCTGCAGGGCTGCGTCGAGCTCGGCGCGCTCCCGCTGCCGCTGCGCGGCTATATCGGCCAGCGCCTGGTCGAAGCGCGCAAAGAAGTCGACGGTGCTCATAGGATCCCTCTCCGGCGCATACGGCCGCCGACATAGGCGCTCCACCATTCCGACCGCTCCATGCCGCAGGGCACGCGCTCAGCCGGCTTCACGCCGGCCGGGTAGCGCAGCCAGATGCTGTCTTCGGCCGGCGCCTTGTCGTGCTTGCGCAGCAGCACGCCCTCGGGCTGCGTGCGGCAGAAGCGGCACCGCAGCCGGCCGGCCAGTGCCCCCAGCGTCGCCGGCGGGTTCGGCACCTTCAGCAGGGTCGAAAGCAGGTAGGCGCGCGCGCCGTGCTGGGCGCAGCCGGCCACCAGCAGCCAGCCAATGAAGTCGTCCACCGGCTCGGCCCGCCGGTAGCGCATGACCTTCTTGTGGCTCCAGTTGTGCGCCATGGCGTCAGTCGCCGAAGAGCTCGTCCAGCAGCGGCACGCGCAGGCTGTTTCGGCCTATATACGGCGCACCCCCGCCGACCAGCCGACCCCGCTGCAGCTCCGCTGCCTTCGGCCGGCCATAGCATTGGACGCAGCGCATCATGTGAACCGCCGCCGGCAGTGGGAACCAGTCGGGCAGCCGCTTCTGATCGGCCACCACGGTAACGGGGCGCAGCTTCCGTCCGCAGTCGCAGGTGACCTGGATCCACCACCCCCGCCAATCGCCGATGCAGCCGCCGGCGGGTGGCAGCGTCACCGGCTCGTCTTCGGGGCGGGTGCGCCAGGTCATGACAGCGGCCGGCCAGGGCGCCGCGGCGGCGGGTGCCGATTCCGGGCCGCAGCCACGTCGTCGGCATAGGCGCGCAGCCAGACGGCGATATCCTCTGGCACCTTGCTATGGCCAGTGGCCATCTTCCGGATGGTGCTGTCCGCCAGGTTCAGCTGCCCGGCCGCTTCGATGAAGGACCAGCGGATCACGCGCAGCGCCTTGCTAAATTCATAGGCGTCCATGGGCCGAACCGGCGCCGCAGCGGCGATCCTCGCGGGCAGCTCTGCACGATAATTCCCGGCTGGCGCGCTCATGGCGAGAGCTCCTGCCAGTTGCCGCATTGCCTATGCTCCCCACACGGCTGGCAGACGGGGAACAAGCTCGTGCCTCTCAGTGACGCCCTTCCGCACCGGCTGTTGCGGCTCTGCCTTTGCGGAAGGCTGGAACGGCCGCCTTTTGGTAGCTGAGGTGGGCGCTCCCTGCTCGTTCCAGCCGGACAACCTGGTCCTGAGCCTGCTGCAGAAGCTCGTTGTACTGCTGCAGAAGGTCCTCCGCGATCGACGCAATTTCGAGAAAAGGGCTGGTTTGCAAGTGAGCGACAATCGCCGCCTGATCTGCCACGCGGACTTCCCCCTCTCTGACACGCCGACGCGCCTTCTGGAGAGGTGTTTCGGGCCCAGGCATAGCTTGCTTCCTCATTTCACACCGGTTGCATCGGCAGGAAATATGTAACCCTAGGTAGCAAGATGCCACTCAGCACAACTTCTTCAGAACGATAATGCCCGCTATTGAAGTGAGTGGACGCAGGGCAAATGTCGACAAGCAGATCGCCGAGGCGCTGCGAAGGGCGCCACGACAACAAGCTGGCATCTTAGTTTTTATATCGAAACGTGTTGCATCAAAGGCCTGCTCCTGCTTAGATAATTCACGGAAACGGCATGACCGGTTCCAAAGCTAACGGAGGAGGTCTGCATGGGAATAACTCATGCTGCGCTGTTCCGTCGTCGCATCTTGGTGGCGGAGGATAGCTACTTGCTCGCGATCCATGCGGCTGACGTTTTGGAAGAAGCAGGAGCGCAGGTCGTTGGTCCAGTTGCCACAGTTTCGCATGCACTTGAGTTGGCGACCTCGATGACGCTGGACGGCGCTGTCTACAACAGCCTTCTCCGATCCACGCGGGCCGACCCGCTGGCAGCTCTTCTTGACCAGCAGATGGTGCCGTCGGTGGTTCTCAGCCTGACGCCCGCGGACAATGAAGACCCGCTGCTCCGCGACCATTCTGTGGTTCAGTGGCCATTCGACCCCACCGTCTCATTGCCACCCTGTCGGATGCCGTGATCCAGCGGCAGCACCAAGGCCGATCAGCCACGAAATAAGATCCTGTTCCGCACGATAAGCCCCGCTTATCGTTCGGGAAGAACGGCCATCACACGGTCGTGCTGATCGGTATCCCTTCTGAAGGGTCTCAGAAGAAGGTCAGCGAGATCGAGCTCCAATCTTAAACTTGATCTGCTCCCTCCGCAGGAAACGGCTTCCACACAGCGGGCGTCGGCATAGACATGACCGAGAGGCCCCTTAGGGATACTCTCAAGTGCCTGCCAAATTTCGGCAAGCACACTGATCTGCCAACAGGCGAAATCCATAAAATATTCGATAAACCAACTCTCAGCAGCATCTCGCCCTACCGCACCGCTGCTATGATCACGACCGAAGGCCATGCGGGCGGCACTTCGAGGCATCGCCTCCGGATCGTACTTGATAGCCTAAAGGCTGTTATGAACCGGTGGCCAGTCCTGCTGCCTGCTTGAGCATGAGGCAGGCGAAAGCGATCAGGTGGAGTTCAGCGAGGGTACTGGCATAGCGCTCGTATTCTTTGACCAGGCGGCGGAAGCGGGTGGCCAGGCGAAGGATCGCTCGACCACCCAACGCCGTGGCAGCAACACGAAGCCACGCTTGGCTTCGGAGAGCTTCACCACCTCAAGCTCGATGCCGGGCGCCTTTGCCGCCGCGGCGGCGCGCGCGCCAGTGAAGCCTTGATCGACGTAGGCGAGGTCGACGCTCTCTCCTGTGGAGGCTTGCACGGCCTTGGCCAGTGCGATCGTCGGCGCTGGCGGGCGTGACGTGCAGCGCCAGCAGATGCCCCAGCGTGTCGACCGCCATGTGCAGCTTCGAGCCCTTCTTCCGCTTGGCCCCGTCATACCCGGCGCGGGTGCCGCTTTCTGGAGAGGAGCGCAGCGTTCGGCTGTCGAGGATGGCTGCGCTGGGCTGCGCTTTCCGCTCCGCGGCGACACGCAGGACGCGGCGGAGGTCCTCGGCCAGGGCCTCGAAGCACCCGCCGCCAGCCAGCGCTGCGCCTGCTGCTACACCGTGGCCCAAGGCGGCAGGTCGTTCGGCATTCAACGCCACGGCGCACCCGTCTTGATGACGTAGCGCAGCCCGTTGAATACCTCGCGCAGCTGATGCTCGCGCTGGCCGCTATGTTCCGGCATCAGCGTCAGATAGGGCGCGACCAGCGCCCACTCATCGTCGGAAACGTTGGATGGATAAGGTTTGCGGATAGTCATCCCCCCCAGCCTGATCGTTACCTGGCTGGAGGTCCATAACAGCCTCTAGGTGGGGAAGCTGGTCTCGCTGATCGTCAGAAAGCGTCGGTCGGCCTTGATACGGTCACGTGCCTGGATCCAGTAGGTCTCAGCCATACCTTCTTTGCAGCCGTCCGCCTCCCACAGGAAATAGGCATCAGTGCGGATTTCCTCACAGGTAATGCGCCGGCCTTTTTCCAGCTCGGGTAGGCCCGGGCCGGGTTCAGCATCGGCAACTCTTTTTCCCCGATCAGCCGCCCACTTCAGGGCATCGGCCGCTTTCAAAGGGTGTTCCGGCATGCCGTCATCCTCACTTCGTTCTTCGGAAGAGGCATCTAAGGCTGCGGCTGTGATGTGCGATGGCATTGAACTGATCCTACCCTGCTCGAAGATCAAGTGAAGCGATGACGCGGGAGGTACCGGAAGGTCGCCGTCATGAAGCGGACGCATCGGCGTCTTATTGATGACCTTCACGCCCTTGCCAGCCTAAGTTGAAGCGCCTGCCGGTTAGGCGAAGCGAACTCCCACAGCTTTGACGCCACGCACATCGGCACAAGCGATCTGAGCTGCTGTGGTGGGTGAGCCCCCCGGCGGCGGTTCCACGACATCGTCCGCCCAGAGATGCAGGCGACCAGGAAGCCTGCTGGTTTGCTCTGCGTACTTTCTGCGGGCGATGTTTTCGATCAGCCCACGATTCCGGTTGAAATACGACGGAAGGCTGAAGCACACCTCGGAGCAATGCTCGGCAATTTCTAATATGGCCGACCTGGAGATGGAACAGGGAACAGCCTTGCTATCGATCAGGACATCGAAAAGCATCAGCCTTCCGTCCCATCCGGGATGCAGGCTTGTAAACGGGTAGGGCCTTTGCATAATAGCCTCCGAGACGCGTACGCGTCGTAAGCCTCCGATCCTGTATGGTCGGAGGGCGCAAGGCACGTCGTTCGGCAGTTTGGGAGCGAAGGCGCCGATGCTATAGAGCAGCGTGGCTGCCGCCTGACTTTGGTGCCAAAAAAGCATCGCCGTCGTACAAAGCGTTTTCGATGGCTTCACGGCTTACCAAAACAATCTAGCACATCCAGAAGCCCACCGTTCGGAAATCGTGCACAGGGCGCAGGTCGGCCATCAGCAGTGCTCGCCGTATCCCTCGACAGGTGCCAGCTTGTGCATCTTGGTAAGCAGAGGTCCATATGCTGCGGTTCCGCCTCTGATCGACTCTGCTCCTTCATCATTGCTTCGGCGGTTTAGAGGCATAGGGCGCCGCACCGGTGAGTCGGAAGCAGACCCTACCGCTTCCGCCGCCTGCATGCCCCCAGATAGGCGCCCACCATTCCGTTTGCTCCATGCCCCAGGGCGCGCGCTCAGCCCGCTTCACGCTGGCCGGGTAGCGCAGTTAGATGCTGCCTTTGGCCGGTACCTTGTCATGCTTCCGCAGCAGCACGCCCTTGGGTTGCGTGCGGCAAGAGTGGCTCTGCAGCCGGCCGGCCAACGCGCCCAGCGTTGCCGGTGGGTTCGGCGCCTTCAACAGGGTCGAGACCAGGTGGGCGCGCGCGCCGTGCTGGGCGCAGCCGGCTACCAGCATCCAGCTGACGAAGTCGTCCACCGGCTCCGCCCGCCGGTAGCGCATCAACTTTTCCTGGCTCCAGTTGTGCGCAATGGGTCAGCCCTGCAGCAGGTCCTCGAGCACCGGCACCAGGATGCCTGTGCGGTGATGCACGATGCCATGTACCCCGGTGCCTTCCCGGTCACGAAAGGTGGCGCTGTGAACCCGCTCGCCGCATTGCCGGCAGCGCAGCCGGGCGACGGCGACGCTGATCAGCTGCCAGGCTGGCAATCGCTGCTGCTCGATCATGCGATTGATTGACCATTGGGTGACGCAGCAGCCGCAATGCATATCGAGCCGCCAGCCGCGCCAATCGCCGACGCACCCGCCTGCCGGCAGCAGCGTGACGACCGGCGGCTCGTCCATGACCTGGCGAGCCGTTCCGGGCGCCGCGGCGGCGGATGCTGGGCATGCACGCCGTCGAGTTCGGAGGCGTAGGCGCGCAGCCAGGTGGAGATGTCGTCGGGCATCTTGGCATGGCCGCTGGCCATCTTCCGATGGTGCTGTCGGCTAGGTTCAGCTGCCCGGCCGCCTCAATGAAGGACCAGCGGATCACGCGCAGCGCCTTGCTGAATTCATAGGCGTTCATGGGACGCGCGGGGTCCTAGCGGCAATCTGACCGGTCAGCTTGGCAGGATGATACCCGTTCATAATTGGGTCCGATTTCTGCCATACCCGGTTCCAATTATCGTGTTGCATGTCTGAGCACCCACATTGAAAGCTTGCGTCGATGCCCAGCGATCCCATGGAACAGTTGCCAACGAGCCGCATTCTGCTTGTGGAAGAGGACAACATCCGCTCCGACAATCTTCTGGCATCTTTGCAGAAGGCAGGGGCAGTCGTCGCAGGACCTGTCCGAAGTGTGGAAGCAGCCTTGCTGATCCTTCGCACCGAATGCATCTCTGCGGTTGTTTTCGCCGATGGCCTGGAGCGAGGCCAAGGCGCCGAGGCGCTTGGCGATATTCTGGCGGAGCAGCACATACCAGCCCTGGTCATTGGCTGGAGCCCTATGGGCTCACCGAAGACGCGGATTGCCGGTGAGCAACTGGCCTGGCCGTTTTCCTACCTCACGTTTATCGCGGCCGTCTATCAGGCGGTGACGGGAGTGCGTACCGCGGTTGCCCACTAAGCCTGAGAGTTCTGCAAGGAAGATAATTTGCGGTTCTCATGTCGGCTCTACCGTGACGGCGTGCCAAGCCAGTCCTGCGGCGCAATGCGCAGCAAGGCGTAGCCGAGCAGACCAGAAATGAACGATCCGGCAAGGATCCCAATCTTTGCTTCGGCCTACAGGAGAGGATCGCCAGGAAAGGCGAGCAAGGTGATGAAGAGGCTCATGGTGAAGCCGATGCCGCAGAGCAGCGGCACGCCGAGCATTTGAAGACGTCCTGCATAGGCGGGCATGTCCGCCACCCCCAAGCGGATCGCCAGCATGGAGAGCCGAACACACCCGCAACCTTGCCGAACAGCAGTCCCAGCCCGACGCCGAGGGTCACCGGCGCCGCCAGCACTTCAGCGGACAAGCCTAAGAGCGGCACGCCCGCGTCGGCTAAGACAAAGACAGAGACAGGGACAATCAAGAAGCCGACCGGCAGGTGCAGTGTATGCTCTAGCCGATGAAGTGGACAATCCGCCGCAGTGTCGGCCTACTCTGGTGTTTTCTGCAGAGGATTCGTGAAGGCGAGGATCACGCCTGCCAGCGTGGCATGAATCCCGGACCGCAGCACCAGCGACCACAGCACAAGCCCAAGCAGCAGATACGGAAGAAGCCGGCGAACCCCAATTCGGTTCAGGCCGATCAGCGCAGCCACCACAGCAGAAGCGCCGGCGAGATCCGGCAGCGACAAGCCTGCCGTGTAGAAGAGGGCGATGATGACGACAGCTCCAAGATCATCGATAATAGCCAGGGCTGCCAGAAAGACCCGCAGCGAAGCTGGACCCTCTTGCCTAGGAGAGAGATGACGCCAAGCGCGAAGGCGATGTCAGTTGCGGCCGGGATAGCCCAGCCATGCAGCGTCGGTCCGTTGTTGAAGGCCAGGTAGATCAGTGCCGGCAGCGCCATACCGCCGGCCGCAGCAATGCTCGGTAGGGCGCGGCGCGGCCAGGTTGCGAGTTGCCCATTCAGGGCTTCTCGTTTGATCTCCAGCCCGACCAGCAGGAAGAAGATCGCCATCAACCCGTCATTGATCCAATGGCTGATCGACAAAGGGCCGGCATAGCTGTGCAGCAGAGCGTCATAGCCAGCCAGAGGCGAATCAGCGATGACCAATGCCAAGGCTGCGGCGGCCATCAGGACGAGGCCTGCAGAAGACTGCGCTTCGAGGAACCGGCGGAGAGCGCTGGGGCGGGCGTGGATGTGTTGGGCCATCAGGGCACTTTCCGGGCATAGGCAATGCACGCTGGCGGCCCGACCAACGCTACGCCCTGCCCGCCCCGTTCTTGGAACTGCACCCGCGGTCTCTATCGCATCGGCCGCACCAGGCTGCAACCAGGGTTTGAAGCTCGCGCCTCTCGGCATATGGACACGATAATTCTCGGTCATGGCTGTGCCGTCCTGACCAGGCCACTACGTTTCTCGTGTAGGAGCCTACGTTCATTGCCGATATAGAGCCTGCCAAATTTCAGAGGCTGCCATGGAATGCCTGACCACGCGGCTACCGCATCGCTCGGCCGTGTTCTGATCGTGGAAGAAGACAGCCAAGAGGCGGAAGTCATCGCGCTCTGTGTCAGTCGCGCCGACGCTACCGTTGCAGGCATCGTTCCCAATGCTGCAGCTGCGCTTCTCTTCTTCCAGCAAGAGGAAGCGCATCTTGTCTTGCTTCCCGAAGAGGCCGAGCTCGATGCACCTGGTCGCGGTCTGCAGGCCTGTCTGCGCACCTGGGGCCTGCCCGTTGTGCAGGTGCCTTCGCCCTTCTCTGAAACTTGGTTGGAGGCTTCGGTGCGATCGTCACTGGCCCCCTCCTTGACCGACCAGCCGCCAGCATAAGCGCTGGCTCTTGATCGGTAGGAACTGCCTTCTTCTGCACGATAACTCTCGAAAAACGCGACAGCTGGGTGGCTGAACGACGTTTGCCGCATTGTCGGCAAATATGCGTCCTTCTCAGCTTCTCACCAATTCTCTAATACTCTCCTATGGATGATAAAGATTCCGTTGCTGGACCCAGCGGAAGCCCTCGTGCTTGGTGATCACGGCAATCTGCACTGCGCCGCCGACGGATTTGGGAAGGAACACCGCGAAGCGCACAAAGCCGATAGTTGTTTCGACGAGGAAGCGTGCGAGGTCGATCGCGTCCTGGATAGGCATCGCTGGAACTGAGAGTGTGGCGTAGAGGTCTTTGACGAGGTTTTCCTGCAACGTCGGAACTTGATGCGCGGGAACCCCGTGGCGGGTAAGCGCCGCTCTAATCTCAAAGCCGGTTCCAAGGATCAGACGGTTCAGGGCCTCGTACTGCCCGTCCCACAAGATGCCGAAGCTCTCCTCGCCCATGATGCAGCGCGGTGCCGAGCAGGCTCCTCCGGCAAAGCTGACCTCCCACACCTCAGCCAGCGGACGCCCGGTAGAATAGCCGCAGACCCGTATTTGTAGAGGCGTGTCCTCACCGCAGGCCAGGACCTTCTCGAAGACGAATGCCCGCAGCCGCTGCGCAACCTCCCCTAGCGTGTAGGCCGTAGGGTCTAAACGCCAGTCTGGGTGCGCGGGGTCCATCCCAGCGAAGCGCCGCCGCAGGTCTTTCAGAAGTGTCTCCACAGATTCACTACCGATGCCCCCTGCGCCGGTAGACATCGCGCCGATTGGCAGGCCCTCATAGAGGTTTGTGATCTTGTTAGCATGGGCATAGACCTGCCCACTGGCCATGGTGCCTGCGCTGTCGGCCGCCATCACGACACCGTCGTTGATTTTCACAGAGACGATGACTGTCACGGGAGACTCCTCCTAGAGAAGGCCAGGCACTCAGCCCGTCGAACTCAACGTTTCCGCTGCGAGGATAGCTGCGTCGTTGACGACGGTTAGCGCCGTAAAGCAGCCGACCAGGAGCAGCCGCCGTTCTGCTCAAGATACGCGACGGCTATGGCCGAGCAGATAACGATGGGGATTGAGGAGATGCACAAGGGCAATCGCCGAGGCAAGTGACAAGGGAAAAACCCACGCTGCGGCGGATCCTGGCGACGCATGAGGCAGTGCTGAACGAAGTGCGGAAGGCGCAGGGAGCGGGGTTAGGCTCCCAGCGCTTTATTGATCAAGCACGATGACGCCTCACCATCAGCGCATTGGCTGAATGTCCGCATGGCAATGCCAGGTTTGGGGTTATTCGGCCGGAGCTAGGCTTGACGTCCAGTCAG
>NZ_MLCO01000119.1 GCF_001982615.1 Teichococcus deserti | reverse complement strand
GCATGGCGTCGTCGCGCAGTCGATCGGCGGCGGCGGCGGCCTGGTCGTGGGCGGCCGCGCGCTGGTGCCGGCGGGCGGGCCCGGCGGCGGCGGCGCGCGCGGCGATGGTGGCGTGGTGGCGGTGCGGCTGCAGGCCGGCAGCCTGCTGCGCACCGCCGGCGACGGCGCCTTCGGCGTGCTGGCGCAGAGCATCGGCGGCGGCGGCGGCCTGGCCGGCGATGTCTCGGCGGTCGGCCAGACGCAGCTGGGCACCGGCGACGCGGTGCGGCCGAATGACGGCGCCGGCGGCGCAGTCGGCATCACCCTGGACCGGGCGCAGGTCGCGACCAATGGCCGGTTCGCGCCGGGCGTCTTCGCCCAGAGCATCGGCGGCGGCGGCGGGCTGATGAACCTGAACGGCAACGGCGCCAGCCATGTCCAGGCGCGCGGCACCGCCGGCGGCGAGGGCGCCGGCGGCGCGGTGACGGTGGCGCTGACCGGCAGCCGGGTGGTGGCCGCGGGTCTGGGCTCGGCCGGCATCCTGGCGCAGAGCGATGGCAGCGGCGCTGGGGGGATCCAGGTGTCGCTCGACGCGGCGTCGGCCGTCTCCGGCGGGCTGGCGGATGCCGGCAGCGGCCAGCCGGCGACGGCGCAGGATGCGGCGGCGATCCGCCTGCTGGGCGGCACGGCCAACCGCATCGACAATGCCGGGGTGATCGGCCGCGCCGATTCCAGCGGCATCGCCATCCTGACGCTCAACCCGGGCGGCAACACCACCGTCTCCAATACCGGGCAGATCCTGGGCGACGTCATCCTCAACGACCAGCCCGGCCGCAGCCTGCTGGCGAATCGGCCGGGCGGCATCCTCTCCGCCCCCGGGACGATCGACCTCGGCGGCGGCACGCTGCGCAACGACGGCGCGCTGCATGTGGGCGGCATCGGCACCGCCGGCCAGACCGTGCTGACCGGCCAGCTGATCCAGGGCCCGGGCGGCCGGCTGGTGTTGGAGACCAACCATGCCGGCGGCGCCAGCGACCAGCTGCTGGTGCTGGGCGCCGCCCGCCTGGCCGGCACGCTGGAGGTGCGGCCGCTGCTGCTGGCCAACCGGCCGGTGACGGTCCTGCGCGCGACCGGCGGCCTGGTGGTCGAGGACGGCCTGGCGGCCACCCGCACCCCCCTGCTGCGCTTCGAGACGCTGGCCGGCGGCGACAGCCTGCGGCTGCAGCCGGTGGCAGAATTCGCCGGCGCCGCCGCCGGGCTGGGGGAGAATCAGCGCCGGGTCGCGGCGCATCTGCAGCAGCTGTGGGACCGCGGTGCGCCGCTCGAAGCCGGCTTCACCGCCCTGGCGGGCACCGCCGACGAAGCCGCCTATGGCCGCAGCCTGGACAGCCTGTCGGGCCAGACGCTGGGCGCCATCGCCGTCTTCCGCCAGGCCAGTAGCCACCGCTTCGTCGCCGCCATGCTGGATGAATGCGGCGACCGCGATGCGGCGGATGCCGAGGGCTGTGCCTGGGGTCGCGCCCAGGGCAGCCAGGCCGACCAGGGCAGCCGAGGCGGCAGCCTGGGCTACCAGGCCCGCAGCTGGACCTTCCAGGCCGGGCTGCAGCGGGTGCTGGCGCCGGGCTGGTCGCTCGGCGCCTCGCTGGCCTATGAGAGCAGTAGCTTCCGCGGCGACCAAGGCACTTCGCGCGTCTCCGGCGAGGCGATGATGCTGGGCGCCGTGCTGCGCTTCCAGCAGGGGCGCTGGGAGCTCTCCGGCGGCCTCGACCTCGGCTATGGCTGGTACGACAGCAAGCGGCGCCTCTCGGCGGGCAGCTTCGCTGCCACGGCCGAGGCCGAGCCCACCGCCTGGCACGCCGGCGCGCATGCCCGCCTCGCCTATCGGCTGCCGCTGGAGGGCGGCTACCTGCAGCCGCGGCTGGACCTGCATCTGACGCATCTGCGCGGCGGCGGCTACACCGAGAGCGGCGCCGCGCCCTTCAACTTGGCGGTCGAGGCCGAGCGCGCCACGCTGCTGACCGCCGAGCCGGCGATCGAGCTGGGCGGGCGCCTGCGCCTCGGCGCGGCCAGCCTGCTGCGGCCCTATGCCAGCCTGGGCGTCGCCGCCCTGGCGCCGGGTGACTGGGCGGCGCGCGCCCGCTTCGCCGGGCAGGAGGGCAGCGACGGCTTCCGCGCGCGCACGCCGATGCCGGAGCTGCTGGCGAAGCTCACCTTTGGGGCCGACCTGCTGGGCGCCGACGACTGGGAGCTCGGCCTGCTGTACCGTCTGGAGCTCGGCGACCACTACGTCGCCCATGCGGGGGTTGGGCGGCTGGCCTATCGGTTCTAGCGGCGGCTGCAGCAGATCGGCTCGGGCACAGGGATGCCGCCCACCGCTTCATCCGTCACGTTTGAACCGCGGCTTGCACAGCATAGCGCAGCCGGGACAGTTCCGCTTGGTCATGCCGGTATCGGACTGGTGTCCTTGGCAAGGGTCGAAGTCTCGGCCGGCTGATCCACCTCGCCGTCACCATCCTGGTGGGCCAAGGCACCGCCGCCCTTGGCCTCTGGGCCGCCAAGCTGCGCCGCGAAGCGAAGGACAGTTCGCTGGCCAAGATCGTCGGCATGGCCAGCCGCGTCGCCGGCGACATGAACGAGAACTTCGGCCACCTCCCATCGGCCTCGAGCGCGACGCGCTGAAGGCCGCCGCCATCGCGAAAGGCGTCGTGGCGATCCGCAAGGAACTTGCCCCGCATGTACGGCGCGTGATCGGCGACGACGACAAGATCGCCGGCATCATCGCCCGCGAGTTCGGCAAGCTGTCCGCGCCTGTCGCGCCGGGCGCCGCCAACAACTGACCAACCCGCGCCGTCATGGCGCGAGGGCAAGGGTGTTCCAGCAGCCGAGCCGCGCGGGAGTGGGTCCCGCGCATGGATAGACCGTCGAGCCAAGCGGAAGAAGGGGCTCGAAGCTGCACCTGGCGGTGGACACGCTGGGGCACCTGCTGGCGCTGCATGTCACGCCCGCCAGCGCGGACGATCGCGCCGAGGTCGGGCGCCTGGCCCAGGCCGTGCAGGCTTCGACGGGAGAGAGCGTCGATCTCGCCTATGTCGATCAGGGCTTCACCGGCGCGCGTGCCGCCACGGCCGCGAAGGCGCACGGCATCGAGCTCGAGGTGGTGAAGCTCTCTGAAGCCAAGCGTGACTTCGTGCTGCTGCCCCGGTGTTGGGTGGTCGAGCGGTCCTTCGCCTGGGCCACGCGTTTCCGCCGCCTGGTCAAGGACTACGAGCGTTACGCCAGTTACTGTGGCCGATCTCCACCTCGTCGCCTTCGACTGCCTCATGCTCAAGCAGGTTGCGGGACTGGCCGGGGGTCCATAACAGCCTCTAGGCCGGAGCGGCCCTGCCCCTCGGTGGAGACGCGGAGGTAGGAACTGGGCCCCCGGGGCAGTCATCTCCCCCAATTTGACCCTGTCCGCCCCTTTTTTTTAACCCCAAACGACCGTTTGAAGAAATGTGAAAGCATGTTTGATGGTTCAGCCGCTTGAGATTGGCGAACTTTCATGGTGTAAGGTGGTGCATATTGATGCAGAAAGAACGCGTATGCCGACCACCGCAACAAGCAATGCGGATGAGCGCTGCCTGCACCGTCAGTCAGTCAATCTGACGCCTGAGCAGCGCCGCCAACTTATTGAGATCGCGCGCCAGAATCGCGTTTCGGTCGCCTGGGTCATCAGAGAGGCTATCGACCGCTTGCTTAAGGAAGACATGCCGCTCCTACACGTGGGAAAGAAATGAGAACACCTCGCGTCCGCGCTCCGGGGCGGAGCCGGGCAGCCGCTAGCGCCACGAACAGCGGCCGGTTTGCCGACCTCGACGCAGACAAGTTGCGGGGTGGCTACTACACCTCTGCTGAGGTCGCAGCTTGGCTGTGCGCCTGGGCGATTCGCAGCGTCGAAGACCGGCTGCTGGAGCCGAGCTGTGGTGACGGGACCTTTCTTGCGGCCGCAGCGTCGGTGTTCTCGGAGCTCGGGCTCCCCGGCCCAGCCATCGCCGACCGGCTGACTGGTGTAGAGGTTATTGGCAGCGAGGCGGACCGCGCGCGGGACCGGCTGCGCCCGCTGCTCGGCCTCCGCGCCCAGGATGCTGTGAGCACGTCGGACTTCTTCGAATGGTGGCAAGAGACTTCTCAGCCCGCCTTCGACGTGGTGGTCGGCAATCCCCCCTTCATCCGCTACCAGACCTTTCCAGAGCCGCACCGCAGTCGGGCTATGGCGATTATGGGAGCGGTCGGCTTAACACCGAACCGCCTGACCAACATCTGGGTCCCGTTTGTCGTTACGGCGGCGCTGAGCCTCCGACCGGGTGGGCGCATGGCGCTCGTCCTTCCGGCGGAGCTGCTGCAGGTCACCTATGCTGCGCAGCTGCGTTCCTTCATCACAGACCGCTTCGCGCGGGTCGACGTGGTCGCTTGCAACGAGCTGTTCTTCGACAAGGCCGAGCAGGAAGTCGTGCTGCTCCTAGCAGACGGCGCGCGGGCCGAAGCCTTGGAGGTGAACGACTGCCGTGTCGCGCTCACCGAGGCGGCGACCGTAGCGGAAATCATGCGCCAGACGGCGGCCGAGGTTCTGGCCGCCGCGCAGCCCAAGACCATCCGCCACGATCACGAGAAGTGGCTCAAGTACTTTTTGACGGCCTCTGAGATCGCCTTCATGCGCGAACTACGCACGGCGCCTATTACTACTGCTATGCAGACTCACGCCAGCATCGATGTGGGCGTCGTCACCGGCAAAAACGAGTTCTTCGTCCTCTCGGCCGACCAGGTCGAGGAGCTCGGCCTTGGCGGCTACACCACTCCGCTAGTCTCGCGCTCTGTGCAGCTCAAGGGGACGCGGCTCGGCGAAGCCGATTGGAGCAAATTGGCCGCGGCGGGTGACCGCGTCCACCTTCTGAACGTCACGGCCGACCAGGCCGGCAGGCTAACAGAGGCGCTCCGCCGGTACATCCGCTACGGCGAGTCGAAGGAGTTTCACAAAGGCTACAAGTGCTCGATCCGGAGTCCATGGTACAAGGTCCCATCTGTCTGGACACCGGATGGGTTCATGTTCCGGCAGATCTACGACTTCCCACGCATCGTTCTGAACAGCTCCGGCGCGACCTCGACGGACACCATCCACCGCTTCACCTGCCGGACCGCGCAGCCGGAGCAGGTCATCGCAAACACCTACACTTGGCTCACCGCTGCCTCGGCCGAGATCGAGGGCCGCAGCTACGGTGGGGGTGTCCTGGAGCTGGAACCTACTGAGGCCGAACGCCTCCTCATGCCCACTGAGCTGAACGGCGCCATGCCCATCGCCGAAGCAGACCGGCTCATCCGTGTGGGCCGTCTCGACGCGGTCTTGGAGGAAAATGCACGCATTGTCCTGAGAGGGCACATGGGCCTATCGGAGGCAGATTGCGCCACTTTGCGCGGCATCTGGACGAAGATGCGCGACCGCCGCATGGCACGGCGGCGGGCGGGCAAGGGAGCCGCCGTGCGGGACATGGGCGAGTGAGCGATGACACGAGCAAAGCCACGGCCAGGACGCGCATCGCTACCCTAGTTGAGGGCTTTCGACGCAATGAGGCGGACTACCTCAAGGCCAGCTACAACGAGACGCAGGCCCGGACCGACTTCATCACGCCCCTCCTTGAGGCTTTCGGTTGGGACGTGCACAATTCTGTGGGGCACCCTCCCGGGTTGCGCGAGGTAGTCGAGGAAGCCACGGTAGACGTCGGCGACGAGCGGCTTTCAAAGAAGCCCGACTACGAGCTCCGCCTCGCGCGGCAGCGGAAGCTGTTCGTCGAGGCGAAGAAGCCGAGGGTCCCCATCGCCCGAAACCGTGACGCCGCGTTCCAGACGCGTCGCTACGGTTACTCAGCCAGTTTGCCAATTTCGGTGCTGACAAACTTCCACCAGCTAGCCGTTTACGATTGCATTCCCCGTCCGGAGCAGACCGACGAGGCGCATGTGGCCCGCCTCCTCCTTGTTGGCTACGACGAGTTCGACGTCCGCTTCGACGAGTTGTGGGCGCTGCTGTCGCGGGCCGCCGTCTACTCCGGCGATTTCGACCGCCGCCTCGCCGTCGACGTAACCCGACACGGCACGGAGCAGTTCGACGGCTTCTTCCTGCAGCAGGTACGGTCGTGGCGGGAACGTCTCGCCGCTGACATTCACGCACGCACGCCCGGCCTCAGTCCGCATGAGCTAACCTACGCGGTACAAATCTTCCTTTCTCGCATCGTTTTCTTGCGCATCTGCGAGGACCGTGAGATCGAGCGATACGAAAATCTACGAAGCCTGCCCGGCACCGGCACTTTCGACGCGCTGATGGCCGAGCTTCGGCGGGCTGACACCTTCTACAACTCCGGCCTTTTTCACTTGCTGGACGACGCACGGCTTGGCATTCGGATCGGCGACGATGTGCTGGGAAGTATCATCGCCGAGCTCTACTACCCCCAGAGTCCCTATACCTTTGCCGTCGTCGAGACGGAGGTTCTCGGCGAGATTTACGAGCAGTTCCTCGGCGAGGTCATCATTGTCAAGGCTGGCGCCGTCCAGATCGTCAGCAAACCAGAGGTGCGCGAAGCGGGCGGGGTGGTACCGACCCCGCGCTACGTCGTGGACACGATCGTCCAGCGCACCATTGGCCCGGCCCTGGCCGGCAGGACGCCAGCCGACCTCACCACGTTCACCGTCGCGGATATCTGCTGCGGCTCCGGGATCTTCCTCCTCTCCGCCTACGATTTCCTGCTCGACTACTATCTGGCGTGGTATGTCGCCGACGGAGCAGCGCGCCACGCCGGCAGCGTCATTTACGAAGGCCCCGGCGGGCAGTGGCGCCTGCTGTTCGAGGAGAAGCGCCGTATCCTGCTGGCGCACATCCGGGGCGTTGACATTGATGCGAACGCCGTCGAGGTCGCGCGCTTCAGCCTATTGTTGAAGCTGATAGAGGGTGAGACGGGGGAGGCGCTGCGCGATTATGTGGCGAGCCGCCGTCGGCCTTCGCTCCCGGCTCTCGACACCGTCCTGCGCCCCGGGAACAGCCTGGTAAGCGCCGCGGAGTGGGTCGCTGTGCGCGGCGCCATGCCGACCGCTCTGCTGGAGAAGGTGAACCCTCTCACTTGGTCGGATGAATTTCCGACGGAGATGGCGCGGGGAGGCTTCGACACCATCGTCGGCAACCCCCCCTACATCCGTATCCAGACCATGATGGCCTACTCGCCTGAGGAGGCGACGTACTACCAGGACGCGGAATCGCCTTACAGAACGGCGCGCCAGGACAACTTCGACAAGTACGCACTGTTCATCGAGCGCGCCTTCACCCTTCTCCGACCCTGCGGCCGGCTGGGCGTCATCGTGCCACACAAGTTCATGACCATCCAGTCCGGCCGTGCGCTCCGCGAGCTGATCGCTGGCAGCCGTGGCCTGGAGCAGGTTGTGCATTTCGGGGTGCAGCAGGTCTTCGGGCGCCAAGCCTCGAATTACACGTGTCTCCTGGTCCTGGACCGCCGCGGCTGCGACGTGGTGCAGGTGGAGCGGGTCGAGGTGCTGGTGGCTTGGCGTTACGGCATGCTGGGCGAAGTCACGACGATCCCTGTAACCGAGCTGGGCGCCGACGCCTGGCAATTCGCCGGCACAGCGACGCGGGACCTCTTTGCGCGTATCCGAGGAGCGTGCCTGGCCGAGCTCGGCCAGG
>NZ_MLCO01000118.1 GCF_001982615.1 Teichococcus deserti | reverse complement strand
ACTTCCTGGGCTGATAGGCCGGCGGTGCAGGCCGGCGCGGGCAAGGACACGCGGCCCCATGACCCCGCAACCGACCTTGCAGCGTGCCAACGCCGGCCGGCCGGGAAGGTTGAGCTCATGCTGCAACGCAGCGCGGGACCGATCACAAGGGCATCGGGCGGCGCCGGGTCATGGGTGCCCCGCCACGCTGCGGGATGACAGGCGGCGGCCGGCTTCCTAGGTTGCGGCGCAGCGTGTTGCAGGAGTCCATCACCGATGTCGTGTCTCGCCTCCCGTCCAGGTCTGGCGCCTCGCTCGTCTCGCCGGTCCGGGCCGGCGCTGCTGGCGCTGGCCAGCCTGGCCCTGCTGGCCGCCTGCAGCCCGAGCTATTCCCCCGACACCTATGCCAGCCGCGCCGTGCAGCAGGCCAACAAGGTCGAGGCGGGCGTGGTCGCCGGGCGGCGGCCGGTGATGATCTCGGCGGACGGCTCGACCGGCGCCGCGGCGGGCGCGGCCGCTGGCGGCGTGGCCGGCACCCGGGTTGGCGGCGGCGACATCACCTCGGCCTTCGCCGGCATCGGCGGCGGGCTGATCGGCGGGCTGATCGGCGCCGCCTCCGAGAAGGGGGTGGGGCAGACCGACGGCTTCGAATACATCGTGCGCAAGCCGAACGGCGAGATGATCTCGGTGACCCAGCGCGACGAGACGCCGCTGGCCATCGGCCAGAAGGTGCTGGTCATCGCCGGCGCCCAGGCGCGCATCGTCCCCGACTACACCGTGCCGAACGAGAACCCGCCCGGCCCGGCGCCCATCCCGGGCCCGACCCCGGGCTCGGCGCCCGTGGTGCCGCATGAAAGCGGCCCGACCGGAGGCACCGCCCCCCTGCCGGCGGCGCCCGCGCAGGAGTCGCTGCCGCCGGCAGGGGGGCGGCGCCTCCGGTCGGGCCGCTTTCATGCGGCACCACCCGTCTCTTATACACACCTGACGCTGCCGACGAACCTACGCTCGTCGAACACGCTGGTCGCCGTGTCCGCAAGATATCTCCAACACACTACACT
>NZ_MLCO01000117.1 GCF_001982615.1 Teichococcus deserti | reverse complement strand
GTGTAGAAGGGACGGGGGTAGGGGTGCTCGGGGGCCAGGGCGTAGTCCAGGCCGACGACGATGATGCCGGTCTGGTCGGCGATCTCGCGCTTCCAGCGGTCCAGCGAGTCGAGGCCGCCGATGGCGAAGCCGCCGCCATGGATGTGCAGATAGGCGGGCAGCGGGCCCTCGCCGGCGCTGCGCGGGCGATAGAGGCGCAGCCGCAGCGGCGGGGTCGTGCCTTCCAGCACCGTCTCGGTGACGGCGGCCATCTCGGGGCCGCCGGCATTGAGGAAGGCCTGGAAGGCGCGGGCCTTCTCGCGGGCCTCGGCGATGGGCTGGGTCAGCACGTCGCCATTGGACACGCCGGCCTCGCGGCAGCGCGCCTGGGCGGCGGTCACTTCGCTGTCGGGCAGCAGGGGGGCGAGGCTCATCGGGATCTCCTGCATCGGGTCGGCATTCTCTGGATTGTAGTCAAGCAGCCGCGTGGCGCATGGGGAAGGGGGCGTCCCAGTCGAAGGGCTCGCGGATGCGGGCGGCCAGGTGCTCGATCAGGGTGCGGGTCTTCAGCGGCAGGGCGGCGGCGGGGGGCCAGACCAGCTGGATGGTGTCGGGTTCGGGCACCCAGCCGGGGATCTGCAGCGGCACCAGCGCGCCGGCCTTCACCTCGGCCGAGAGCAGGAAGGTCGGCAGCACGATCAGCCCGATGCCGGCACGGGCGGCCTCGAGCAGGGCCTCGCCGTTGTTGGCGGTGAGGCGCCCGCCCAGCACCAGGGACCGCGGCTCGCCGCTGCCATCGGCCGGCACGAAGCGCCAGATATGCCCGGAGGAGGCATTGGCGTAGCCCAGGCAGGAATGGCCCGACAGCGCCTCCAGCGTCGTCGGCGTCCCGTGGCGGGCGGCATAGTCGGGGCTGCAGCACAGCGCGCGCCGGCTGGTGCCGAGGCGCCGGGCGCGCAGGGTGGAATCGCCCAGCCGCCCGATGCGCAGCGCCAGGTCGTATTGCCCGGAGAGCAGGTCGACATGCCGGTCGTCGAAGTCGAGCGCCACCTCGATCCCCGGATAGTCACGCAGGAAGCCGGCGATCAAAGGTCCGAGATGCCGCGCCCCGAAGGACAGGGGTGCTGCCAGCCGCAGCTGCCCGGACAGCGCGCCGGAGCGGGCCATGACCTCGTCGGCCACCGTGTCCAGCTGCGCCAGCAGGGCGCGGGCGCGGGCCACCAGCAGGGCGCCGCTTTCGGTCGGCGTCACCTTCCTGGGCGCCCGGTGCAGCAGCTTGGCCGAAAGCTGCGCCTCCAGCTGGGCCATGCGCTTGCTGACCACCGACTTGGCCAGCCCCATCCGGGCGGCGGCGCCGGTGATGGTGCCGCAGTCGACCACCTGGATCAGCGTGGCGAGGGCGTCGATATCCGGCCGCATCGTTCGTCTCCAGTGAACGGAAGGTTTCCGATGCGACGCTTGCAGGAAACGACCGTCAGGCGCAACTCTGGCCCCAGACGAAACGCCCACCACCCCGGCACGGAGACGACGCGATGAGCAAGATCCTGGTCCTCTACTACTCCAGCTACGGCCATATCGAGACCATGGCGAATGCCGTGGCCGAGGGCGCCCGCGCCATCCCCGGCACCGAGGTGGTGGTGAAGCGCGTCCCCGAGACGGCGCCCGCCGAGGTTGCCAAGGCCGCCCATTTCAAGCTGGACCAGGCCGCGCCCGTGGCGACCGTCGCGGAGCTTGCCGCCTACGACGCCATCATCTTCGGCACGCCGACGCGCTTCGGCCGCATGGCCTCGCAGATGGCCAGCTTCCTCGACCAGGCCGGTGGCCTCTGGTTCGGCGACAAGCTGGTCGGCAAGGTCGGCTCGGTGTTCAGCTCGACCGCGACCCAGCATGGCGGGCAGGAGACGACGATCGTCTCGACCATCGTCAACCTGCTGCATTTCGGCATGACGGTGGTGGGCCTGCCCTATACCGAGAAGCGCATGCTGGACAACAGCACTGTCAATGGCGGCACGCCCTACGGCGCCACGACCATCGCCAATGGCGACGGCTCGCGCCAGCCGTCCGAGGCGGAACTCGAGATGGCCAAGAGCCAGGGCCGCCACGTGGCCGAAGTGACCGGGCAGATCCTGCGCGGCCGCGCCTGAAGAGTTTTCAAGCGTGTGATCGCCTGAGACGGAATCGTCGAAGGCGTGAATCACCCGCTCAAACATGAAGCTGGATGGTGATCAGCGCGCCTATCAGCGCTGATCATCACCCAGCGAGCCCGGCGGGGCGGCGGCATGGGCCGCGCGCCCCGCGACGAGGGCAAGGACGACGATCATGCAGCTGCATGGCATCCATCACCTGACCGCTGTCTCCGCCGATGCGCGGGGCAACCATGACTTCTACACCCGCGTGCTGGGCATGCGCCTGGTGAAGAAGACGGTGAACCAGGACGACACCAGCGCCTATCACCTGTTCTATGCCGATGGCGAAGCCAGCCCCGGCAGCGACATCACTTTCTTCGACTGGCCCGTCGGCCCGGAGCGGCGTGGGACGCATAGCGTGACCCGCACCGGCCTGCGCGTGTCGGGCGAAGACTCCCTGAAGTTCTGGGCGGCGCGCCTGGCGGAGCAGGGCGTGAAGGCGCAGCCGATCCGCGAGATCGACGGCCGGCTGCAGCTCGACTTCGAGGACCCCGAGGGCCAGCGCCTGGCGCTCGTCGACGATGGTGGCCGCGGGGATTCGCATCCCTGGTCGCGCAGCCCCGTGGACGCCGCGCAGCAGATCCGCGGCCTCGGCCCGATCACCATGAGCGTGCCCGACCTGCGCCGCTCCGACGCCTTCGCGACCGACGTCATGAACATGCGCCGCGCCCGCACCTACCGCACGGACGATGCCAGGCCCGTCGACGTGCAGGTCTATGAGATGGGCGAGGGCGGTCCCGCCGCCGAGCTGCATATGCGCGTCGAGCCCGGCCTGTCCCCGGCCCAGCCCGGCGCCGGCGGCGTGCACCATGTCGCCTTCCGCGTGCCGGACGCCGAATACGGCGCCTGGGTCGATCGCTTCAACAGCCTGCGCCTGCGCTCCAGCGGGCCGGTGGACCGCTACTACTTCCGCAGCCTCTATGTGCGGGAGCCGGGCGGCATCCTCTACGAGATCGCCACCGACGGCCCCGGCTTCGACGCCGACGAGCCCAAGGACCGGCTGGGCGAAAGCCTCTCCCTGCCGCCCTTCCTCGAGCCGCAGCGCGCCTCGATCGAGCGCGGGCTGAAGCCGCTGTGAGCGCGAACCCGCATGCCGGCCGGCCCCTGCTCCGGGCCGGCGTCCCGGCAGGGGAGGCGCCGCGCGCGCTGGTCCTGCTGCATGGCCGCGGCGGCAGCGCGGCCGATATCCTGGGCCTGGGCGGGCATCTCGCGGTGCCGGGCTTCGCCCTGCTGGCCCCGGAAGCGGCGGGCGGCACCTGGTATCCGCACCGCTTCATCGAGCCGGTGTCGCGCAACGAGCCCTGGCTCTCCGGCGCGCTGGCCGCGGTCGATGCGGCGGTGGCGGCGACCGGCCTGCCGGACGACAAGGTCGCCCTGCTGGGCTTTTCGCAAGGCGCCTGTCTGGCGCTGGAATATGCCTGGCGCAGCGGCCGCCGCTTCGGCGCGGTGATCGGGCTGAGCGGCGGGCTGATCGGCGACCAGCTGGCCGCCGTGACGCCGGGTGCGCGCTTCGACGGCGTGCCGGTGCTGCTCGGCTGCAGCAGGCAGGACGGCCATATCCCGCTGGCCCGCGTGCTGGAGACCGAGGAGCGCTTCAAGGGCCAGGGCGCCGACGTCACCACCCGCCTTTACGAGGGCGGGTATCACGGGGTGACGGAGGATGAGGTCACCCAGGCGCGGCAGATGCTCGGCAGCATCTGAGAAAAGTCTGGGGGAAGGAATTCCCCCAGACCCCCATCTTCTTTCTGTCTGTGCTGCCGCGCGCCACGCTCGGGCGCGGGACGCATCACTCGAACAGGGAAAAGAGCTTCCGGTCCATGTCGGAGAGGGGCTGCACCACGGCGCGTTCCGGCATCTCCCAGATGATCAGCTTCGGTGGCGTGTCGCGGAACGCCTCGCTGCCGAAATAGGCCGCCGCCGCGCCGGAGAAAGCGCCACCCGCCTGGCCGTAATTCACCACCGTGCTCTCCAGCGCCTGCTGCAGCCGGCCATGGAAATTGGCGTTCAGCGAATAGGACGAGCCCAGCAGCACGATCTCCGGCGCCGGCGTCTCATCCAGCAGCCCGCCGCCGCCACCCGCCGCCTCGCCGCCGACCGCCGCCGTGCTCTCCACCATCTGCCGGTCCGGCTTCGGCCGCGCCCAGGACGACATCCAGTCCGGCATCTGGTCCAGGCTCATCAGCCGCAGCAGGTCGCCCGGGCCGTTGGTCTCGGTATCGGCCGAGGTGGTCGCGAACTGCTCCCCTCGGGTCAGCGGCAGGGCCGGGGTGACGCCGCCCACGGCAGCCGCGATGGCTTCCGCCGCCGCCGCCGCGCCCGGCTGGTTCCAATGCGTGTCGGTGCGCCAGAAGGCCGGATCCTGCCTCTGCAGCGGCGCCAGCAGCGGCACCACCGTCACCGGCTGCGGCCGCAGCGCCGTCAGGAAGGCGTCATACCGCGCGACCGCCTGGGCCGAGCGCGGCGCGCCGCACAGATGCTCCGCATGTCGCCGCGCCTTGTCCGGCACCACGGCGACCACCAGCGCGATGTCGCGCTGCGCCAGTCGGCCGGCGATGCGACCGATGGCGGCGGCGCGGGCGGCCATGTTGGCCTCGGCCTCCGGCCAGGGCCGCAGCTCCTCGGTCAGGTAGAGCCAGTCGTCGCAGCCGACGCGCAGCTGCGGCCCGCCGGAATCGAAGACGCCCCAGCGCAGCAGCCCGCCAGCGGCGCGCAGCATCCCGTCCGCCGGCAGCAGATGCGCCAGCACGTGGTTCACCGCGCCCGTCGCCCGCCCATCGAGGAAGGCCGGCATGGTCATCACCGCGCGCAGGCGGTTCTGCGCGCTGGTGGTCGACAGCGCCGCCAGCCCCTGCCAGGCGCCCAGTGCCAGCAGCAGCGCCGCCGCCGCGCCCTGGAAGGCGCCGGAGCGCCGCATCCAGGGCTGCTCGATCCTGGCCGGTCCGGTCTCGGCGCCACTCTCGGTCTTGACGGCCTCGGTCATGGCGGCCTCAGAACTGGAAGTAGAGGAAGGGGACGGCGGCGCGGCTGTAGAGCAGCACGATGCCGAGCAGGAAGGCCAGCAGCGGCGCCGCCGTCCAGGGCAGCCGCCAGAACGGGCTGAGCTCCGCGGCGGGCTTCAGGAAGGGCAGGCGGCCGCGCAGCAGCGGCAGGTAGACGAAGACGATGCCGACCAGGATGCAGATCCACTGATCCGGCGTGACCTGCCAGGCCAGCTCGTCCGACAGGCCCGTGCCGTGCAGCCCGAGCATGCCGCCATACATCCGCCCGGCGCTGTGCAGGTCGGGGGCCCGGAAGATCACCCAGCCCAGCAGCACCGCCAGGAAGGTGATGGCATGGCCGAGGATCCAGGGCATCGCCGCATGCCCCATCCGCCAGTGCCGGTGCGCCACCAGCAGCGCGCCCTGCCAGGCGCCCCAGAAGACGAAGGTCCAGTTGGCGCCATGCCAGAAGCCGCCGATCAGCATGGTCAGGAACAGGTTGACCGAGGTCCGGGTCTGCCCCTTCCGGCTGCCGCCCAGCGGGATGTAGAGATAGTCGCGCAGGAAGCGGCCCAGCGTCATGTGCCAGCGCTGCCAGAAGGCCTGGATCGAGCCCGACAGATAAGGGTTGTCGAAGTTCTCCGGGAAGCGGAAGCCGATCATCAGCGCCAGGCCGATGGCCATGGCCGAATAGCCGGCGAAGTCGAAGAACAGCTGCAGCGTGTAGGCCAGCGCCCCGGCCCAGGCATCGACCAGGGTCGGCGCCGGCAGGTGGAAGACCGAATCCACCATCGGGCTGATGGTGTCCGCCAGGATCACCTTCATGGCGAAGCCGATCATGAAGCGCCGCGCGCCCATGCCGAACTGCGCCCAGGAATACTGCCGGACCACCAGCTCGTTCTTGATCTCGGCATAGCGGACGATCGGCCCGGCGATCAGCTGCGAGAAGATCGCCTTGTAGGTGGCATAGCCGATGAAGCTGTGGCTGACCGGGACGGTGCCGCGGCGCACGTCGACCAGGTAGCTGACCGATTGCAGCACATAGAAGGACAGCCCGATCGGCAGTGCGATCTCGGTCCAGCCCATGCGGCCGAGGCCGAGGCCCTCGAGCAGCATGTTGAAGCTGTCGACGCCGAAATTGGCGTATTTGAAATAGCCCAACGTCGCCAGGTTGCCGACCAGGCCGAACTGCATCCAGCGCTTGGCCGCGGGCCCCTGGGCGCCGGCCTTCTCCATGGCGCGGGCGACCAGGAAGGTGAAGACCGTGACACCCAGCAGCAGCGCCAGGAAGTCCACGCGCCACCAGGCGTAGAAACCCCAGCTCAGCACCAGGACAGGGAAGTTCCGCCAGCGTTTCGGGGTCAGGAAATAGACCGCGAAGAACAGGGGCAGGAACAGGCACAGGAATTCGAAGGAGGCGAAGATCATGCCTGCCTCACCTCACTTCGGTCGGGATGTCGCTGGGTTAGCGGCGGATGTCGCGCAGCTGCGGCAGCGCCGCCAGGGTCTGCGCCAGCTGCGCGCCATAGGCCTTGTAGCCATCCAGCGTGTAGTGCTGCCCGTCGAAGGTCGGCCACTGGCCCGGCTGCGACAGCCGCGTGGAATCGACATAGGTGCAGGGCGCGACCACGGTGGCCAGCAGCTGCGACATCTGCTGCACGCGGGCGAAGGTCTTCATGAAGGGCCCGCCCTCGGTGCCCCAGCTCGGGCCGATCCAGACGCAGGGCAGGTTCATCGCGCGCAGCTGGTCGGTCAGGGCGGCGACCTCTTCCTTGACGCTGTCGACCGGCAGCTCGCGGCGGACATAGCCGGCCATGGTGTCGCCCATGGCGATGACCACGACATTCGGCTTGGCCTGCTGCACCATCTGCGCCAGCGGCGTGGTGCGCGCGTCATTGCCGCGCTTCTGCTGGATCGGGCCGTTCTGGATGCGCTGCGCCGTGCCGCAGGAGGCGACGCGGCTGGTCAGGAAGACGCTGGCCGGCGAGCCGCAGGCCGAATAGGTCGAGACCTTGGCACCCTGCTGGATCAGCTGGTCCTGCAGCGTGGTGATCAGGTAGCCCTGGGCCCCGAAATGGCTGTCCCCGAGGATCAGCATCGAAAGACCAGCGAGTGCAGACTGCATCGGGAACCTATCCGAGACGGAGGACGATGGGGCGCGGCATGACCGCATGCTTACTCTAGACGTATCCCCGGCGTGCCAAAAGCGGGTAATCCATGCGCGCCGTTAACAAAACCTGCGCAATTTGTCTCAAAATTGCATTTCTTGATCATTACGAAAGAGACATAAGAAAGTCAACCGCCTGCCTTCAGCAATGCCGCCCGCGCCGCCTGCATCCGCGCCTCGGGAATCTCGGCGACCAGGTCGCGCGGGCCGGCCAGCAGCCGCTTCAGCGGCAGGGCCGGCGCGCGCCGGCCCTGCCGCTGAAGC
>NZ_MLCO01000116.1 GCF_001982615.1 Teichococcus deserti | reverse complement strand
GGGCATAGAAGAAGCCGTCGCCGGCGACGGCTTCTTCTATGCCCCCGATCCGTCGAGCCAGCTGGCCTGCATGATCGGCGGCAATGTCATGATGAATTCCGGCGGCGCGCACTGCCTGAAATACGGGGTGACGGCGGGCAACCTGCTGGGGGTGAAGCTGGTCACCATCGAGGGCGATGTCATCGACATCGGCGGCGCGCATCTGGACGCGGCCGGCTATGACTGGCTGGGGTTGATCACCGGCAGCGAGGGGCAGCTCGGCATCGTCACCGAGGTGACGGTGCGGATCCTGCGGGCGGCGGAGGGCGCGCGGGCGATGCTGGCCGCCTATCGCAGCAACGAGGTCGCCGGCGAGGTGGTGGACGCCATCATCGCCAGCGGCATCATTCCGGTGGCGCTCGAATTCATGGACCGCCCGGCGATCCATGCCTGCGAGGCCTTCGCCCATGCCGGCTATCCGCTGGATGCCGAATCCCTGCTGATCATCGAGGTCGAAGGCAACACGGCCGAACAGGACTTTCTGCTCGGCAAGCTGAAAGAAATCTGCGGGCGGTTCGACCCGATTTCCCTGCGCGTCGCGGAGACGCCAGAGGAAAGCTTGGCCATCTGGAAGGGCCGCAAGGGCGCCTTCGGGGCGGTGGGGCGGATCAGCCCGGACTATCTCTGCATGGACGGCACCATCCCGACCGGCGAGCTGCCGCGGGTGCTGAAGCGCATGCAGGAAATGTCCGACGATTACGGGCTGAAGGTGGCGAACATCTTCCATGCCGGCGACGGCAACCTGCATCCGCTGATCATGTTCGACGCCAACGACCCCGAAAGCTTCCGCAAGGCCGAGGCCTTCGGCGCCGACATCCTGAAGCTCTGCGTCGAGGTCGGCGGCTGCCTGACCGGCGAGCACGGCGTCGGCGTCGAGAAGCGCGACCTGATGACCGTCCAGTTTTCCGACATCGAGCTGACCCAGCAGCGCGCCATCAAATCGGCCTTCGACCCGCAATGGCTGCTGAACCCGGCCAAGGTCTTCCCGCTGGCCGGCAACCCGGTGCTGGAGCGCCGCGCATGAGCGCTGCCTTCGATCTGGCGCCCGCCGACGAGGCCGGCGTGGTGGCGGCCGTGGCCCAGGCCCGGGCGGAGCGCGCGCCGCTCGCCGTCTGCGGCAACAATGGCCGCGCCGGCAGCCTGCGCCCGGTGCAGGCGGCGGCGCGTCTGTCGGTGCGAAACCTGTCCGGCGTGACGCTGTACCGGCCGCAGGAGATGGTGCTGTCGGCCCTGGCTGGCACGCCTTTGCCGGTGATCGAGGCCGCGCTCGACACCGGCAGGCAGATGCTGGCCGCCGAGCCGCCCGACTTCTCGGACCTGTTCGGCGTGGCGACGCCGCCGACGCTGGGCGGGCTGGTGGCGTCCAACCTGTCCGGCCCGCGGCGGATCGGCGTCAGCGGCGCGCTGCGCGACCAGGTGCTGGGCGTGCGGGCGGTGACCGGGCGGGCGGAGGTGATCCGCTCCGGCGGGCGGGTCCACAAGAACGTCACCGGGCTGGACCTGTGCAAGCTGCTGGCCGGCAGCCAGGGGACGCTGGGGATCCTGACCGAGGTCACCCTGAAGCTGGTGCCGCGGCCGGAGGCGAGCCTGACGCTGGCCATCGCCGTGCCGTCGCTCGCGGCGGGGGTGGCGGCGCTGGCGGCCGGCCTGGGCAGCCCCTTCGGCACCAGCGGCGCGGCGCTGCTGCCGGCAGGCGGTCACGGGCTGTCCGGCCCCACCGCCGTCCTGCGCATGGAAGATTTTTCTCAGTTTCTGCCGCACCGCTCCGGGGTACTGCGCGGCGCCCTGGCCGAGTTCGGCACGGTGACGTTGCTGGAGCAGGCGGCGTCCGAGGCGCTGTGGAAGGACATCCGCGAGGCGCGGCTGCTGCAGGCGGCGCCGGACGAGGCGGTGTGGCGCCTGTCGCTGCGGCCGTCCTCGGCGCCGGCGGCGGCCGGGGCGCTGGCCCGCGCCTTCGAGGCCCGGCTGCTGCTGGACTGGGGCGGCGGGCTGGTCTGGGTGGCGGGACCCGCCACGGAAGCCGCGCACCAGGCTGTGATGCAGGCGGCGCACGCGGCCGGCGGCACCTTCACCCTGTTCCGCGCGCCCGATCCGCTGCGTCTCGCCGTGCCGGTGCTGCCGCCCGAGCCCGCTCCGCTCGCCGCCATCGGCGCGCGGGTGAAGGCGGCGCTCGATCCGGACGGGCTGCTGAATCCCGGCCGGATGGGGACTGCCTAGACCTTGTCGAACCAGGATTTGGCGCGCACCGGCGGCTCGATGCCCAGCCGTGTGCCGCTGCTGGCCGCCGGGGCTGCCTGGCCGGGAACCTGCATCAGGGCGGAACGGCGGGCGAGCTCGGCCTGGCCGCCTGGCTGGGCCGACAGGGTGGAGCTCTGCGGGTCGGGCTGCCGAAGGATCTCGGCTTTGAGCGGGGGGCACATCAACATGTTGTGTCCTCCGTTTTTTGCCGCTTGTCTTCCCATGAAAACCAGGTTGCCGCCTTAAAAGTTGCTCATGCGTCAAGATGGCGACGGCGGCATGACCGCCGGGCGGCGGCTGCTTGCACCGGCCGCGCTTCACCCTCACCCTGGGCGCAGGGGACGGACCAGGACATGCAGACGAATTTCAGCGCGCTTCAGCTCGCCGACCAGGATATCAGCGCCAGCAACACCATCCTGCGGAGCTGCGTGCATTGCGGCTTCTGCACCGCCACCTGCCCGACCTTCGTGCTGCTGGGCGATGAGCTCGACAGCCCGCGCGGCCGCATCTACCTGATCAAGGACATGCTGGAGAGCGGCCAGCCGGCGACCGAGGCGGTGGTGCGGCATGTCGACCGCTGCCTCTCCTGCCTGTCCTGCATGACGACCTGCCCGTCCGGCGTGCACTACATGCACCTGGTCGACCATGCCCGCCGCTATATCGAGGAGACCTATACCCGCCCCTGGCCGGAACGGCTGCTGCGCCGGGTGCTGGGCATGACCCTGCCGCATCCGCGCCGCTTCCGCCTGGCCCTGGCCGCGGCCCGCGCCGCGCGGCCGCTGGCCGGGCTGCTGCCGAAGCAGGGGCAGATGGCCGGGCGGCTGCGGGCGATGCTGGACCTCGCCCCCGCCAGCCTGCCGCCGGCGGTCGACCAGGGGCCGCGCATCCATGCCGCTGAAGGGCCGCGGCGCGGGCGGGTCGCGCTGATGACCGGCTGCGCCCAGACGGTGCTGGCGCCCTCGATCAACCAGGCGACCATCCGGCTGCTGACCCGCATGGGGCTGGAGGTGGTGGTGGCGCGCGGCCAGGGCTGCTGCGGCGCGCTGAACCACCATATGGGCCAGCACGACCCGGCCATGGGCTTCGCGCGCGCCAATATCGCGGCCTGGACCCGCGAGATCGACGGCGAGGGGCTGGACGCCATCGTGGTCAATGCCTCGGGCTGCGGCACGACGGTGAAGGATTACGGATTCATGTTCCGGGGCGAGGCCGAGCCCTGGGCCGCCCGCGCCGCCGCCGTGGCGTCGCGCGCCCGCGACATCTCCGAGGTTCTGCTGCAGTTCGGCTACGAGGCCCGCCGCCCGGCCCCCGGCCTGACCGTCGCCTACCACGCCGCCTGCAGCCTGCAGCACGGCCAGAAGATCACGGCGGCGCCGAAGCAGCTGCTGCAGAAGGCCGGCTTCACGGTGAAGGAGCCGGTCGAGTCGCATCTCTGCTGCGGCTCCGCCGGCACCTACAACCTGATGCAGCCGGAGATCGCGGGGCAGCTGAAGGCGCGCAAGCTGGCCAATCTGGGGCGCACCGGTGGCCGGCTGATCGCCAGCGGCAATATCGGCTGCCTGACCCAGCTCGGCGGCGGGTCGCTGCCCGCCATCCACACGGTCGAGCTGCTGGACTGGATGGCCGGCGGCCCAGAGCCCGCCAACCTGCCGGGGGCCTGACCCTGCCAGGGGTGCAACGGGCCGGCGAGAAAGCGTGACCTGGGAAAACCTTCTCCGAAAACACCAAAGGCCCGGGAGAAGCCGGGCCCTTCAGCGTGGTCGGGGCGTTGCCTGGATCAGGCGGCCATCTTGCGGGCGGCGCCATCGCGGGCCAGCAACGACATGGCTTCCGCGACGAGGCCCGCGGCCTCTTCCGAGCCGGCATCGAGGCAGCAGCGTTCGGCGTGGCTCAGCAGCCGCAGCACGGCCGCCAGATCGCGCTGCGCCTGATGGGTCCAGAGGACCGCAGCAATCGGAGTGTCCATCGGTGAATGTTGCCTGCTGAGAAGGAAAATCTGCGCGCGCCGGATACACCTCTTCGCGAGCGAGGAAAAGCGGAAAGCGACTCAGTCTCAACTGAGCTTGGCGCGGCTGCCGCCAGGACGGGTGACCGGCCCTGGCAGCAGGGCCGCGGCCATGGCCGCGTGATGCGCCGAATCGGCAGCGCCGAGGCGGAGGCACTCGGCCTCGACATAGGTGAGCATGAGCATCAGAGCCCCTTGATCGACCTCGCCAACCGGCCGGCGCTTGTCGGAAGAAGGGAGGGTGCAGCGCAGGGCAGACGCCATGGTGACTGTGCCTTTCATTCCTCGGCGGGCCGGCCGCCTGGGGCCGGTCCTCACAAATTCGTGAGTACCATTACGAAATTTACGATGCAAGAACGATCGACCGTTTTTGCGTTGCGGAATACGGCGCCTGCTGGCGCCCGCCGCCGTGAAGCCGCTGTCCCCGCAGCTCCGCGAAGCCCTGCCGCAGCCCCCAGCCTGTTGTTCGCGCCTGCGATTTCCGCCCGCTGGCAATTACGCCGGGACCGTTCCCGCGCTAGGCTGCGCCGGAAATCCGGAGCGAATCGCTAATGCCCGCCGCGTCCCGCCTGGCCCGAGCCTCCGCACCGCCCTCGGGGCGGGATGATGGCGGCGCGACGGCGGGCTGGCCGACCCGGCCGTCGCCCGGCTGACGACCCGTCCGCGCCCTGGATGCCGTTCCACCGCCCCGCCCTCCATCCGTCACAAGGACATGGCATCCCCGGATGCGTTGTGATGGCATGGGCCGGTGGATGGCCCGCGGCAAAGCGGCCGCGGCCCTCACCACCCATTCTGCAGAAGGAGGACACCGTCCATGGCACGTCTGGCCCTGGTCACCGGCGGACAGCGCGGCATCGGCGCCGCCATCAGCGAGGCCCTGCACAAGGCGGGGCGGAGCGTCATCGCCTCCTACGCCGGCAATGACGCCGCCGCCGCCGCCTTCACCGAGCGCACCGGCATCGCCTGCATCAAGTTCGACGTTTCCGACTACGAGGCCTGCAAGGCGGCGGTGGCGAAGATCGAGGCCGAGCACGGCGCCATCGAGATCCTGGTGAACAACGCCGGCATCACCCGCGACGGCACCATGAAGCGCATGGACCGCACCATGTGGGACGAGGTGATCGACACCAACCTGGGCTCCTGCTTCAACCTGGCGAAGCTGGTCTGGGAGGGCATGTCGGCGCGCAAGTTCGGCCGCATCGTCAATATCGGCTCGATCAACGGCCAGGCCGGGCAGTACGGCCAGGTGAACTACGCCGCCGCCAAGTCGGGCATCCACGGCTTCACCAAGGCGCTGGCCCAGGAAGGTGCGCGCGCCGGCATCACGGTCAACGCCATCGCCCCCGGCTATGTCGACACCGAGATGGTCCGCGCCGTGCCGGAAGACGTGCTGCAGAAGATCATCGCCCGCATCCCCGTCGGCCGGCTGGGCCATGCCGAGGACATCGCCCGCGGGGTGTGCTTCCTGACCGCGGACGAGGCCAGCTTCATCACCGGGTCGACGCTGTCGATCAATGGCGGGCAGCATATGTATTGAAGCCGGCGAGGGGCTCCGCCCCTCGACCCTGCCGGGGGGGATGGTATCCCCCCGGACCCCGCCGTCCGTTGGCGCCACGAGGTCATAGGCGGCACGCAAAATGAACCTGGGGGCCTGGGGGCCTTCGATGCCCCCGGAGCCTTCCCTTCCTACCGGTTCACCGCCTTGTCCTTGTCGCCGATCGCCTTGTTGGCCAGCCAGGACACGATGGCGACGATGATGGCGCCGAAAAAGGCCGCGCCGAAGCCCGAGATCGTCATCCCCGGCATCACCAGCGCCGTCAGCCCCAGCATCGCCGCATTGACCACCAGGGTGAACAGCCCCAGCGTGATAACGTTCAGCGGCAGCGACAGCAGCATCAGGATCGGCCGGATCAGCGCATTGACCACGCCGAAGACGATCGCCGCGATGATCAGGTTGAAGGGGCCGCTGAAGTTGATGCCGCCGATCAACTGCGCGGCGCACCAGAAGGCGAAGGCCGTGATGGCCGTGCGGGCCAGGAAACCCATCGTGACGCTCCATGCTCTGCTCCCGCGGCAACGCGGCGGCAGCGCGGCGGTTGCGCACGCATGAGCCGGGCGACGCTGGCCGGCCTCGGCGCCATGCTGCTCTGGGCCTTCCTCGGCCTGCTGGCCAAGCTGGCCGAGGGCATCCCGCCGCTGCAGGTCACCGCGCTGGGCATGGGCATCGGCGGCAGCGCGGCGCTGGCCCTGGTGCTGGTGCGCGGCCAGGCGCGGCGGCTGCGCCAGGGCGGCATCGCCTGGCTGCACGGGGTGGGCGGGCTGTTCGGCTACCACGCGCTCTATTTCGCCGGCCTCGCCTTCGCGCCGGCGGTCGAGGCCAATCTGCTGAACTATCTCTGGCCGCTGCTGGTGGTGCTGCTCTCGGCGCCGATCCTGGGAATGCCGCTCGGTGGGCGGCGCATCGCCGGCGTCGCGCTCGGCTTCCTGGGATGTGCCCTGCTGGTGGGCAGCGGCGCGCGGTTTCCGGCCGGGGCGATGCTGGGCTTCGCCTGCTCGACGGCGGCGGCCCTGGTCTGGGGGCTGTATTCGGTGACGGCGCGGCGGCTCTCGGCGGTGCCGACCGAGGCGGTGGCGGGCTTCTGCCTGGCCAGCGCGGCCCTGGCCGGGCTGCTGCACCTGCTTTTCGAGACCAGCGTCATGCCCGATGCCCGCCAGGCCCTGGCGCTGCTGCTGATGGGGCTGGGGCCCGTCGGCGCCGCCTTCTTCCTGTGGGACATCGGCATGAAGCGGGGCGACCCGCGGCTGCTGGGGACGCTGGCCTATGGCATCCCGGTGGCCTCGACCCTGCTGCTGCTGGCCGGCGGCTTCGGCGAGCCCAGCTGGCGGCTGGCCCTGGCCGCGGGACTGGTCACAAGCGGCGGCGTGCTGGCGGCGAAGACGGCGCGCAAGCAGGCGTGAACTTGACCTGCGCCGGCGGCGGGGCGAGGGGTCCCGGCGTCATCGCAAGGAGCCTTGGCTTGTTCGTCACCTGGTCCGGCGTCGGTTTTCTGTCCGTTTTCTTCCTGGTCGGCGGCATGGCGGCCGGCAGCTTCGGGCTGCGCCCCTGGCTGGCCGAGGGCATGCCCTTCCAGGAGGCGGTCTACCTGGCCAATGCCTTCGGGCTGATGCTGGGCGCGCTGGTGAATGTCGGCGCCTGGAAGCTGCTGACCCGCGGCGGCGACGACGACCACAGCTTCCTGGGCATCGGCATGCGGGGCTGGAGCATGATCGGCCTGCTCGGTGCCGGCGCCATGGCCGTCTATGCGATGAGCCTTTCCGCCTGAGGCTTCCGCCACAACCCCCGCACCACCTCGGCCGGGCCCTGGTGGCGCGGGCCCTCGTCCAGCAGGACGGTGCCCTCGAGGCATTCCAGCATCTCGAGACCGGCGAAATCGGCCTCGGCCTTGGCGCGGGTCCAGAGCAGGTCCGGGTCTTTCGGCCCGCCGCTGCGCCGGCCTTGCTGGGCGGGGGAGAAACCCTCCAGCAGCAGCAATCCGCCCGGGGCCAATGCGCGGCAGGCGCCGGCCGCGACCACCGCCCGGTCGGCCGAGGGCAGATGGCAAAACACCCAGGCGATCAGGTCGAAGCGCGCCTCGGGCCAGGACCAGACGGTCAGGTCGGCGGCCTCGGTGGCGATGCGCTGGCCGCGGTCGCGCGCCAGCTGTTCCGCGCGTTCCAGCCCGGTCGCCGACCAGTCGACCGCGAGGACGTCGAGGCCCTGCTCGGCCAGCCAGACGCCGTTGCGGCCCTCGCCGTCGCCCAGCGCCAGGGCGCGCAGCCCGGGGCGCAGGCGGGGCGCCAAGCTTTCCAGATAGCGGTTCGGCGCCTGGCCGAAGAGCCAGGGCGCCGCCCCGTAGCGCGCATCCCAGGCGGCGGCGTCGCTCATCTAGCGGTGGTCACTTCTGGCCGGGCGCCCAGCCGGGCGGGGCCAAGGTGAAGCCGGCGAAGTCGAAGGCCGGGCTGACGGTGCAGCCGACCAGCGTCCAGGGGCCCAGGCTGCGGGCCGCCTGCCAATGGCCGGGGGGCACGATGGCGAAGGGCGCCTCGCCGGCGGCCAGGTTCGGGCCCAGCGCCTGCTCCACCACCGGGCCGGCATCGGTGGCGGCAATGCCGAGGGCCAGGGGGGCGCCCGCGTACCAGTGCCAGGCCTCGGCTGCATCCACCCGGTGCCAGTGGCTGGATTCGCCGGCGGCCAGCAGGAAGTAGATGGCGGTGCCGGCGCCGCGGCCGCCGCCCGCCGGCGCGTCGCGCCAGATCTCACGGTAGTGGCCGCCCTCGGGGTGGGGGGCGAGGCCCAGGGCGGCGATCACCGCCCCGGCCGACAGGCCGGGATCGCGAAGGTCGGGCATCAGGTCGGCGGCACGGTGCGGGCGACGGCCTGGGCGGCGGCGACCTCGGCATACCAGGCGGCCAGGGTTGGGTGGGCGTCGCGCCAGGGCTCGTGCGGGAAGCGGAAGTCGAGATAGCCCAGGGCGCAGGCGAGCGAGACGGCGCCGATATCGGTCAGGCCCTTGGGCGGCGCGGCCTCGGCGGCGGCGAGGCCACGGGCAACGGCCGCGGCGGCGCGCTGGTCGGCGGCCTGGCGGCCTTCATCCTGCGGCAGGCTGGCGGCCATGCGGCGGCCGACGGCGGCGTCCATCATGCCGTCGGCCAGCGCCTGGCGGGTCAGCGCCGCGAAGCGGGCGGGGCCTGTGGCCGGGAAGAGCGGCGCGGCGTCGCCCAGGCTGTCGAGGAATTCGCAGATGACCGGGCTGTCGTAGAGCGGCCCGTCCTCGGTGGCCAGGCAGGGCACCTTGGACAGCGGGTTGGCCGCGAGCAGCGCATCGGGGCTGGTGTGGGGGTTGGTCGGCATGAGCTCGATGCGGCCTTCGAGGCCGCGGAGGATCATGCAGATCATGACCTTGCGCACATAGGGCGAGGTCGCCGAGTAGAACAGCTTCATCGGACTTTTCCCGTTTCTTATGAATGTCGGGGTCCGGGGGGACACTGTCCCCCCGGCGGGGGCTTGGGGGCGGAGCCCCCATGCTTGTTTCAGCCTTTGAAGTTGTCCTTCCCCTTCCGGATCCGCGCCAGGTCTTCCACGGAGGCGGCCCGCAGGAAGGGGTTGGTGGCGAGCTCCGTCTCCAGCGCGACGGGCACGGTGGGCTGCCCGGCCTCGCGGGCGGCCTCGACCTCACGGGCGCGGGCCTGGAGGGCGGCGTTGTCCGGCTCGACGGTCAGGGCGAAGCGGGCGTTGCTGGCGGTGTATTCATGGCCGCAGCAGACCAGGGTCTCCGGCGGCAGGACCTTGAGCAGGCCCAGCGCCCGGAACATGTCGGCCGGCGTGCCTTCCAGCAGCCGGCCGCAGCCCAGCGAGAAGAGCGTGTCGCCCGAGAGCAGCACGGCGCCGTCGGGGAAGTGGAAGGCGACATGGCCGAGGGTGTGGCCCGGGCTGTCGATGACGGTGCCACGCGTCGCGCCGACCGCGACCGTGTCGCCGGGGGCGACCGACTGGTCCAGCTTCGGCAGGCGGTGGGCGTCGGCGGTGGCGCCGATCACCTTGCTGCCGTAGCGGGCGCGGATCGCCTCCACCCCGTCGATATGGTCGGCGTGGTGATGGGTCAGCAGGATGATGTCGCAACGGCCGCCGGCGGCCTCGATGGCCTCGATGGCGGGGCGCGCCTCGCCCGGGTCGCAGAGGGCGACGGTGCCGGTGGCGGTGTCGCGCAGCATCCAGGCATAGTTGTCGGACAGGCAGGGCACGGCCTGGACGGTGACAGCCATGGCGGGTTCTCCTTCTGCGCCCCTCACGGGGCGTGTCACGCCTCGATCGAGGCCCTATATCAACTGCATGAAGGCTGAGGTCCACGCAGACAACCACGGTCACCGGGATTTCTACGCCTCGCCGCTGGGGCTGGTGGCGGCGCGGCTGGTGCGCGAGCGGCTGCTGCGGCTGTGGCCGGACCTGACCGGCCGGGAGATCCTCGGGCTGGGCCATGCGGCGCCCTACCTCCGGCTCTGGCGGGAGGGTTCGGCGCGCATCGTCGCGGCCAGCCTGCCGGAGACCGACGTGGCGCCCTGGCCGCCGGGCAGCGCCTCGCTGACGACGCGGGTCGAGGATTCGCTGCTGCCCTTCCCGGATCTGAGCTTCGACCGGGTGCTGCTGGTGCATGCGCTGGAAGGCGCCGAGAACGACCGCCGCATGCTGCGCGAGGTCTGGCGGGTGCTGAAGGATGACGGAAAACTGCTGATCGTGGCGCCGAACCGTCGCGGGCTCTGGGCACATCGCGACATCACCCCCTTCGGCCAGGGGCGGCCCTATTCGACGGGGCAGCTGTCGCGGCTGCTGGAGCGGAACCTGTTCGCCGCCGAACGGCGGGATGCGGCGCTGTTCACGCCGCCTTTCCAGGCGCGGCTGCTGCTGAAGGGCAGCGGGCTGTGGGAAGGCACCGGGCGGCTGCTGGCGCCGCGCTTCGCCGGCGTGGTGATCGTCGAGGCGCATAAGCGCATCTACGGGGTGATGCCGGCGCGCGGGGTGAAGGTGCCGCGCGGCCGCCGGGTGCTGGTGCCCGATTCGGTCTGGGCCGCCCGGGACCTGCCTGATCGCGAGGAGGCGATGCGGCGCGAGGCCGCCCCCCGCCTATAGTTCCGCCCAAGGCCGCGCAACGACTCGGCCGTTTGGGAGGATAAAACATGCTCCGCACTGCCACCCCGCCCCGCCGGGCGATGCTCGGCGGGCTGATCGCCGGCGGATTGCTGGCGAGCTCGGCCGCCGAGGCGCAACGGGACTATGGCCGCCAGGCGCCGCCGGTCCGCTATCCCGATCCCGACGTTCTCGCGCTGGACCCGAAGCGGTTCCGCGCCAAGCTGGGTAATGCCGCGATCCGGCGGCTGCACACCGGCATGGGCTGGGCCGAGGGCCCGGCCTGGCACCCGACGGGGCGGTTCCTGATCTTCTCCGACATCCCGAACGACGAATGCCTGCGCTACCTGGAGGAGGACCATCATGTCTCCCGCCGGTATCGCAGCCCGTCGGGCTTCGCCAACGGCAATACCTTCGACCGCGAGGGGCGGCAGATCGCCATGCGGCACCGGCACCGCGACGTGGTGCGCTACGAGCGCGACGGGCAGGTGACGATCCTCGCCGCCCGCGGCCCGGATGGCGAGTTCAACGCGCCGAACGACGCCGTGGTCCACCCCGAGGACGGCAGCATCTGGTTCACCGACCCGGGCTATGGCGCGCTGATGGATTACGAGGGCCAGCGGCACGACACCGGCAGCGTCCGCCCTTTCATCAAGGAGGCGGTCTATCGGATCGATGGGCAGTCCGGCGCGGTGACCAAGCTGGCCGACCAGCCCTTCAAGCCGAACGGCCTGTGCTTCAGCCCGGATTACAAAATTCTCTACGTCGCCGACACGGGAAGCAGCCACTACGCGGAGGCGAAGAACCAGATCTGGGCCTATGACGTCGACGGCGCCACCATCCGCAATCCGCGCGCCTTCGCCGACATGACGCTGGACGGCAAGTCGGGCATGGCCGACGGCATCCGCTGCGACACCGAGGGCAATGTCTGGTCCTCGGCCGGCTGGGTGGGGGATGGCTATGACGGGGTGCATGTCTTCGCCCCCGACGGTCAGCGGATCGGCCAGATCCGCCTGCCGGAGATCTGCAGCAATGTCTGCTTCGGCGGCAGCCGCCGGAATCTTCTATTCATGACCGCCAGCCAGTCGCTCTACGTGCTGCCGGTCGAGGCGCGCGGCGCCCATTTCTGCTAGAGAGACGCCGCCGGGGGCCGCCGGCCCCCGGCAAACCGAAAGAAATTACCAGCGGTACTTCAGCGTCGCCAGCACGGTGCGGCGGGCGCCCCAGTAGCAGCCGGTCGCGCTGATGCAGGTGCTGACATATTCCTTGTCGAACAGGTTCAGCACGTTCAGCCCGAGCTGCGCGCCCTGCAGGCTGGGCAGCGACTGGCCCAGCTCGTAGCGCAGCGCCAGGTCGACCAGCGTCGCCGCGTTCGCGCGGTAGAGATTGTTGGCGTCGCCATAGGAGGCGCCGATGTAGCGCACGCCGCCGCCGACCCCAAGGCCCGCCACCACCGGCTCATTGAAGGTGTAGTCCAGCCAGGCGGCGGCCTGGTGGTTCGGCGCGAAGGGCAGCTGCTTGCCCAGCGTGCTGGTGCCGGCGGCGTTGCGGTTGGCCCGCGTCACCTCGGTCTCGGTATAGGCGTAGGACAGCGAAAGATTCAGCCGCTCGGCCAGGCTGGCCTTGGCCTCGAGCTCGATGCCGCGCGACTCCGCCTCGCCCGCCTGGGCGCTGTAGCGGGTGTCGAGCGGATCCGGCGTCAGCACGTTCTCCTGCGTCAGGTGGAAGGCGGAGACCGCCGCAAAGATCCCGCTGCCTTCCGGCTGGTAGCGCAGGCCCACCTCGTATTGCCGGCCCTTGGTGGCGTCGAAGGGCGCGCCGCGGCGGTCGGTGCCGGCGGTCGGCTGGAAGCTGGTCGAGACACTGGCATAGGGCGCCAGGCCGTTGTCAAAGCGATAGACCAGCCCGACGCGGCCGGTGAACTCGCCGTCATCCTGCTTGATGACCGAGGTGGTGCGGCTGGCCACCGTGTAGTTGTTGGTGCGCGCCGTCGCCCAGTCGTAGCGGCCGCCGAGCGTCAGGATGAAGCGGTCGAAGCGCAGCTCGTCCTGGGCATAGAGGCCGGCCTGGTTGCGGCCCTGGCTGATGCGGTTGGCCATGGGCGGCCGGGTGACCGCCAGGCCATAGACCGGGTTGAAGACGTCGAGGGCGCGCAGCAGGGTCAGCTGGCTTTCCTCGTAGGTGGCGTCCTCGCGCTGGTAGTCGAAGCCCGTCAGCAGGCGGTGGCGGACCGGGCCGGTGGTGAAGTCGGCCTGGGCCTGGTTGTCGACGGTGAAGGCGTCGGAAATCTCCGGGAAGCCCCAGGCGTAGCGGCCGACATCGCGCTGGTTGGCGGCGAAGGCATAGGCCTGCACCCGCTGGCTGTCGGAATCGACATGGCTGTAGCGGAAATTCTGGCGGACCTGCCAGACGCTGTCGAAGCGGTGCTCGAAGGCATAGCCGAGCATGATCTGCTCGCCGGTGTAGCGGTCATAGCCCGGCTCGGTCAGCGAGCGGCGGGTGGAGATCCGCCCGTTCGGATTGGCCCAGAGCGTGCCCTGGACCGGCAGGGCCTGGGGCGCGCCGCCGCCATCGGAGGTGATCCGCTGGTACTGCGCCAGGACGGTCAGGCTGGTCTGCGCATCCGGCCGCCAGGTCAGGGACGGCGCCACGAAGATGCGGCGCTCGTCGAGGAACTGGGTCTGGCTGTCGGCGCGGCGGCCCAGCGCGGTCAGCCGGTAGCTGAACTTGCCTTCGGCATCGAGCGGGCCGGTGCTGTCGAAGCCGGCGGTCAGGGCGTCATGGCTGCCATATTGCAGGATCACCTCGTTCTGGGCGACCTGGCTGGGGCGGCGGCTGACCATGTTCAGCAGCCCGCCCGGCGAGCTCTGGCCATACAGCGCCGAGGCCGGGCCCTTCAGCAGCTCGATCCGCTCCAGGCCGAAGGGCTCGATGCGCGGCTGGGAATAGCCGCGGGCGCCGAAGGGCAGGCGCAGCCCGTCCAGGTAGCGGACCGGCGGCGTGAAGCCGCGCACGGTGAACCAGTCGTAGCGCAGGTCGGTGGCGCCATACTGGCTGATCACGCCGGGCGTGTAGCGCAGCGCATCGGTGATGCTGGTCGACCCTTGCGCCTCGATCTCGGCGCGGGTGACGACGTTCATCGCCTGCGGCGTCTCGATCAGCGGCGTGTCGGTCTTGGTGCCGGCGGCCGAGGCCTCGGCCACGAAGCCGCGCGACGGCCAGCGGCCGCCGCCGGTGGAGGCCCCGACATCGACGGTGGGCAGGACCATGTCGCCGGCCGCGGCGCGCGGCTCGGGGGTCAGCAGGATGGCGCCGCCCTCGATGCGGCCGGCGAGGCCGGTGCCGGCCAGCAGCCGCCGCAGCGCCTCGGGGGCGGAAAGGTTGCCGCTGGCGCCGGGCGACCGGCGGCCTTCCAGCAGGGCCGCCGGCGCGCTGGCCTGCAGGCCGGTGGCGCGGGAGAACTGCGCCAGGGCCGCGCCCAGCGGCTGCGGCGCGATGGCGAAGCCGGAAGCGGCCTGGCCGGCGGGGGCTGCCGCCGGCTGGGCGATGGCCGGCATGGCGACGCCGAGCAACATCGCGGCGGCGGCCATGGCCGGGATGCGGCCCCTGATCTTGTCCTGCACGTCTGTCACGTCCCTCGAAACCTGATCCTGGCGCCCGCGCGGCGCCGCTCAAGGTCCAGGACGGGATGGGCTGCGCCGATCCGACAGCGCCCGCGGCAAAAACGTTAAAAAATTATGCGGGGGTGGTCAGCCGGGTCAGCAGCGGCCCGTGGCGGCGGATGCCGACCGGCAGGCTCTGCGCCAGCAGCGCCAGCACGCGGTCCGGATCGGCGAAGCGGTAGCGGCCGGAGACCCGCAGCCCGCGCAGCTCGGCGGCCACCAGCAGCATGCCGGGGCGATAGAGCGAGAGCTCCGCCGCCACCTCGGCGAGCGGCGCCGCGTCGAACAGGCGCCAGGCCTCGGCGAAGCCTTCGACGCGGTCCTGCTCGGCCAGGGTCAGCCGGCGCGGCTGGCCGGCGCCCGTCGCGCCCCAGAGCAGCGCCTGGCCGGCGGTGAGATCGGGGCCGGAGCCTTCCGACTGCGCCGCCCCGCGCAGCAAAGCCAGCCGGTCGCCGGCCTCCTCGCGGAAGAAGGCCAGAAAACTGCCGGGGGCGATGCGCCAGGCGACGTGGCGGCCCTCGATGCGGAACGGGCCGGCGGCGGGCGGCAGCGACAGGCGCAGCGCGCCCTGCCGGAGCCGGGCGAAACCCGGCTGGGGCAGGTCGACGGCGCTGGCGGTGTCCAGCAGCAGCTCGCCGCCGCCGGGCAGCGGGGGCAAAGCGCGGATCTCGCCGGGGGCGGTGGCGGCATCGGCGAGCGCCCGCTGCAGCGGCGCCTGGCCCAGCCAGAGCCCGCCGGCCAGGCTGAAGGCCGCCGCCGCGCCGCCGCCCGCCAGGAAGGCCCGGCGCCGCGGCTTTCTGTCGGGCGGCTCGCCGGCGACCTCGCGGGCGGCGGCCAGCAGCGCCGGGTCCTCCCAGAGGGCCGAAAAGGAATCGAGGGCGCGGGCATGGGCGGGCTCGGCGCACCAGGCCTGCAGGGCGGCCTGCTCGGGGGCGGCCAGCGGCGCGGCGCCCTCGGCCAGCCGCGCAGCCCAGCGGGCCGCCGCCGCCAGGATGGCGGGGTCGGCCTCCACTCGGCGGGGCGGGGCGGCGCTCATGGCCGGCGGGTATGGCACGGCCGGCGGCTCAGCGGGAAGCCGGCGCGTCGTCGTCGTCGAGGCAGGCGCTCAGCCGCTGCAGCGCCCGGGCGACGGCCTTCTCCACCGCGGCAGGGGTGGTGCCGTGGCGGGCGGCGATGGCGGCGTGGCTCTGGCCGTCGAGGCGCGCGGCCACGACCATGGCGCGCTGCTTGTCCGGCAGGGCGCGCAGGGCGGCGGCGAAGCGGCGGACGCGCTCGCGCTGCTCGGCGACGGCATCGGGCAGGGGGGCGTCGCAGGCCAGGTCCTCGGGCAGCGGCGCCTGACCGGCGGGGCGGCCCGAGGGGCCCCGCAGCCGGTCGGCCGCCGCGTGGCGGGCGGCGCGGGCCAGATAGGCGGCGGGGTCGTTGGCCTGGGTGGCGGCCTGGCTGCCGATCAGGCGGAGGAAGGAATCCTGCAGCACGTCCTCGGCCGCGGCCTGGCAGCCCAGCCAGCGGCCGAGGCGGCGTCGCAGCCGGCCCTGCTCCTCGCGGAACAGCCGGTCAAGCCAAGGGCGGGGCAGGACGAGGTCGCGCACCCCCGCCTTATAAGTAAATGAGAATTATTCTCAAATACGAAAAGCGGCAGCGAAACGCCTCCGGGGGCCAGCGAGCCCCCGGCAACCGACGGAGAGAATCAGGCGGCTTCCAGGCACATGGCGACGCCCATGCCGCCGCCGATGCAGAGCGTGGCCAGGCCCTTCTTCGCGCCGCGCGCCTGCATGCCGTAGAGCAGCGTGGTCAGCACCCGCGCGCCCGAGGCGCCGATCGGATGGCCCAGCGCGATGGCGCCGCCATTGACGTTGACCTTGGAGGTGTCCCAGCCGAGCTCCTTGTTCACCGCGCAGGCCTGGGCGGCGAAGGCCTCGTTGGCCTCGATCAGGTCGAGGTCGGAGATGCTCCAGCCGGCCTTCTGCAGCGCCTTGCGGCTGGCGGGGATCGGGCCGGTGCCCATGATCGAGGGATCGACGCCGGCCGTCGCCCAGCTGGCGATGCGGGCCAGCGGGGTGATGCCGCGCTTGGCCGCCTCGGCCGCCGACATCACCACCAGGGCGGCCGCGCCGTCGTTGATGCCGCTGGCATTGCCGGCGGTGACCGAGCCGTCCTTGGCGAAGGCCGGGCGCAGCTTGGTCAGGATCGCCATGGTGGTGTCGGGCTTCGGATATTCGTCGCTGTCGAAGACGGTGTCGCCCTTGCGGCCCTTGACGGTCACGGGCGTGATCTCGGCCTTGAAGCGGCCGGCGGCCATGGCCTCGCCCGCCTTGTGCTGCGACTGGAAGGCGAATTCGTCCTGCTGCTCGCGGGTGATCTGGAACTTCTGGGCGACGTTCTCGGCCGTGGTGCCCATGTGATAGCCGTGGAAGGCGTCCCACAGCCCGTCGCGGATCATGGTGTCGACCATGGAGAAGTCGCCCATCTTCACGCCGCCGCGCAGATGCGCGCAATGCGGCGCCTGGGACATGCTCTCCTGGCCGCCGGCGACGACGATGCTGGCATCGCCCGTGGCGATCTGCTGGGCGGCGAGGGCCACCGCGCGCAGGCCGGAGCCGCAGAGCTGGTTGATGCCGAAGGCGGTGCGCTCGACGGGGATGCCGGCATTGACCGAGGCCTGGCGGGCCGGGTTCTGCCCGGCGCCGGCGGTCAGGATCTGGCCGAGGATCACCTCGTCCACGGCGCCGGCCTCGATGCCGGCACGCTCCAGCGCCGCCTTGATGGCGATGCTGCCCAGGTCATGCGCGGCCATGCTGCCGAAGGCGCCGTTGAAGGCGCCGACGGGGGTGCGCGCGGCGGAGGCGATCACGATATCGGTCATCGGCTGGGTAACTCCCCTGGGTCGTTATGCGCCCCGCGGCGGGGCCCGTCCTGCTCCCAATGTGCGCCGCCCCCCGGGGTGGCTACAAGTGGGGGCCGGTTACAACCCGCGCAGCCAGTCCCGCAGCGGCTGCCAGAGCTGCGCCTCGGCCCGGCTGCCGGCGGCCATGCCGATATGCCCGGCCGCGACCGGCAGCACCGTCGCCCCCGGCAGCCGCGCGGCCAGGGCCAGCGCCGATTCCGGCGGCACGATGCGGTCGGCGCGCGGGATGGCGACGAAGCTGGGCAGGCGCAGGGCTGAAGGGTCGACCATGGCGCCGGCGATGCGCCAGTCGAGGCGGGCGGTCTCGTTGCGGCCATACCAGCCGCCCAGCGTCTCCCGCGCCACGGGGGCGGCCAGCGGGATGCCGTCGTTCAGCCAGTCCTCCAGCGCCACGAACTGCGCGGCGCGCGGGCTGGCCGGGTCGAGGGCTGCGAAGGCGCGGAACTTGGCGGCGATGCTCCAGGGGTCGAGCCCGGCGAACAGCGTTTGGATGGCATCGACCGGTAGCGCGCCCTGGGCCTCCAGCAGCGGCTCCAGCCCGGGCAGCAGGGCGGCCAAGGCGAGCGCCCGGTCGCGGGCGCCGGGCGGGCCGGCATGGAAATCCCACGGCGTCGCCAGCAGCGCCAGGCCGCGCAACTGCTCCGGCCGGCGCAGCGCGGCGGCCAGCGCCAGCAGCCCGCCCATGCAGTAGCCGGCCAGAACCGGGGGGCCGAAGGCCGCGGTGGCGCCCAGCGCCCGCTCCAGCCGGCCGGCGACATAGTCGGTCAGGGTGAAGCGGCGGGCGGCGGGCTCCGGCCAGCCCCAGTCCAGCAGCAGCACGCGGAAGCCCTGGGTCGCCAGCCAGCGCAGCATGGAATGGCCGGCCATCAGGTCCAGCACCTCGGCCCGGTTGACCAGCGAGGGGACCATCAGCAGGGGAGGGCCGTCGCCGCCGTAATCCAGCAGGCGGCTGTCGCCCTCCTGCCACAGCACCGGCACCGGGGGGACATCCCGCTGATAGGGGTGGCGGCGATAGGCGGCGAGCCCCGCGATCAGCGCCCGGTCCTGCCGCGCCAGCCGGCGCAGCACCGCGGCGCGGAAGCGTTCAGGCGGGTGGCCGCCTGCGGCGAGCTCGGCCGCGATCCGCGCCATCTCCGCCCGGCCCGCCTTCGAGATCGGCCAGGCGTCGCTCCAGCTCGGCGAGCCGGGCGAGGAGGGCATCCCGGTCAGCGGATCCAGGCTGAGCGCCGCCCCCATCCCGCGCATCAGCGCCAGGTTCAGGTGCAGCG
>NZ_MLCO01000115.1 GCF_001982615.1 Teichococcus deserti | reverse complement strand
GGGCAGGCTCCTCCTCCGGCGCCGGGCGCTCCGGCTCGGGGTGCAGCGCGTGCTGCTCCGGCACCGCGGCGGCCGGATGCTCCTCGGCCGCCGGGGTTTCCGATTCGGCCGGGGGAATGCCGCCGCCGAGCTGGTCGAGCTCGGCCTCGGCCGCCTTGTCCTTGTCGCGACCCGTCAGCCGGGCCCAGAGATTGCGCAGCGCCATTCAGGGGGCCTCCACCGTCAGGCCATCGGGACCGGCGGCGGTGACCCGCAGCCGCGCCAGGGCGCCGACCTCATAGTCGAAAGAAGGGGACAGGCGGACCGGACAGAAATGCTCGGTATGGCCGCGATGGCCGCGTTCCAGCAGCACGGTTTCCTCCTGGCCCAGCCGGGCGTCGTAGAAGCGTTGCGCGGCGGCCGCACCCGCGGCGCGCAGCCGGGCCGCACGCTCCCGGCGCAGCGGCACCGGCAGCTGCGGCATGCGCGCGGCGGGGGTGCCGGGACGCTCGGAATAAGGGAAGACGTGCAGGAAGCTGAGCTCCGCCTCCTCGACCAGGTCGAGCATGTCGGAGAAATGCGCCTCGGTCTCGGTCGGGAAGCCGGCGATCAGGTCGGCGCCCAGCGCGATGCCGGGGCGCAGCGCGCGGGCGCGGCGGGCGCAGGCCAGCGCCTCCGCGCGGCCATGGCGGCGCTTCATCCGCTTCAGCATCAGATCGGCGCCGTGCTGCAGCGACAGGTGCAGATGCGGCATCAGCCGCGGCTCGGTCTCCAGCAGGCGCCAGAGGCCGTCGTCGATGGCGGCCGGGTCGATCGAGGACAGCCGCAGCCGCGGCAGCTCCGGCACCAGGGCCAGCAGGCGGCGGACCATCTGCCCGAGGCTCGGCTGGCCCGGCAGGTCGGGGCCGTAGCTGGTGATGTCGACGCCGGTCAGCACCACCTCGCGATAGCCGGCCTCGACCAGGGCGCGCACCTGCTGCACCACCGCGCCGATCGGCACCGAGCGCGAGGGGCCGCGGCCATAGGGGATGACGCAGAAGGTGCAGCGGTGGTCACAGCCCTGCTGCACCTGGACGAAGGCCCGCGCCCGGCCGGCGAAGTCGGTGACGAGATGCGCCGCGGTCTCGGTCGCCGCCATGATGTCGGTGACCGGGGCGAGGGGGGCGTCCGGCGCCCAGGCCTCGGGCTTCAGCTTGTCGGCATTGCCGATGACCCGGGTGACGCCCGGCAAGGACGCCCAGGAATCGGGGGAGATCTGCGCGGCGCAGCCGGTGACCAGGATCGGCCGGCCGGGGTTTTCCCGCGCGGCGCGGCGGATGGCCTTGCGCGCCTGCTGCTCGGCCTCGGCGGTGACGGCGCAGGTATTGACCAGGATGGCTGTTCGCTGCCCGGCCTGCTCGGCCAGGTCGCGCATGGCGGCGCTTTCATAGGCGTTCAGCCGGCAGCCGAAGGTCAGGACCTGGAGGCTGTCGCCGCCGGTCATCCCGCGGCGGCCGCCGCGCCGGCCAGCGGATCGAGCTCGCCGGTGAAGGCGGTGGCGACCGGCCCCGCCATCAGCACATGGCCGTCGAGCCGCCATTCCAGCTGCAGCGTGCCGCCCGGCAGGTCGATGCGGGCGCGGCGGCCGGCGAGGCCCCGGCGATGCGCGTTGACCAGCGTGGCGCAGGCGCCGGAGCCGCAGGCCAGCGTCGGGCCGGCGCCGCGCTCCCACACCGCCAGGCGGATATGGTCGGGGTCGATCACCTGGGCGAAGCCGATATTGGCGCGGTCGGGGAACAGCGGGTGGTGCTCCAGCTGCCGGCCGAATTCCTGCCAGGGCGCGGTGTCCAGGTCGTCCACGAAGAAGGTCGCATGCGGATTGCCCATCGAGCAGGCCGAGGGCGTCGAGAAGGGCCCGAGGCTCAGCGGCAGCTCGGTGGTGTCCATGGCCTCCGCCAGCGGCACCTCCTGCCAACCCAGCCGTGGCGCGCCCATGTCCACCCGCACGGTGCCATCCGGAAGAAACTCGCTGGGCAGGTCGCCGCTGATGGTGCGCACCACGACGCGGTCGCGCCCGGTCTCGGCCATCACCAGGCTGGCGACGCAGCGGGTGGCATTGCCGCAGGCGCCGGCCTCGGAGCCGTCCGGGTTGTGGATGCGCATGAAGACGTCGGCCGCGCCCTCGCCGGGCTCGAGCGTGATGAACTGGTCGCAGCCGATGCCGCGATGGCGGTCCGCCAGCAGCGCGATGCGGGCGGGCGTCAGCGGCAGCGGGGCGGGGCGGGCATCGACCACGACGAAGTCGTTGCCCAGGCCGTGCATCTTCCGGAAGGGGACCATGCCTCGCCATATGCCCCGTTGCGCTGTCTCTATAAAGGGGGGGCTCTATAAAGGGGGGGAGGCGCGTCCGCCGCGCAGCCCCGCTTTGCGCCGGCGCCGTTTTCTCCGCAGACTGGCGGCCCCAGCCGGCGGAGAGGCGGATGACGCTGTATGTTGTCGTTGACATCGAGACGGACGGGCCGAACCCGGGCAGCCATTCGCTGCTGAGCTTCGGCGCGGTGGCCTGCCGGGCGCAGGGCGCGCCGCTGGCCCGCTTCGCCGTCAACCTGATGCCGCTGCCGGGCGCCGCCGCCGAGCCGCGCACCATGGCCTGGTGGGCGACCGAGCCCGAGGCCTGGGCCGCCGCCACGCGCGACCCGCTGCCGGCGGCCGAGGCCATGGCGCGCTTCGTCGACTGGCTGCGCGCCCTGCCGGAGATGCCGGCCTTCGCCGGGCATCCGGTCGCCTTCGACGGCTATTGGATCGACTGGTACCTGCGCCGCTTCACCGGCCACCGGCTGATGAAGGGCCCCTATGACGGCGAACGCATCTTCCTGGATGCCGCCCTCGACATCCCGACCCTGGCCGCCGGTGTGCTCGGGCTCGAGATCGGCCAGGCGATGAAGAAGCCCTACCCCGAAGAGTGGTTCGGCGGGCATGCCCATACCCATTGCGCGCTGGACGACGCGCTGGGCTATGCCGCCCTGCTGCAGCGGCTGCTGGCCCGCCGGCCGGCGCTGGCCGGCGCCGGAGCCTAGGCCTTCTCCACCGCCTGCGCCGCGGCATCCAGCGCCGCGGCGATCGCCTCCGCCACCTCGGCCTCGACCGGGCCGGACCGCAGCTTCAGCCGCAGGGCGAGCTTCAGGTTCTCCATGGCGCGGATCACCGGGTCGGGCACGCCCTCGCGGCCACGGGGGGAGGCGCCGCCGATGCGGGCGAAGAGCGCCTCGGCCGCGGCGCGGTTGCCGGCCAGGAATTCCTGGCCCTCGGGCGTCAGGGCGTAGCGCTTGCGGGGGCCGGTGGAGGCCTCGACGGTGGCGAAACCCATATCCTCCAGCCAGGCGAGCAGCGGGTAGATGACGCCGGGACTCGGGCTGTAGCTGCCGCCCATCCGCTCCTCGATCGCCTTGATCAGCTCGTAGCCGTGGCGCGGCGCCTCGGCCAGCATGGCGAGCGCCAGCAGCCGCAGCTCGCCATGGTCGAACATGCGGCCGCCGCGCCGGCCTTCGCGTCCATGGCCTTCGCGTCCATGGCCTTCGCGACCATGGCCTTCGCCCCGGCCGTGGCCATCGCCGCGCCCGTGGCCGCCGCCGCGGCGATGGCCTTCCGGCGACCAGAAGCGCTCGCCGTCATGGCGGTGGCGGCAGTGGTGATGATGATGGGGGTGATGGCCGTGGCGGCGCCCGCGATGCGGGCCCTCCCGGCCATGGGCGCCGGACGCGCCCTCGATGCCGTTGTGCATGAACCCGATATAGATCGCGATATATCTCAATTCAAGATATATCTCGTTGCGGCGCGCAGGCCAGCCCTGCCGTTGCATTCCCCTTGTTCCCCCGGGAGAGTCTGGCTATACCCCCGCCTCTTCCCGCGCGTCCGGGCCTGTAGGGCATGCCCGGCCGCGGTTTCGCCCCTGCCGCAAGGCGGGGGACCCGATGACCAGGAGATCGAAATGCCCAAGATGAAGACGAAGTCGAGCGCGAAGAAGCGCTTCAAGATCACGGCGACGGGCAAGGTGCTCGCCGGTCCGGGCAAGAAGCGCCACTGCCTCTCCGCCCGCAGCCAGAAGGCCAAGCGCCAGAACCGCGGTTCGCAGGTGCTGCGCCACCAGGACGGCCTGACCGTCATGCAGTGGCTGCCCTACGGGCTGGATCGGTAAGGAGTAGCGCAGTATGGCTCGTGTTAAGCGCGGCGTTACCGCCCACGCCCGTCACAAGAAGGTCCTCAAGCTCGCCAAGGGCTATGTCGGCCGGTCTTCCAAGGCCTATCGCCCCGCGCTCGAGCGCGTCGAGAAGGCCCTCCAGTATGCCTATCGCGACCGTCGCGTTAAGAAGCGCGAGTTCCGCGGCCTGTGGATCCAGCGCATCAACGCTGCCGCCCGCGAGCATGGCCTGACCTATTCGAAGTTCATCGCCGGCCTGAAGGCCGCGCAGATCGACCTCGACCGCAAGGTCCTGGCCGCCATCGCCTTCGATGACGCCGCTGCCTTTGGCGCCCTGGTCGAGAAGGCCAAGGCGGCGCTGCCGGCTTCGGCCGAGGCGTAATCTCCCGCGTCCCGCGATCTCGCGGGGCTGCTGAGAACGGAGCCGCCGCCGCCAGGGGTCACCCTGGCGTCCGGCGGCTTTTTTCGTAAGGCCCGCCCGCTGGGGCGGCGACATCGCACGGGACCGAACCGATGACCGATGACCTTGCCACCCTGCAGGCGGAAACCGAGGCCGCGCTGGCCTCCTGCGCCGATCTCCGCGCGCTGGATGCCGTCCGGGTGGGCATGCTGGGCAAGAGCGGCCAGCTGACCGCGCTGCTGAAGGGGCTGGGCGCCGTGCCCGCCGACCAGCGGAAAGAGCGGGGCGCCGCCGTCAACCGGCTGAAGGGCGCCATCGAGGCCGCCATCGAGACCCGCCGCGTGGCGCTCGACGCCGCCGCCCTCGATGCCCGCCTGGCCGCCGAGCGCCTGGATGTCAGCCTGCCGCCGCGCCCCTTCCCGCCGGCCGGGGCCGAGGCCGGCGCCATCCACCCGATCGCCCGCACCATGGAGGAGCTGACCGCCCTCTTCGGCGCCATGGGCTTCGGCGTCGCGGAAGGTCCGGACATCGAGGGCGACTGGTTCAATTTCGGCGCGCTGAACATTCCCGACCACCACCCGGCGCGGCAGGACCACGACACCTTCTACGTGCCCGCCGGCGCCGATGGCCGCCGCCCCGTGCTGCGCACCCACACCAGCCCGGTGCAGATCCGCACCATGCTGAACCAGGAGCCGCCGATCCGCGTCATCGTGCCCGGCCGCACCTACCGCGCCGACCATGACGCGACGCACAGCCCGATGTTCCACCAGGTGGAGGGGCTGGTCATCGACCGCGGCATCCATCTCGGCCATCTCAAGGGCTGCCTGATCGACTTCCTGCGTGCCTTCTTCGGCATCAGCGACCTGCCGGTCCGCTTCCGCGCCAGCTACTTCCCCTTCACCGAGCCCTCGATGGAGGTGGATATCGGCTGGAACCGCAAGACCGGCGAATTGGGCCGCGGCGGCGACTGGCTGGAGATCCTGGGCAGCGGCATGGTGCATCCGAAGGTGCTGGCCAATTGCGGCATCGACCCGCGCGAGTGGCAGGGCTTCGCCTTCGGCATGGGGATCGAGCGCATCACCATGCTGAAGCACGGCATCCCCGACCTGCGCCCCTTCTATGACAGCGATGTCCGCTGGCTGCGCCATTACGGCGCGCCGGTGCTCTCCCCCGCCACCCTGGCCGAAGGGGTCTGACCAGCCATGAAGTTCTCCCTCAGCTGGCTGAAGCAGCACCTCGAGACCGAGGCGAGCCTCGAGCAGATCACCGCGGCGCTGAACACCATCGGCCTCGAGGTCGAGGGCGTCGAGGATCGCGGCGCGGCCCTCGCCCCCTTCCGCATCGCCCATGTCATCGAGGCGGTGCAGCACCCGAATGCCGACCGGCTGCGCGCCTGCCAGGTCGATGTCGGCGACGGCGTGATCCGCTCGGTGGTCTGCGGCGCGCCGAATGCGCGGACGGGCATGAAGGCCGTGCTCGGCCTGCCCGGCGCGGTGGTGCCCGCCAACGGCATGGTGCTGAAGGTCGGCGAGATCCGCGGCGTGAAGAGCGAGGGCATGATGTGCTCCGCCCGCGAGCTCGGCCTCGGCGAGGATCATGACGGCATCATCGACCTGCCGGCCGATGCGCCGGTGGGCGAGGTCTATGCCCGCTGGGCCGGGCTGGACGAGGCGGTGGTCGAGATCTCGGTGACGCCCAATCGCGGCGACGCCCTGTCGATCCGCGGCATCGCCCGCGACCTGGCCGCCGCCGGCCTCGGCACGCTGAAGCCCTTCGCCCCGGCGCCGGTCGCCAGCGTCTATCCCTCGCCGCTGCGCTGGGTGCTGGACGACGCCGAGAGCTGCCCCTGGGTGGTCGGCCGCGCGGTGCGGGGCGTCACCAACGGGCCGTCGCCGAAATGGCTGCAGGACCGGCTGGTCTCGATCGGGCTGCGGCCGATCAACGCCCTGGTCGATGTGACGAACTTCTTCACCTATGACCTTGGCCGGCCGCTGCACGTCTTCGACGTCGCCAAGGTGAAGGGCAGCGAGCTGTCCCTCCGCCGCGGCCGCGACGGCGAAAGCTTCCTGGCGCTGAACGGCAAGGACGTGGCCGTCACCACCGAGGACCTGGTCATCGCCGATGCCGAGGCGGTGGAAAGCCTCGCCGGTATCATGGGCGGCGAGCATTCCGGCTCGGACGAGGCGACGCGCGAGGTCTTCATCGAATGCGCGCTGTTCGACCCGGTGCGCATCGCGCTGTCCGGCCGGCGGCACGATCTGCGCTCCGATGCCCGCGCCCGCTTCGAGCGCGGCATCGACCCGGCGCTGCTGCCCGCCGCGCTGGAAGCGGCGACGGCGATGATCATCGAGCTCTGCGGCGGCGAGGCCTCCGAGATTTCCAGCGCCGGCGCCGAGCCCGCCTGGCAGCGCCAGGCCAGCCTGCGCTTCGAGCGCATCGCCGGCCTTGGCGGCAGCGACATGGATGCCGCGACCGCGGTCGGCATCCTGGAGCGGCTGGGCTTCGCGCCGGTGTCGCAGGACGCCGAGAAGGTCACCGTCGCGGTGCCGAGCTGGCGCAACGATATCGCGGGGTCCGGCAAGCTCGCCCAGGCGCCGACCCTGGAGGCCGGCCGCGCCGCCCGGGCGGCCGAAGGCTGCGCCCTGGTCGAGCCGGAATGCGACCTGCTGGAAGAGGTGCTGCGCATCCAGGGGCTGGACCGCATCCCGGCCGTCTCGCTGCCGGTGGCCTCCCCGGTGCCGCCCGCCTCGCTGACGCCGAAGCAGTCCCGCGCCACGCTGGCCCGCCGCGTGCTGGCGGCGCGCGGCATGCTGGACTGCGTCTCTTTCGGCTTCCTCGACAGCAAAGTGGCGGCCAGCTTCCCGCCGCTGGGCTCGGCCGCCGACTGGACGCCGCCGGCCGCGCTGCGCCTCGAGAACCCGATCGCGGCGGACCTGGACCAGATGCGCCCCACGCCGCTGGCCAGCCTGCTGCAGGCGGCGTCGCGCAACGCGGCGCGCGGCTATTCGGATCTGGGCCTGGTCGAGCTGGGCGCCGCCTATCGCGACATCACGCCTGAGGGGCAGCTGAGCGTCGTCGTGGGCCTGCGCACCGGCGAGACCCCGCGCCATTGGGCCGAGGCCGCGCGCGGCGTCGACGCCATGGACGCCAAGGGCGATGCGCTGGCGGTGCTGGCGGCGCTGGGCGTGCCGGCGGCGGCGATCAGCGTCACCACCGACGCGCCGGGCTATTACCACCCGGGCCGCTCCGGCGTGCTGCGCCAGGGGCCGAAGACGGTGCTGGCCATCTTCGGCGAGATCCATCCGAAGCTGCGCGAGGAGATGGGAATCTCGGGCCCCGCCGTCGCCTGCGAGGTCTTCCTCGACGCGGTGGCCGAGCCGAAGAAGCGCAAGAAGGCGGTGCCCGAGCTGCCTTCCTTCCAGCCGCTGCAGCGCGACTTCGCCTTCCTGGTCGATGCCTCGGTGCCGGCGGAAAACCTGCTGCGCGCCGCCCGCGGCGCCGAGCGGGCGCTGATCACCGAGGTCGCGCTGTTCGACCGCTATGCCGGCGACAAACTGCCCGAGGGCAAGGTCTCGCTGGCCCTGCAGGTCACCCTGCAGCCGCGCGAGAAGAGCCTGACCGATGCCGAGATCGAGGCGGTCGGCGCCAAGATCGTCGCCGCGGTGACCAAGGCGACCGGGGCGACGCTGCGCGGCTGATCCCGGCACGGGGCCGATGGAAAAAGGGCCGGGGGGTGATGCCTCCCGGCCCTTTCGTCATTTGCGCCCGAACAGCTTCTCGAACTCGCCTTTGCCGAAGCGCAGCCAGGTCGGGCGGCCGTGGCTGCAGGTATTGGCGCGCGGCGTGGCTTCCATCTGGCGCAGCAGGGCGGCCATCTCGGCCGGGCCCAGCCGGCGGCCGGCGCGGATCGAGCCGTGGCAGGCCAGCCGCGCCACCGCCGCGTCCAGCCGCCGCTCCAGCGCCGTGGTCTCCTCCCATTCGGCGAGCTCGGCGGCGAGGTCGCGCAGCAGCGGCGCCGGGTCGGGATTGCCCAGCAGGGCGGGCAGCGCGCGCACCAGCAGCGCGTTGCCGCCGAAATCCTCGATCTCGAGGCCGAGGCTCGCCAGCGTCTCGGCCTGCTCCAGCAGGCGGGCGGCCTGCAGCGCCGGCAGCTCGACCACGGCCGGCAGCAGCAGCGGCTGGCTGCGCACGCCGCCATCGACCAGCTGCGCCTTGAAGGCCTCGTGCGTCAGGCGTTCGTGGGCCGCGTGCTGGTCGACCAGGATCAGCCCGCCATCCGGCGCCTCGGCCAGGATATAGGTCTCCATCAGCTGGGCCAGCGGGCGGCCGAGCGGACCTTCGGCAATCTCGCCGACCGGAGTGGGGGCCAGCAGCGGATGCTCCGGCCCCGCCGCCGGGCCGGGGGCGCGCGGCAGGTGCAGGCTGGGCTGGTGCGGCGCCGGGCCGGGCGGGGGCGTCAGCGGCGCCAGCGTCTCGGCGAAGCCGCCCAGCGGGCGCTCGGCGCGGTCGTCATAGAAGCCCGGATTGGCGAAGCGCTGCCCGGGGGCGAAGCCGTTGGTCGGCGGCCGCCAGCCCGGCACCGACCAGTCGCGCATCCCCGGCGCTGGGGCGGCGATGGCGGCAGGCGCCTCATCCTCCGTGGGACTCTCGCCGGCGCCGACGGCCAGCCCGCGGCGCAAGGCGGAAATCAGCGCGCCGCGCACCTGCGCCGCGTCGCGGAAGCGCAGCTCGGTCTTCATCGGATGGACATTGACGTCGACCAGCTCGGGCGGCAGCTCGAGGAACAGCGCCGCCACCGGATGCCGCATCGGCGCGATCAGGTCGCGATAGGCGACCCGCAGTGCCGCGCGCAGCAGCGGGTCGCGGACGGGGCGGCGGTTGACCACCAGATGCTGCTCGGCGGCCGTGGCGCGGGTCAGGGTCGGCAGCGCCGCGAAGCCGTCCAGCCGCAGGTCGGGCCATTCGCCGCTGACCGGCACATGCGCGCCGGCGAAATCCGGCCCCAGCAGGGCGGCCAGCCGCCCGACCCGGTCGGAGGGCGCCAGGTTGAGGGCGATGCGCCCCTCCACCTCCATCTGGAAGCCGACCTGCGGCCAGGCCAGCGCCAGGCGCTTCACCGCCTCCAGCGCATGGCCGGATTCGGTGGCTGGGGATTTCAGGAACTTGCGGCGGGCGGGGGTGGCGAAGAACAGGTCGCGCACCTCGATCCGCGTGCCCGTCGCGCCGGAGGCCGGGCGCGGCGCCGCCTTCGCCCCGCCTTCGATCTCGATCCGCCAGGCCTCGCCGTCGGGCGGGCGGCTGGTGATGGACAGCCGCGCCACCGCGCCGATCGAGGGCAGCGCCTCGCCGCGGAAGCCCAGCGTCGCGATGCGGAACAGCGCCGCCTCTTCCGGCAGCTTGGAGGTGGCATGGCGCTCGACGCAGAGGGCCAGGTCCGACGGGCCCATGCCATGGCCGTCATCGATCACCAGGATGCGCGAGACGCCGCCGCCTTCGAGGCTGACGGCGATGCGCGTGGCCCCGGCATCCAGCGCGTTCTCCACCAGTTCCTTCACGGCGGCGGCGGGGCGCTCGACCACCTCGCCGGCCGCGATGCGGTCGGCGGTGGTGGCGGAGAGCAGGCGGATGCGGTCCATCACCCCAATCTAGCGCCGCCGCTGCCCTGGAAACAGGGCAGGTGGCGCCGGGCGGCTATTCCTCGGCGGCGGCCTGCAGCTCGCGGATGCGGGCGATCAGGCCTCCGGTCGAGGGGTCGTGGTTGCCGGGCGTGCCCTCGGGCGCCAGCTCCGGCAGGATCGAGGTGGCCAGCTTCTTGCCCAGCTCGACGCCCCATTGGTCGAAGGCGTCGATGTCCCAGAGCGCGCCCAGGCAGAAGACCTTGTGCTCGTAGAGCGCGACCAGCGCGCCGAGCGAATGCGGGTCGAGCTTGTCGAGCAGCAGCGTCGTGCTCGGCCGGTCGCCGGGGAACAGGCGGTGCGGCAGCAGGCGGGCGATCTCCTCAGGCGCGGTGCCGGCCTTGGCCATCTCGGCCTCGACCTCGGCCGGTGTGCGGCCACGCAGCAGCGCCTCGGCCTGGGCCAGCCCGTTGGACAGCAGCAGCCGGTGGTTCTCGGCGAAGGGATGGTCCGGATTGGCCACCAGCACGAAATCCGCCGGCACCGGGGTGGTGCCCTGGTGCAGCAGCTGCATGAAGGAATGCTGCGCGTTGGTGCCGGGCTCGCCGAAGATCACCGGCCCGGTCTCGCGGCCGACCGGATGGCCCTCCAGCGTCACGCTCTTGCCGAGGCTCTCCATCTCCAGCTGCTGCAGGTGGGCGGGGAAGCGCGACAGGCGGTGGTCATAGGGCAGGATCGCCTGGCTGCGCAGGCCGAGGCCGTTGACATGCCAGACCGTCAGCAGCGCCAGCAGCAGCGGCAGGTTCTGCTCGGGGGGCGCGGTCAGGAAATGCTCGTCCATGGCGCGCGCGCCGGCCAGCAGCTGCGAGAAGGCGGTCCAGCCGCAGGACAGCGCGATCGACAGCCCGATCGCCGACCACAGCGAGAAGCGGCCGCCGACCCAGTCATGGAAGCCGAAGACCCGCTCAGGCGCCACGCCGAAGGCCGCCGTCGCCTCCTGGTTGGTGGACAGCGCCACCAGGTGGCGGCGGGCGCCGACCTCGCCCAGATTCTGCTCCAGCCAGCCGCGCACGATGCGGGCATTGGCCATGGTCTCGGCGGTGGTGAAGGTCTTCGAGGCGATCAGCACCAGGGTGCGGTGCGGGTTCAGCCGCGGCCGGATCGCCTCCCAGTTGTGCGCATCGGCATTGGCCAGATACAGCGGCCGCATCGGCGAGCGGGCGTTCCACAGCGCCCGGCCGATCATGTAGGGGCCGAGATCGGAGCCGCCGATGCCGATATTGATGACGTCGGTGAAGGTCTCGCCGGTGGCGCCGCGGATCTCGCCGCGATGGATGGCGCGGGTGAAGCGCTTCATCGCCGCCAGCGTCTCGTCGACCGAGGCCGAGGCGTCCTCCGTCTCGCCGCTGGGCAGGCGGGCGCGATAGCCGGCGCCGCGCGGCGCGCGCAGCGCCATGTGCAGCACGGCGCGCCGCTCGGTGGTGTTGATCTCCTCGCCGGCGGCCATGGCGTCGCGCCGCGGCAGCACGTCGCAGGCCTGGGCCAGGCCGAGCAGCCCCTCGAGGGCCGCCGCATCCACCGAGGTCTTGGAGAAGTCGAGCAGGATGCCCACCGCCTGGCGGTGGAAGCGCTCGAAACGCTGCGGATCGGCCTCGAACAGGGCGCGGATCGCGCCGGCGCCGGGGCGGCCCGCCAGCTCTGCGATCCGGGCCCAGGCAGCCTCGCGCACGGTCAGCGTCATAACTGGTCTCTTTCCCCGGTCGGTGCGGCTGGCAGGCTAGAGCCTCGCCGAAGCCTGTCAAATGCCGCCCGGCCGGGGGCGTCGTCCCGGGGTCAGAGACCCTCGGGCTGCCCGGCCACCGTCACGGAAAGCTGATCGGGAACGAGCAACCGGCCAGCGAGTTGCGCCGCCGCGTCGCGGCCGATGGCGGCCAGCCGCGCCGGGCGCTTCTCCAGCCAGTCGAGCGGCCGGTCGTTGCGCCGCATCGCCAGCAGGGTGGCGGCGATCCGGCGGCTGTCGGTGAATTGCAGCGGCTGGCTGCCGGTGAGATAGGCGACCGCCTCCTCCATCTCCTCGGCCGTGGGGCCATCGGCGGCCATGCGGCGCCATTCGCTGCGCAGCAGGGTCAGCGCCTCGCCGACCCGGGCATTGGCGGTGGCGAAATGGCCGATCAGCACGCTCTCGCCGAAGATGCTGTCGAGGCCGGCGCCGATGCCATAGGTGAGCCCGCGCGCCTCGCGCAGGCTCTTGGTCAGCCGCGCGGTGAAGCCGCCGCCGGAGAGGATGCGCAGCACCACCTGCGCCGTCTCCCAGCCCGGATCGCGCACGGCGAGGCCCGGCTGGCCGAAGATGATGGTCGATTGCGGGGCGGCGACCGGCACCACCGCAGTGCCGAAGCCGGTCATGGCGGGCAGCGGCGGGGCGGCCGGCGCCGCGCCCTCGGCCAGCCCGTCGAACAGCCGGGGCAGCAGCGCGGCCAGCTCGGCGGCCGAGATGGCGCCGGAGACGGCGATCAGCAGGCCCGGGCCGCGATGCAGCTGGCGGGCGAGCGCCGCGCGCATCTGCTCGACGGTGATGCGGGCCAGGCTTTCC
>NZ_MLCO01000114.1 GCF_001982615.1 Teichococcus deserti | reverse complement strand
GCCCACCGCCCCGGAGCCCGAGGCCGAGCCGGAGCCCGCGGAAGCCGAGGCGGCCCTCGCCACCTTCGCAGAGCCCCTCGAGGACGCGGCCGAGGACGAGCCCGAAGATCTCGCCGCCGATCCCGATGCCGATGACCGCGATGCCGAAGATCTCGATCCCCGCGATCTCGACGTCGAGGAGCCCGAGGAAGAGCCGGTCGAACCCGCTGCCCCGCTGCTCCCCGCCTCGCATCTCCAGGCCCCGCTTCTTCCGGTGCTGCCGCTTTCCGCCCGGGCCGAGACCGCCCGTCTGGTCGCCGCCTTCGTCGCCAGCACCCCCGTCGCGCCCGCCGAGCTGCCCGAGCTGATCCGCAGCATCCACCAGAGCGTGCTGAGCCTCTCCCGCCGCTGACCGGCTTGCCTTCCGCGCCCGCAGCCGGAACAACGGGGTCTGCGAGAAGACGGGGGGACGAGAATGACCGAAGGGCTGATCCTGGCGCTGGACCAGGGCACCACCTCGACGCGCAGCATCCTGTTCGACACGCCGGGCCTGACGCCGCTGGCCATGGCGCAGCAGGAAATCGCCCAGCATTATCCCGGCCCCGGCTGGGTCGAGCACGATCCGGAAGAGCTGTTCCAGTCCAGCCTGGCCACCCTGCGCCAGGCCATCGCCCGGTCCGGCGTCGCGCCGAAGACAATCGCCGCTATCGGCATCGCCAATCAGCGCGAAACCGTGCTGGTCTGGGACCGCGCCTCCGGCCAGCCGCTGCACCGCGCCATCGTCTGGCAGGACCGCCGCACCGCCGCCGCCTGCGCCACGCTGCGCCAGCAGGGCCATGCCGCCGCCGTCGAGGCCACCACGGGACTGCTGATCGATCCCTATTTCTCGGCGACCAAGATCGCCTGGATCCTGGACAACGTCGCCGGCGCCCGCCACGCCGCCGAGCATGGGCGCCTCGCCTTCGGCACCGTCGATTCCTGGCTGATCTGGCGTCTGACCAGCGGCCGCGCCCATGTCACCGACGCCACCAACGCCGCCCGCTCGCTGCTCTACGACATCCAGGCCGGCGCCTGGGACCCGGCGATGCTGGCGCTCTTCCGCATCCCGGAACAGATGCTGCCGGAGGTGCGCGACTGCGCCGCCGAGTTCGGCACCACCGATCCGGCGATGCTGGGCGCCGCCATCCCGATCCGCGGCGTCGCCGGCGACCAGCAGGCGGCGACCATCGGCCAGGCCTGCTTCCGCCCCGGCATGGTCAAGGCGACCTATGGCACCGGCGCCTTCGCCTTGCTGAACACCGGCGACGCGCCGGTGCGCTCGCAGAACCGGCTGCTGACCACCATCGCCTACCAGCTCGACGGCAAGCGAACCTATGCGCTGGAAGGCGCCATCTTCGTCGCCGGCGCCGCGGTGCAATGGCTACGCGACGGGCTGGGGCTGATCGGCAGCGCCGCCGAGAGCAGCCGCCTGGCCGAGGCCGCCGATCCGGCCCGGCGCCTCTACCTGGTGCCGGCCTTCGTCGGCCTCGGCGTGCCGCATTGGGATGCCGAGGCGCGCGGCGCCATCTTCGGCCTGACCCGCGATTCCGGCCCCGCCGACTTCGCCCGCGCCGCGCTGGAGGCCACCGCCTTCCAGACCCGCGACCTGCTGGAGGCGATGCATCGCGACCTGGCACCCAGTGAGCTGGCCGGGGGCCAGGCGATCGAGGTGCTGCGCGCCGATGGCGGCATGGCCGCCTCCGACTGGACCATGCAGAGCCTGGCCGACATGCTGGACCGCCCGGTCGACCGCCCGGTGGTGCAGGAGACCACCGCGCTCGGCGCCGCCTATCTGGCCGGGCTGCGATCCGGCCTCTGCCCGGCGCCGGAGGATTTCGCTGTGCAATGGCGGCTGCAGCGCCGCTTCACCCCGGCGCTCGACCCGGCATCGCGCGAGGCCGCCTATGCCGGCTGGTGCGACGCCGTCCGCCGCACCCTGTCGCGCCCCGGCTGATGGCCTGGCTCCGGGCGCTGCTCCTGGCGGCGCTGCCGGCCCTGGCCCAGGCCCAGCCGGCGCGCGACGCCTATGACCTGCTGGCCCGCCAGGCCGCGCCCACCGCCTTCGCCGCCGAGGTCACCGCCGGCGCCCGCGGCTGGCGCATCGCCTATCCCCGCCCCGGGGGGCCGGCCTGCCCGCTGCCCGGCCCGCTGATGCTCCCGCAGGGCCGCGCGGCGCCGATCCTGCTCCGCACCGAGGATCTTTCGGCGGTTCACGACTGGAGGGTGCCGGGGCTCGGGCTGCGCGCCGCCGCCATTCCCGGCCGGGTCTCGACCATTCCCGTCCCCGCTTCCGCCCCCGGCGACTTCGCCGGCGAGGCCGGGGCGCCGGACGTCAAAGTGATACCGGCGGACGACTACGCCCGCTGGCGCGACACCGTGCTGCGGCCCGCCTGCCCGCTCTGAGCCAGGCTTTCCCAGGGTTCCAGCCGCAGCTGCAGCCGCGGCATCAGCCGCGCCCCCGTCGCCAGGGCGCGGCGGCGGATGAAGCGCAGCATCGGCCCCTGATGGTCCGGCGTCTCCCAGCCGCAGCGGCCCTCCGGCGCGCGGATCGCCTGGCGCCGCAGCAGGGCGACCAGCAGCGGCAGGGTCTGCGGTGCCCGCCGCCCGGCGCCCAGGCCGTAGACCGCATGCACCCAGACCCGGTCCGGCGCGGTCCAGGCCGCCATCGCCCAGGCCAGCACCTGCCCCTCCACCCGCCAGGCCAGGCTGAGCTCCGGCGCGCAGGCCGGCGCCAGCTGGAACGGGTCCAGTCCGCTCGGCACCGCCGCACGGTCCAGCGCGGCGCGCAGCCCGGCCTGCGAAGCGGGGCTGAGCCCGGCCCAGTCGCAGAGCTCCCCCGCCGGCGGCGGCAGCCGCGCCAGCAGCGTCGCCAGCCGGTGCGATGCGAAGCCGGGCGACAGGCTGACGGAGAGCCCCGCCGGACGCGCCACCCCGCCGGCCGCGGCCAGCAGCGCGCCGAAGGCGTCGGGGCCGTCCTCGGGCGGGGTCCAGCGCGCCTCCAGCGGCCGCGACGGCAGGGCGACGCGCAGCCCGCGCAGCAGCGCGCTTCCGATGCCGCGGCGGCGCAGCCCGGCGCGCACCCCCATCCACAGCAGCTCCACCCCGCCATGGGCCAGCGGCACGGCCAGGGCGCCGCCGGCGGTGCCGCCCAGGAAGGCGACACGCAGCGCCATCGGCGGCGCGCCGGCCAGCGCCAGCCGGTGCCGCAGCGTCGCCACCAGCGGCGGCGGCAGCAGCCCGGCCCAGGCCTGTTCGGGACGGCAGAAGGAAGTCGGCCACATGCTCTGCCCCATGCCATGGCGGCCCGGCCACGGTGAAGGCTTATTGCCGCCGCCCCCTGGCGTTTTGAGATGCATCCGCCGTAATTTTGCAACGTCCGGCAAAAACTCTGAGCCGGGTGGCGGAGCGGTGCGGCCCCGCCCAGGCTAGCATGCGGCGGCCGCCCAGCGAGTCGGCCGAAGGAGGGCGCGCGATGCGACCGGATGACGTCATGGCCAGCTTCCGCCAGCTTTTCGCCGAGCAGCCGGAGGCGGCGGCGGGCCTGGCCGGGCTGCGCGACCTGGATGCGGCGGCCGAGCTGCTGGACCGCATCGGCGCGCGCCACGGCATCGCCACCAGCGCCGCCGAGATCCGCAGCCATGTCCGCCGCCTGCGCGAGGAATTCCCGGCCAGCGGCGAGCTGTCGGTCGAGGCACTGGACGGCGTCAGCGGCGGGCAGCAGGCCGGGCTTTCGGAATTCGACTTCATGCTGAGCTGCCTGGGCCAGCCGGCCGGGCCCGGGCTTTGAGCGGCGGCTTCGGCAGCGCGGGGCTGGTCCGGCCGCCCAGCCCCGAGCAGCTCGACCGCGTCCTGCGCGTCACCCCCTCGCTCGCCTGGCCGGCACTGGTGCTGATGGTCGCCCTGCTGCTGGCCGGCCTGGCCTGGAGCTTCCTCTCCACCGCCGCGGTGAAGACCGTGGCGCAGGGCGTGCTGCTGTCTGCCGGCGGCGTCGGCGACGTGGTGGCGCCGGCGACCGGGCGGCTGCGGCAGTTGCTGGCCCTGCCCGGCGAGCGGGTCGCCGCGGGCCAGCCCGTGGCGCTGCTCGACCAGCCGGAGCTGGAGGCCGACCTGTCGCGCCGCCGCACCGAGGCGGCAACGCTGGACGACCAGGAGGCCCGCATCCGCGCCTTCCTTGACGGCGAGGCGGCGGCGCGCGGCCGCCTCGCTGGCGCGCGCGAGCAGAGCCTGCGCGAGCGCCGCGCCGCGCTGGCCGCGCTGGAAGCGACCATGGCCGAGATGGCCAGCATCCAGCAGGGCCTCTTCGCCCGCGGCCTGGGCACCCGCGAGCGCTTCCTGGCAGCACGGCAGCAGGCGCAGGAGGTGCAGAGCCAGCGCAGCGAGGCCGAGGCCGCCCTGGTCCAGATCGCCGCCGAGGCGGAGGCGGAGCGCATCCGCGGCGCCCGCGAGCTGCTCGATCTCGGCGTCCGCCGCGCGGCCGTCGCGCGCGAGATCGCCTGGACCGAGGCCGAGCTCGCCCGCCGCGGCCAGGTGCTGGCCCCGGCCGAAGGGCTGCTGGTCGAGCAGGTCGCCAATCCCGGCGAGCGGATCGAGGCCGGCGCCCCGGTGCTGCGTTTCCTGGCCGGCAGCGCGAGCGAGGCGGACAGCCTGGTCGGGCTGCTCTATGTGCCGCCGGCCGATGGCAAGCGGGTGCGGCCGGGGATGCGGGTGCAGGTCATCCCTTCCACCATCCGCGTCCAGCGCGACGGCTTCATCGAAGGGGAAATCCTGTCGGTCTCGCCGATCGCAGCGACGCGGGAAGGCATCCAGCGAACGTTGCGAAACTCCGCTTTGGTCGAGCAGCTGACCCGGCAGGGCGCGCCGGTGCAGGCCACCGTCCGGCTGGCGCGCGACGCGGCGACGCCCTCGGGCTATCGCTGGTCGACCGGCAGCGGGCCGGAGCTCGCCATCGGCAACGGCACCCCGGCCGAGGGCCGCATCGTCGTCGACGACATCCCGCTGATCGCCCTGCTGCTGCCCGAGGCCGAGACGCTGCTGGCGCGGCTCGGCCTGCGCTGAGCGCCATGGCCACCGCGACACCCCCCGACGCCGGCCGCCGCCGCAGCCCGACCATCCTGCAGCTGGAGGCGGTGGAATGCGGCGCCGCCTGCCTGGCCATGGTGCTGGCGACGCATGGCCGCTGGGTGCCGCTGGCCGAGCTGCGGCAGGCCTGCGGCGTCTCCCGCGATGGCAGCCGCGCCGGCAATGTGGTGCGCGCCGCCCGCCGCTACGGGCTGGAGGCGCGCGGCTTCCGCTACGAGCTGGACGCGCTGAGGGCGGTGCCGAAGCCGGCGATCGTCTTCGTCAACCTGAACCACTTCATGGTCCTCGAAGGCTTCTCGAAGGGGCGCGTCTTTCTCAACGACCCCGCGGGCGGCCGTCGCGTCGTCTCGGACCAGGAATTCGACGCGATCTATTCCGGGGTGGTGCTGACCTTCACCCCCGGTCCGGAATTCCGCCGCGAAGGCGCGCCGCCGGGCATCGCCAAGCGGCTCTGGTCGCAGCTGGCGGGCGGGCGCAGCGCCATGGCCTATGTGGCGCTGGCCGGGCTCGGCCTGGTGCTGGCGGCCATCCTGCTGCCGGCCTTCACCCGCATCTTCATCGACCAGTATCTGCTGGAGGGGCAGGCGGACTGGCTGGAATGGCTGGTCGCCGGCTTCGTCGGCCTGGCGCTGCTGCAGGGCGGCCTGGCCTGGCTGAAAGGCCTGGTGGTGCGGCGGCTGGCGACGCGGGTGACGCTTTCCGCCTCGGCGCGCTTCGTCTGGCGCATGCTGCGGCTGCCGATCCCCTTCTTCACCCAGCGCTATGCCGGCAGCATCGGCAGCCGGGCGGAGCTGACGACAGCGCTCGGCCAGCATGCCGCGCGCGACCTGGCGGTGCTGCTGGCCGAGGGCCTGGGCGTGCTGGTCTTCCTGGCCGCCATGCTGCTCTACAGCCCAGCGCTGACCCTGGTCGCGGCGCTGGCGGCGGGCGGCAACCTGGCGCTGTTCCTGCTGTCGCGCCGGCAGATCGAGGCGCGCGAGCAGAAGGCGGCGCTGGACCAGGTGAAGCTCGGCGCCAAGACCATGCTGGGGCTGCAGCTGATCGAAAGCCTGAAGGCCACCGGCACCGACGGCCCCTTCTTCACCGCCTGGGCCGGGCAGCATGCCCTGGTCGCCAGCCAGCAGCAGGAGACCGGGCGGCTCTCGGCCGGCTTCGTCACCCTGCCCGACTTCCTGGCGCAGCTGGGCGCGGCGCTGGTGCTGCTGCTGGGCGGCTGGCTGGTGATGCAGGGGCAGATCACGCTCGGCACGCTGGTCGCCTTCCAGCTGCTGCAGGCAGGCATGGCGGTGCCGCTGCGGCTGCTGATGCTGAGCGCGGTGCAGCTGCAATCCGCCCGCGGCGTCGTCGACCAGCTGGAGGATGTTCTTCTGCAGCCCGAGGCGCCCGAGTTCGCCGGCTTCGAGGAGGTCGACGGCCGGAAGCAGCGGCTGAGCGGGGCGCTGTCGCTGACCGGCGTCAGCTTCGGCTACTCGCCGCTGGAGCCGCCGCTGATCGAGGATTTTTCCCTCGAGCTGGTGCCGGGGGCGCGGGTGGCGCTCGTCGGGCCCTCGGGCAGCGGCAAGTCGACGGTGGGGCGGCTGGTCACCGGGCTGTTCCAGCCCTGGCAGGGCGAGATCCGGCTGGACGGCACGGCGCTCGGCGCCCTGCCCCGCCGCCTGCTGCGCGACAGCCTGGCGGTGGTCGACCAGGACATCGTGCTGTTCGAGGGCACCTTGCGCGACAACATCGCCCTCTGGGACGACACCATGCCCGAGGCCGCCATCACCGCCGCGGCGCGCGACGCCATGATCCACGACACCATCGTCGCCCGCCCCGGCGGCTATGACGGCGCCGTCGAGGAAGGCGGCCGCAACTTCTCCGGCGGCCAGCGGCAGCGGCTGGAAATCGCCCGCGCTTTGGTCGCCAGCCCCAGCCTGCTGGTGCTGGACGAGGCCACCAGCGCCCTCGACCCGATCGCCGAGAAGCGGATCATGGACAATCTGCGCCGCCGCGGCTGCGCCTGCCTGATCATCGCGCATCGCCTGTCGACCATCCGCGACTGCGACGAGATCATCGTCATGAACCGCGGCAAGGTGCTGGAGCGCGGCACGCATGAGACGCTGCTGGCCGCCGGCGGCGCCTATGCCCAGCTGATCGAGGCCTGACGCCGATGCCGAGCCCTGCCCTGATCGAGCTGGCGCACCGGCACGGCGAGATCCGCCCGATCGCCGGCAATCTTCCTCTGGTTCTGGAAGACCCCGGCAGCGCCTGGCTGGTGCTGGAGGGCGAGGTCGAGCTGTTCCTCGTGCCGCTGGAAGACGGCAAGCCGGCCGGGCTGCGCCAGCACCTGTTTTCCGTCCCGAAAGGCGGGCTGCTCTTCGGCATCGACGGCAGCGACTTGCCGGCGCCGGTCGGGCTGCTGGCGGTGGGCCAGGTCGGCAGCGTCATCGGGCGGCTGCCGCTGGACGCCCTGCGCGCCCTGCCCGAGCAGCCGCCGCTGGCCGCCCCCGTCGAGGCCTGGGCGCGCGAGATGTCGCTGGCCATGGCCCGCCCCATCGCCCCGCGGCCGCGCCTGGCCGGCCAGTTCCGCCCCGGCGAGCGGATCGATCCGCAGCCCGGGCAGCGGCTCGGCTGCGCCCAGGGGCTGGGCTGGGTCACCCTGCCTGCCCCCGGCTTCTTCCTCGACACCGGCGAGGTCGAGCAGGGCGAGACCCTGCCGCTGGCCGCCGGCGCCTGGCTGGAGCTGACCCGCGCCGCGCCACTCGACAGCCGCGACACCGCCGCCGCGCTGGCGACCGGCGAGGCCTGGGCCGGGCTCGAGACCCTGCACCGGCAACTGTTAGAGCTCCTGCCGCTGAACCTGCGGCTGGCGGCGGTGGACGAGGCCAACCGGCTGCGCGCCCGGGCGGAGGCCGATCTCTCCGCCGGCCGCGCCGCGCTGGACCGGCTGGCGGCCCCCCTGGCCGACCGCGCCGCGCCCGCCGAGGCGGCGCAGGGCGACAGCGACGACCCCTTGCTGCGCGCCGTGGGGGTCGTGGTGGCGGCGCTGGGCGGCACGCTGGCGCCGCCGCCGCCCCGCCGCCTGCATGGCGCGCTGCAGCCGCCGACCCTGGAAGACATCCTGCGCGCAAACGCCATCCGCGCCCGCCTGGTGCAGCTGGAAGAGGGCTGGTGGCGGCGGGATGCCGGGCCGCTGCTGCTTTTACAAGAAAATGCGCCGCCGCTGGCCCTGCTGCCGCGGCGCTTCCGCGGCGGCTGGCGCGTCTATGACCCGGTCTCGGGGGCGGTCTCGGCGCTGTCGGCCCGCGACGCCGCCAGGCTGGGCGGCGCGGCGCAGAGCCTGACCCTGCCGCTGCCCGCCCGGCCGCTGTCGGGCTTCTCCATCATCGGCCGCGTGCTGGACTGGGGCCGCGGCGAGGCGGCCACCATGCTGGGGCTGGGGGCGGCGGCGGGGGCGCTCAACCTCGGCCTGCCGCTGGCCACCGGCGTGCTGGTCGACACCGTCATCCCCGCCTATGACCTGCCGAAGCTGGTCGAGCTCGGCCTGGTGCTGGGGCTGCTGGCGGGGGTCATGCTGCTGCTGCGCTATGCCGTGCAGATCGCGGCGTTGCGCATGGAAGGCCATGCCGGCACCCGGCTGCAGGCCGCCATCCTGGACCGGCTGCTGCGCCTGCCGATGGGCTTCTTCCGCGACCACAATGCCGGCGTGCTAGCCAAGCGGGCGCTGGCCATCCAGGCGATCCAGCAGGCGGTCGGCGGCGCCATGGTGGGCAGCCTGCTGACCGGCGTGCTGGCGCTGATCTCGCTCGGCATCATGGCCTGGTACTCGCCGGCCCTCACCCTGGTGGCGCTGGCCTGCCTGGCCGTGCTGCTGGTGCCGGGCGTGCTGCTGGGCTGGCTGCGGCTGCGGCAGGAGCGCGACGTGGTGCGGCTGGCCGGTGACAGCGCCGGGCTGCTGCTGCAGCTGGCCACCGGCATCGCCAAGCTGCGCCTGGCCGCCGCCGAGCACCGCGCCTTCCTGCGCTGGTCGCGGCTGCAGGCGCGTCTGGCCCGGCAGCGCTTCCTGGCCGAGCAGACGCAAAGCCTGGCCGAGCTGCTGAACGGCTTAGGCCTGCCGCTGGCCACCGCCGCCCTCTTCGCCGCCATCCATGCGCTGGGCCTGGCCCCGGGCGCCGGCGCGGCGGGCAACGGGCTGGCGCTGGGCGCGCTGCTGGGGTTCCTCAACGCCTTCAGCCAGTGCCTGGGCGGGCTGACGGCGATGATGGCGACGGCCGTGCAGATCGCGGGGCTGCGCCCGGTCTATGCCTATGCCGCGCCGATCCTGCAGGCGGTGCCGGAGACCGGCGGCGGCCGCGCCGATCCGGGGCGTATCTCCGGCGCCATCGAGGTCAGCCGCCTGACCTTCCGCTACGCCCCCGACGCGCCCGCCTTGTTCGACGATCTTTCCGTCAGCATCGCCGCCGGGGAATATGTCGCCGTCGTCGGGCCGTCGGGCAGCGGCAAGTCGTCGCTGCTGCGGCTGCTGCTGGGCTTCGAGGCGCCGCAATCGGGCGCCGTGCTCTATGACGGGCAGGACCTGCAGGGGCTGGACCCGCAGGCGCTGCGCCGGCAGCTGGGCGTGGTGCTGCAGGGCGGGCGGCTGCTGCCGGGGTCGCTGCTGGAGAATATCCTGGGCCCCAACCTGCACCTGACCGAGGCCGAGGCCTGGGCCGCCGCCGAGCAGGTCGGCCTGGCCGAGGACATCCGCGCCATGCCGATGCGGATGCAGACGGTGATCTCGGATTCCGGCAGCACCCTGTCGGGCGGGCAGGTGCAGCGCGTGCTGCTGGCCCGCGCGGTGGTGGCGCGGCCGCGCATCCTGCTGCTGGACGAGGCGACCAGCGCCCTCGACAACCGGACCCAGGCGGTGGTGACCGAAAGCCTGGACCGGCTGAACGCCACCCGCCTGGTCATCGCCCACCGCCTGTCGACGGTGGTGCATGCGGACCGGATCCTGGTGATGAAGGACGGGCGGATCGTGGAGAGTGGGTCTTTCAGCGAGCTGATGGAGCGTGGGGGGGTGTTCAGGGAGTTGGCGGAAAGGCAGTTGGTGTGAATTTTGTTCCGATCATTGCCTGTCTCAGGCATCCCACCCCTGTCATCCAGCAGGTCACAACCGCCTAATCCAATCCGTCGTCGCCGGCACCCCCTCCCCCCCGGGCACCCCGGCGGGGCGGGACGCGCGGGCCAGCCGCGCCTCCCGCGGCGACATGCCGAAGGCCTCGCGGAATGACCGGCTGAAGGCCGCCTCGTTGCGGAATCCCCAGCCATAGGCGATCTCGGCGATGCGGCGGCGCTCGGCGACCGGGGCGGTGATCTCCTGGAAGCAGCGGTCCAGGCGGCGGCGGCGGATATAGCTGGCGACGCCGCCATAGGGCTCGAACAGCCGGTACAGCGTCGGGCGCGACACGCCGAACTGCTTCGTCAGCAATTCCGGCGACAGCGCGGGGGAGGCCAGGTTGCCCTCGATGAAGCGGCGGATGAGCACCAGGGACGGCGCATGCACCGTCTCCTGCCCCTCGGCCCGTGCCGCGATCGAGGGGCTGGCGCAGGCCGCGACCAGCATGGCGGTGGCCTGGATCAGCGGCTGCGCCTCGGCTTGGCTGAGCTGGGCGGCGCTTTCCTGCAACCCCACCAGATGGTCCGCCAGCAGCCGCCCCAGCGGCGTGTCGCCGCCCAGCACCACGCCGTGCAGCGCCTCCGCCCTTCGCACCAGCGGCGCCAGGCTGGCGCGCGGCATGACGAGGGTGATGTTCTCGAAGTCGCTGGCCTCGGTGTGCACCGTCTGCGCCATGTCGAGGATGCTGGTGTCGCCGGCGCGCACCAGCACCTTGTGGTCGCCGGCGAGCCCGGCATAGCCGCCGCGGCGATACAGCTGCACCAGATAGTGGTCCATGCCGGTGCGGGCGATGGTGAAGGCGCTGCGGCGGAAGACCTGGGCGCTGGCGGCGATGCGGCCGATCACCACGCCGCCCAGGTTGTGGCTTTCCATCTCGGCGGCGAAGCCGGCCATGGCCTCGGGGCCTGGCAGGGCGACGTCGAAAAAGATGCCGGCGATGCGGCGCCAGGCCCAGAAGGCCTCTTCCGGCGCGCCCAGCGCCTGGCCGCTGAAATGCATCGCGCCCCCCTCGGCGGAGGGAAAGGCGGCGAGGTCGATGGAGGCGTCGGGCGCGGGCATGGGGTGCGAGAATACACGCCCGCGCCCCCCTGTCAGCCGGGGAAGCGCGGACCGAAGGGGGACCGGTCCGGGTCAGGGTCCGGCATGGCGGCGATCAGGCTGCGGGCATAGTCGCTGGCGGGGTTCTGGAAGACGGCTTCGGTCGCGCCCACCTCGACCAGGCGGCCGCGATAGATCAGCGCGACGCGGTCGCAGACATAGCGGATGACGCCCAGGTCGTGGCTGATGAAGAAGTAGGTGAGGCCCAGCTGCGCCTGCAGGTCGTGCAGCAGGTTCAGCACCTGCGCCTGCACCGAGACGTCGAGCGCCGAGGTCGGCTCGTCCAGGATCAGGAAATCCGGCCCCGTCGCCAGGGCGCGGGCGATGCCGATGCGCTGCCGCTGCCCGCCGGAGAATTCATGCGGGAAGCGCCCCAGATGCTGCGGGCCGAGGCCGACACGCTCCAGCAGCTCCGCCGCCCGGTCGCGCCGCCCGCGCCCGTCGAGGCCGAGGCGGGCGCGATGGATTTCCATCGGCTCGCAGACGATGTCGGCGATGCTCATCCGCGGGTTCAGCGAAGCATAGGGGTCCTGGAAGACGATGCCGACCCGCGCCCGCAACGCCCGCAGCCCGGCCGCGGAGAGCCTGCCGATGTCATCGCCGTCGAAGCGGATCGTCCCTGCCGAGACTTCTTCCAGTCGCAGCAGGCAGCGGGTCAGCGTCGTCTTGCCCGAACCGCTTTCACCGACCAAACCGAAGCTTTCGCCGCGACGAACAGAAAGAGAAACGTCGGACAACGCATGGACTTGCGGCGCCCGGCCGAAGAAGCCGCGCCGCTCGCCGCCATAGATCTTGGAGACGCCTTCGACCTCGAGCATCAGCGCAGCACCACCGGGCAGGCGACGCGATGGCCGCCCTCCGGCCCGACCAGCGGCGGGGTGGCGGCAGTGCAGCCGGGCTCGCCGCGCGGGCAGCGGTTGAAGAAGCGGCAGCCGGGCGGCGGCGTCAGCAGCGAGGGCACCGTCCCCGCCAGCCCCTGCAGCGCGCCGCGCGCCGTCCCGGCCGTGGGCAGCGCCGCCAGCAGCGCATTGGTATAGGGGTGGCGCGGCGATTTCAGCACGTCGCGCACCGGCCCGGCCTCGACGACATTGCCGGCATACATCACCGCCACATGGCTGCAGAGCTGCGCCACCACGCCCAGATTGTGGGTGATGAACATCACCCCCAGCTGGTGCTCGCGCACCAGCTCGTGGATCAGCCGCAGGATCTGCGCCTGCACCGAGACGTCGAGCGCCGTGGTCGGCTCGTCGGCGATCAGCAGGTCGGGCCGGCCGATCAGCGCCATGGCGATCAGCACGCGCTGCTTCATGCCGCCGGAAAACTGGTGCGGATAGTCGTCCAGCCGCGCCGCAGGATTGGGAATGCCGACGCGGTCGAGCATGGCCAGCGACAGCTCGCGCGCCGCCCGCTTCAAGGCCCGCCCCGAGGCGCCGGGCGCCAGCCCCAGCAGCGAAGGGTCCGACCGCCCGGCATGCAGCGCCACGTCCAGCAGCTGCTCGCCGACGCGGAAGACCGGGTTCAGGTTGGTGGTCGGATCCTGGAAGATCATGCCGATCCGTCGCCCCCGCAGCGCGCGCAGCCGCTTTTCGTCAGCGGCGAGCAGGTCCTCGCCATCCAGCCGGATCGCCCCCCGCGCATAGCGGGCCGGCGGCGTCGGCACCAGCCTCGAGACGGATAGGCCGGTCAGCGACTTGCCGCAGCCGGTCTCGCCGACGATGCCCCAGATCTCGCCGCGGTCGACGGTCAGGTCGATGCCGTTCAGCACATGCGCCTCGCCGTCGAAGGAGCGCATGTGCAGGTGCAGGTCGCGGATCTCCAACAATGCCATCAGCGGCGCGCCTTGGGGTCGAGCAGGTCGCGCAGGCCGTCGCCCAGCAGGTTGAAGCCGAAGACCGCCAGGAAGATCGCCAGCCCGGGGAAGATCGCCGTCCACCAATAATCCGGCATGTTCGCGCGGGCCACCGACAGCAAGGAACCCCATTCCGGCGTCGGCGGCTTCACCCCGATGCCGACGAAGCCCAGCGAGGCGACGGTCAGGATGGCAAAGCCCATGTCGAGCGACATCTTGACGATGACCGGCGAGACGATGTTGGGCAGCACATGCCGCCGCAGCAGCCGCCCTGACCCCGCCCCCATGGCGCGCGCCGCGGTGACGAACTGCTCTTCCTTCTTCGCCATGACCTCGCCGCGGACCAGCCGGGCATAGCCGGGCCACCAGGACAGCGCGATGGCGAAGATCATGTTGCCCGTCCCCGGGCCGAGGGCCGCGGCCACCGCCATGGCCAGGATCAGGCTGGGCACGGTCAGCATCAGGTCGGAGAGGCGCATCAGCCCTTCATCCAGCCAGCCGCCGAAAAAGCCGGCGATGGCGCCGACGAAGACGCCGATGACGGCGCCGACGATGACCACCGCCATCCCCGCCAGCAGCGAGACCCGGGTCCCCGCCAGGGTGAGAGAAAAAACGTCCTGGCCGACCTCGTTGGTGCCGAACCACCAGGCGGCGGAAGGCGGCTGGAAGCGCGTGCCGGTCTGCACCAGCCCTGCGACATGCTCCGGATGCGGCACGATCGCCGGACCCAGGATCGCGATGAGGAGGAGAAGACAAACGATGCCGAGGCCGAGGACAGAGACCCAGCTGCGGCGGAAGCGGTAGAGACCGCGGCGCAGGCGCTCGCTCATCGCAGCCGCACCCGCGGGTTCAGCAGGCCATAGACCAGGTCGACCAGCAGATTGACCAGCACGAAGAGCGTTCCGATGCAGAGCGTGACGCCGATGATCGGCATGAAATCCTGGGTCAGCACCGCCTGGGTGGCGTAGAGGCCGAGGCCGGGCCAGTCGAACACCGTCTCCACCAGCACCGTGCCGCCCAGCAGCCAGCCGAAATACAGGCCGATGACGGTCAGCGTCGCCGAGACCGCGTTCTTCAGCACATACTTGAACAGGATTTTTCCCCGGGACAGGCCGAGGGCGCGCTCGGTGGTGACATAGTCCTGCTGCAGCACCTCGATGGTGGAGGCGCGCATCATCCGCGTGATGGTGGCCAGCGGCGACAGCGACATGGCGATGGCCGGCAGCGCCAAATGCTGCAGGGCGATGCCGAGCGCGTGGAAATTGCCGGACAGCAGCGCATCGATCGTCAGCAGACCGGTGATGGCGCTTGGCGGATCCTCGGTCAGCGGGAAGCGGCCCGAGAGCGGCAGCCAGCCCAGCCACATGGCGAAGCCCAGCTGGAACAGAAGTCCCAGGAAGAAGCGCGGCATGGAGATGGCGCCGAGCGACACCGCGCGCGACAGGAAATCCGGCCAGCGGTCACGATAGACCGCCGCCATCAGCCCGGCCGGAATGCCGATGGCCACCGCCAGGATCATCGCCGCCAGCACCAGCTCCAGCGTGGCAGGCAGATAGGTGGAAAGATCCTCAAGCACCGGGCGGCGGCTGAAGATCGAGACGCCCCAATCGCCGCGCAGCAGCCCGGTCGCATAGTCCCAGTACTGCGCCAGCAACGGCCGATCGAGGCCGAACTCCTTGGCCACAGAAGCGATGTCGGCGGGCGTGGCGTTGGGTCCGGCCGCCAGCCGCACCGGATCGCCGGGCAGCAGCCGGGCGATGGTGAAGACCAGCATCGACAGCCCGACCAGCACCGGCACCAGCAGCAGCAGCCGCCGCAGGATATAGCGGATCATGCGGCGGACCCCGCGATCAGCCGAGCGACAGCGGGAAGAGCTCCGGCGCGTTGGACGCGACGGGGGTGAAGGCGAAGCCCTTCACCGTGTTGCGCAGCGCCAGCTTGCGCCGCTCCAGCACGCCGAAGATGTCGCAGGCGTCTTCCATGACCGTGCGCTGGAACTCGGCGTAGAGCGCGCGGCGCTTCTCCGGATCGGCCTCGGCGCGGGCGCTGGTGATCAGCGCATCGACCTTCGGATTGCTGTAGACCGGGTTCTGCCAGTTGCCGTTGCGCGACGAGTGATAGCCGGCATAGGCCAGGTTGTCGGCGTCGCCGTAATTGGCCGTCTGATAGACCGGGAAGAAGTCCGACAGCGTCTCCGGCGAGCGGCAGGAGGCGACCAGATCCGGCCAGATCGCCGAGCGGATCTCCAGCTCGATGTTCAGCGCGCGCAGGCTGTCCAGCAGCACCAGCGCCCAGCGCCGCTGCTGCTCCAGCCCCGAAACATGGGTGATGGTCAGCTTGATCCCGCCATTCGGATGCGCCGACCTGGCCAGGAATTCCTTCGCCCGCGCCAGGTCGGTGCGCCAGGGCTGCAGCGTCTTGTCAAAGCCGTCGATGCTCTCCGGCAGCGGGCCGGTCATCAGATCGGCATAGCCGGCGACGTCCAGCATCGCCTGGTAGTTGAAGGCGCAGGAAATGGCCCGGCGCAGATTGGCGTCCATCGTGGCGCCGTGCCGGGTGTTCATCTTGATCTGGAAGGTGCGGTATTCCGGCTCGATCAGCAGGTCGACCCCGGGGCGGTTCTTCAGCGTGTCCATGTCCTCGCTGGTCAAGTCGAGGGCGATCTGCGCCTCACCGCGCTGGATCATCAGCCGCTGCGTCGCCGTCTCGCGGGTGATCTTCCAGATGGCGCCGGTGAGGTTGCCGCCGCCCTGGCGCCAATTGCCGGCGACGCGCTCCAGCTCATAGAGATTGCCCGGCTCGGCGCGGCGAACCGCGAAAGCGCCGGAGCCCGCGACATTGGCGCGCAGCCAGGCCTGGCCGTCATCGCTGCCCTTGTTGGCCTCCACCTGGCGCGGGTTGACGATCCAGATCCAGGGCAGCACCTGCAGGAAGGGCACGAAGGCGGTGGCCAGGCGGAAGCGCACGGTCTGCGCATCCACCGCCTCGATGCTGCCGGGCTTCACGATGCCGGCGATCATCCAGACATTGCCGCGGTTCAGGCGCAGGATGCGCTCAAAGGAATAGACCACGGCGGCGGCATCGACCGGCGAGCCGTCGTTGAACCTGGCGGCCGGGTTCAGCTTGAAGACGTATTCGGTGCCGTCCGGCGAGATGGTCCAGGATTCCGCCAGCAGCGGCGCCGGCTTCGGCGGATTGCCTTCGACCCGCACCAGCGAATCATAGACGTTGCGCATCATCCAGGCCGTGGAATAGCCCGAGGCCAGATGCGGGTCGAAATTCGGGATGTCCTGGTTGCTCGTCAGCACCAGGATGCGGCGCGACTGGGCCATCGCCCCCTCGCCAACCAGCAGCAGGGCCGCGGCGGCCGCGCTGCCGGCCAGGATGCCGCGCCTCGTCATGTCGGTCATGCTCAGATCCCCCTTCGCGCGCCGCCTGCGTCAGGCCGGCACCGCCTGCTGCCCCACCGCCGCGCCGTAATCCTGCGCGGCCCCTTCGTCGCTGACCAGGCCCAGGCGGCGGTCGCGCGCCAGGGCTTCCGGCGCGCGCTTCGCCGGATCGCCATAGCCGCTGCCGCCGCTGATGCAGATCTCGACGATCTGTGCCGGACCCTGCACCTGCACGAGCCGGCCGGTGCCGCAATCCTCCAGCACGCCGCCCGCCGCATCGAGCACCCGGCCCCGCGCGCCGCGCCCGGCCTGGCCGCCGAACAGCCCGTCGATCGGATTGCCGACGCCCTCGGGATAGACCGAGACGAAGCTGACCAGCCCGTCCTCGCGCAGCTTGCGCAGCCGCACGCGCTGGCCGAGGCCGCCGCGATGCTCGCCCGGGCCGCCGCTGTCGGCGAGATACGTCTTCTCCAGCACGATGACCGGCACGCGCGCCTCGAACAATTCGATGGAGGTGTTGGACGCGCTGGTCGGCCAGAGCAGCCCCGACTTGCCGTCCCGCGCCGAGGAAGCGCCCTGCCCGCCGCCAATGAACAGCATGTCGGAATAGGTGCGGCCCTCGGCGTCCTGGCCATAGACATAGGCGGCCATCGGCAGGCCGGTATTGGCCTGCACCTTGTCCGGCGCCGCCTTGGCCAGCGCGCGGAAAATATTCGGCGCCAGATACCAGCCGGTGCGGGTGCGCATGTTCACCGCGGCCGGGCGGCGCGCATTGAGGACAGAGCCTTCCGGCGCCTCGACGCTGAAGGGGCGGTAGCAGCCGGCATTGCCCCGCACGCCCGGCGTCAGCATGCATTTCAGCGGATAGGTCGCATGCGCCGCCGTGTAGTTCAGCGTGCAGTTCAGCCCGCCCTGCGGCAGCTGCGGCGGCGCGCCGGCGAAGTCCAGGTGGATTTCTTCACCCGCGACGGTCAGCTTCAGCGGATAGCGCAGCACCTCGCCCAGCGGGTTGTTGCGGATCTCGGCCTCGTAGACGCCGTCTTCCAGGGCGGCGATGGCGTCGCGCATGGCGCGTTCGGAGCGGCCCTGCACCACGGTGGCCAGCGCGCGCAGGTCGCGCATGCCGTAATCGCCCATGAAGGCCAGCAGCCGCTCGGCGCCCAGGCGGTTGGCGGCGACGAAAGAATGGATGTCGCCCAGCACCTGGTCGGGATTGCGGACATTCTCGCGGATCAGGGTGAACAGCGCCTCGCTCGGCCGCCCCGCCTCGAACAGCTTCATCGGGGGGATCTGCAGCCCCTCCTCGAAGATCTCGCGCGCCTTCAGCGAATCCTTGGTGCCGCCGATGTCGGAGACATGGCCGACCGTGCCCATCAGCCCGACCACCTTGCCGTCCGCGAAGACCGGCGTGACGATGGCGATGTCGAAGAGATGCCCGGCGCAGAGCCAGGGATCGTTGGTGATCAGCACGTCGCCCGGCTGCATCTGCTCGGCCGGGTATTTTTCCAGCAGCGCCTTCACCGCCCGCGGCAGGCAGAGGTTGAAGACCGGCATGGCGCGTGGCGAATGGGCCAGCGTCTCGCCCTCGGGGTCGAGCAGCTCGCAGGCGAAATCCTGGCTCTCCGAGATGACCAGCGAGAAGGCGGTGCGGCAGACCGTCAGCCACATCTCCTCCACGACCGTCACCAGGCGGGACCACATGATCTCCAGCGCGATCGGGTCGGCCTCGATGCGGGCGCAGGCTTCCTCCAGCGGCATGCCGGCGGTGATCAGCGCGGTCCCCTGGCTGGCCGCCGCGGTGGCGATGCGGAGATTCAGGCCGGCATCGACATCGACCACGTCGCCGGGGGGGACGATGGTGGTGGATTCACGCTCCTCGATGATCGCCGGGCCTTCGATACGGTCGCCGGCGACCAGGGCGTAGCGGTCATAGACCACCGCCTCCTGCCAGCCGCCCTCGAACCAGGCGCGGCGGCTTCCCTTGACGCGGGAGGAGGCATCGCCGCCGCCGACCGCGCCGGTCAGCGACAGCACCGGCTCCGGTCCCACACACCGGACGCGGAAATTGATCGCCTCCAGCCGGGCGCCCTCATAGACCGAGGTGTAGCGCGCGGCATAGGTGGCGGCGAAGCCGGCGCGGATCGCGGCCAGGCTGCCGGCATCGACCGTGCCGGCGGGCAGCGGCACGTTGATGTCGTGCATCTGCCCGACCAGGCGCATGTCGGCGCTGCGCTCGATGGTGATGGCGGCGGGGTCGACGCCGGCCTCCAGCAGCCGGGCGCGGCCTTCATTGGCCATGGCGTCCAGCACGCCGTTGACCAGCGTGGCGTCGAAGCCTTCCGAGAACTCCACCGGCAGCGAGCGGGCCAGCTCGAAGGAAAGCGGTGCGGCCAGGAAGCCCAGCGCCGAGGCGGCGCCCGAGGCCGGCGGGATGATCACCTCGCGCACGCCCAGCGCCCGGGCGACATCGGCAGCATGGGCCGGGCCGGCGCCGCCGAAGCCGACCATGGCGTAGCTGCGCGGATCCTTGCCTTTTTCCACCAGATGCACGCGGGCGGCGGCGGCCATGCTTTCGACCACGACCTTGTGGATGCCCCAGGCGGCCTCCATCACGTCGAGCTTCAGGGGCGCTGCCACCGTCTCCACCGCGCGGACCGCGGCGTCGCGATCCAGCGCCATGCGGCCGCCGAGGAAGAAGCCGGGATCGTAGTAGCCCAGCACCAGGTTGGCGTCGGTGACGGTGGGCTTGACGCCGCCCATGCCGTAGCAGGCCGGGCCCGGGTCGGAGCCGGCCGAATGCGGCCCGACCTTCAGCAGCCCCACCGCGTCGATCTGCGCGATCGAGCCGCCGCCGGCGCCGATCTCGATCATGTCGATCACCGGCGCCTTGATCGGCAGGCCGGAGCCCTTGCTGAAGCGGTGCACGCGGCCCGCCTCCAGCATCGGCGCGATCTCGACGCGGCCGCCCTCGATCATGCAGGCCTTGGCGGTGGTGCCGCCCATGTCGAAGGAGATGACGTCGTCCTTGCCCGCCAGCCGGCCGAACAGGGCGGTGGCCAGGCCGCCGCCGGCCGGGCCGGATTCCAGCAGCCGGATCGGGAAGGCCCGCGCCGTCGCCGGCGAGACCAGCCCGCCCGCCGAATGCATCAGCCGCAGCGCGCCCGCGAAGCCACGGGCAGCCAGCTCGCGCTCCAGCTTCTTCAGGTAGCGGTCCATCAGCGGCTGCACATAGGCATTGGCGCAGGTGGTGACGCAGCGCTGGTATTCCCACATCTCCGCCACGACCTCGGCCGAGAGCGAGACGGCGAGCTCGGGAAATTCGGCGCGGGCGATCTCGCCGACGCGGGCCTCATGCGCCGGGTTGCGATAGGCATTGATGAAGCAGACAGCGACCGCCTCGACCCCTTCCGCCAGCATGTCCGCCAGGGCGGCGCGGACGGCGTCTTCATCCAGCGCATCGACGACATTGCCGTCGCGGTCCATCCGCTCGGGGACGTCGCGGCGCAGCTCGCGCGAGACCAGCGGCTCGGGGAAGCCGAGGAAAAGGTCATAGATGTCGTAGCGCTGCTCCGTGCCCATCTCCAGGATGTCGCGGAAGCCGGCGGTGGTGATCAGGCCAAGGCGCGCGCCCTTGCGCTCGATCACCGCATTGGTGACCAGCGTCGTGCCGTGCAGGATCTCGCCCACATCGCCGAGGCGCAGGCCGGCCATCGCCACCAGCTCCTCGAGGCCCAGCAGCGCCGCCTCGGAAGGGTCGTGCGGCGTGGTCAGGCGCTTGTGCAGCCGGACGCTGCCCTCGGCCGCGTCATACAGGATGAAGTCGGTGAAGGTGCCGCCGATGTCGAAGCCGATGCGCCAACGGTGGCTCGAGGTGGCGGTGGTGAGAGGCGTGTTCATCGGGCTTCCTCGACAGTCTTCAGGCAGCGGCGCTGCGCAGGCCAGCGCGCTCGGGCGCCACGGCGCCAGGCCTGGCTTGGATCTCGCGGGCCTCGGCCAGGAGGGCGGCGACCATGCGCTCGCGCTCGGTGCCGTCGACCAGGCTCAGGGGATAGACGATGCAGAGGCAGGCATCCTCGCCGGGCTGCCGGCCGCCCACCGCGACGGCGATGCTGCCGACGCCGGGATTGCTCTCGTCGCAGGCCGTGGCGAAGCCCTCGCGGCGCACGGCGTCGAGGCGGGCCAGCAGCTCCGCCATGTCCTGCGGCGCGTTGGGGCTGGGCGGCGCCAGCGGCGCGGGATAGAGCCGCCGCACCTCCTCGTCCGGCAGCCGGGCCAGCAGCGAGCGGCCGGAGGCGGCGGCGAAGGCCGGCAGGCGCTGGCCGACCGGCGTGCCAACGCGCAGCATGCGGCTGCCCTCGTGAAAGGTGAGGCCGATCACGTCGCCGCCGTCACGCAGGCTGACATAGCCGCTATGGCCGAACTGCCGGCTGACCCGGCCGACCGCGGCATGGGCGCGCGCCACCAGCGCCGAATCCCGGCGATAGCTGTGGCCCAGCTCGAACATCAGGATGCCGGGGCGGTAGCCGCGGCTGTCGGGCACGCTTTCCAGGAAGCCGGCCTCGCGCATCGCCCGCAGCAGGCGGGAGACGTTGCTCTTGGGCAGCGACAGCAGCTCCGCGACCTCGGTCACGGTCAGTTCCTGGCGACGGGCTGAGAAGCAGCGCAGCACCTGGCCGGCGGTGGACAAGGTCGTCATGGGCGGTTCCAATAAGTGGAACAACGGTTCCTGTAAGTGAAACGCTACGCAGAGGCGACGGCGGCCGCAAGCCTGTTGACGCCACCTTGCCGCTTTGAAATGCGGCAAACCGACCCTCGCTGCACCGCAGCACGGCAGTCTCCTGCAACCTGCCCGCTTCCTGTGCAGCGCCGCAGACAGCGGGTTGCGAAAGCACCTTGACCCCTGCCCTGTGGCCCGCCATGGCCTGCTGCGGGGGTCGACGCCTGGGCGACCGATGGGGATGACCGATGCGGTTGGATGGCGCGTTACGCCGGGGTGCGGATATCTGGTACAGCCTGCGCCTGCCGGTGCAGATCGTTCTTCTGGTCATCGTGCTGGCGGTGCCGGTGCTGGCGGTCTGGGGAATCGTCGGGCTGTTCCGCAGCGACGCCGGGCCCGCGCCGCAGGCCGCCGCGCCCGCGGCACCGCCCGCCAAGGGGGGCGCCGCCGAGCAGGACTTCGCCACCCGCCTGCTGGAGGAGACGACGCGCAGCTGGACGGCGCAGTTCCGCCTGCTGGGCCGCACCTTCCAGCCGGCCGCGCCGATCTTCGCCAACGGCATCGCGCCCACCGCCTGCGACGGCGCGCCGGCGCCCTCGGGCCTGTTCTACTGCACCGCGGATGCGCGCATCTATGTCGACCTCGACCGCCAGGCGAGGCTCGGCCAGGGCAGTGGCGGCAACGGCGGCGGCATGACCGTCGCGCTGCTGCTGGCGCATGCCGTCGGGCATCACGTGCAGCAGCAGCTCGGCATCCTCGACCTGGTGCGCGGGCTGCAGGCGCGCCTGCCTGAGGCCGAGGGCGCCGACAGCCTGCGCCGCCGGGTCGAGCTGCAGGCCGACTGCTTCGCCGGGCTCTGGGCCAAGACCAGCAGCCTGGTCCCCGGCATGGCCGACACCGCGGCGCAGGAAGCCGCCTTCGCCGCCATGCGCGACGACGCCGCCCGGCCCGCGCCGCCCGCTGCCGCGCCCCCCGCGGCCGAGCCGGCCTCCGCCGCCGTGGTGCCGCAGGCGCCGGCGCCGCTCACCGCCGCCGAGCGCGCCCAGTGGTTCCGCACCGGGCTGCAGCGGGGCGACTTCGCCGCCTGCGACACATTTTCCGGCCTGCCCTGATTTTTCCGCGCGCTGCCGCTTGACGAAAGCGGCGGCGGGGTCGCCCATGGGCGGGTTGCCTCGCCTGGACCGGGTCCTGCCATGCCCCTGACTTCGCCCCTCGCCCTCACCATGGGCGAACCCGCCGGCATCGGCGCCGAGATCTCCGTCGGTGCCTGGACGGCGCTGCGGCAGGACGGGCCTGTGTTCTTCTACGTCGGCGATCCGGCGCTGCTGGGCGACGCGCCCTGGCGGGAGATCGCCGATCCGGCCGGGGCCGCCGCGGTCTTCCCCGCCGCCATCCCGGTGCTGCCGCTGCCGCTGGCCGCCACCGCCATCCCGGGGCGGCTCGACCCGCGCAACGCGCCCGCCGTCATCGCCGCGATCGAGCGCGCCGTGGCGCTGGCGCGATCCGGCGCGGCGTCGGCGGTGGTGACCAACCCGATCCAGAAATCCGTGCTCACCGCGACAGGCTTCGCCTATCCGGGCCATACCGAGTTCCTGGCGGCGCTGGCCCCGGGCGAGGGCCCGCCGGTGATGCTGCTGGCCGCGGCCGGCCTGCGCGCCGTGCCGGTGACCATCCACCAGTCGCTGAAGAGCGCCATCGACGACCTGACATCGGAAAAGATCGTCGCCGTGGCGCGGGCGACGGCGGCGGGGCTGGCGCGCGACTTCGGCATCGCCGCACCCCGCCTCGCGCTCTGCGGCCTCAACCCGCATGCCGGCGAGGCCGGCACCATGGGGCTCGAGGATCGCGACATCATCGCCCCCGCCATCGCGCAGCTGCGCGCCGCGGGCATCGACGCGCGCGGGCCCTTCCCGGCGGACACGCTGTTCACCCCGCATGCCCGCGCCGGCTACGACGTGGCGCTCGGCATGTATCACGACCAGGCGCTGATCCCGGTGAAGACGCTGGACATGGCCGGCGGCGTCAATGTCACGCTCAATCTCGGCGTGGTGCGCACCAGCCCGGACCATGGCACCGCGCTCGACATCGCGGGCCAGGGCCGCGCCGATGCCGGCAGCCTGGTCGCCGCCCTCCGTCTCGCGGCCGAGCTCGCCGCGCATCGCCTGGAAAGGAAGCCCGCGTGAAGCCGCTGCGCCTCTCGGTCAATGTCGACCACGTCGCCACCCTGCGCAACGCCCGCGGCGGCCGCTTCCCCTGCCCGCTGGAGGCGGCGCGCACCAGCCTGGCCGCCGGCGCCGACGGCGTCACCCTCCATCTGCGCGAGGATCGCCGCCATATCCGCGACGAGGATCTGCGGCGCATCCATGCCGAGCCCGGGCTGCGGCTGAACTTCGAGATGGCGGCGACCGAGGAGATGGTCGGGCTCTGCGCATCGCTGCGGCCGGCCGCCTGCTGCATCGTGCCGGAGAAGCGGCAGGAGCTGACGACGGAAGGCGGGCTCGACGTGCTGCGCGCCGGCCCCGAACTCGGCGAGGCGATCCGGCGGCTGGCCGGCGAAGGCGTCGAGGTCTCGATCTTCGTCGAGCCGGACGCGGCGCAGATCGAGGCCTGCGCCCGGCTCGGCGCGCAGGCGGTGGAACTGCACACCGGCACCTATGCGGACGCCGCGCCGGAAGCCCGCGCGCCGCTGCTGGCGCGGCTGGCCGAGGGTGCGCGCGCCGCGGAGGCCGCCGGATTGTCCTGTCATGCCGGGCACGGGCTGGATTACGTTAGCGTGATCGGCATCGCCGCCATTCCGCAGGTGGTCGAGGTCAGCATCGGCCATTTCCTGATCGGCGCTGCGATTTTCGAGGGTTTGCCGGGCGCCGTCGCGCGCATGCGTGGCGCGATCGCCGAGGGCCGGTCCCGCATCGTCTAAAAACACCACCTTCACGGGCATTGCGTATCGATATCGCAACAGTGCAGTCTGTTGCAGACAACGCAGGGCACGGCCGATCCCCGGCGGGCCGCGGGCGGAGGGAGGCGTGGTGACGTCGGAAAGCCTCGCGGCACGTCCTGTCCTTCTTCCGGACGCAGCCTAGCCATGCCGCGAGGGGCAGGACCGCTTTGGGCGCTGGCGCGCGGCCGCGGCCGCGCGCCAGCGCCCAAA
>NZ_MLCO01000113.1 GCF_001982615.1 Teichococcus deserti | reverse complement strand
CCGGGGCGCAGCGGCGGGCCTGGACGGCGGCAAGGGCGGCGGGGAGGGCGGCGAGCGGGGCCTCGGCGGCCCAGGGCTGGGGCGCGGAGGGGGGGGCGGGGGGGGGGGAGAGAAGGGCGAGGGCGGGCAGGGCCAGGGGCCAGCGCGAGGGACGGGGGGGGAGCGGAAGCGAAGCGGGGTGCATGGGGGCGGAGCCAAGCCGATGGCAGCGGCGTCTCCCAGTGTCGAGAGGGGGCGTCGAGAGGGGGGCGTCGAGAGGGGCGGAATGGCCGGCATCCGCGGGCCGGCCTTGTGCCGCGGCAGCGCCGGCCGTAGCTTCGGCGCCTTCACCCCTCGCCATTCCCCCGGGAAGGAAAGTCTGGTCCCATGTTCAAGGGTTCCCTCGTCGCGCTGATCACGCCCCTGACCGAGGACGGCGCGCTGGACCCCAAAGCCTTCCAGGAGCTGGTCGCCTGGCAGGTCTCCGAGGGCACCAGCGGATTGATCCCGGTCGGCACCACCGGCGAGAGCCCGACCCTGTCGCATGCCGAGCACCACCGGGTGGTCGAGCTCTGCGTCGAGGCCGCCGGCGGCCGCGTCCCCGTCATCGCCGGCACCGGCTCCAACAGCACGGCCGAGGCCATCGAGCTGACCCGCCACGCCAAGGAAGCCGGCGCCGATGCCGCGCTGGTGGTCACGCCCTATTACAACAAGCCGACCCAGGAAGGCCTGTACCTGCATTTCACGGCGATCGCCGACGCCGTCGACCTGCCGATCATCATCTACAACATCCCGCCGCGCAGCGTGATCGACATGTCGGTCGAGACCATGGCGCGGCTGGCGAAGCACCCGAACATCGTCGGCGTGAAGGACGCGACCGCCAATCTGACGCGGCCGCTGCACACCCGCCTGACCGCCGGCACCGATTTCTGCCAGCTTTCCGGCGAGGACCACACGGCGCTGGCCTTCCGCGCCGCCGGCGGCGTGGGCTGCATCAGCGTCTCGGCCAATGTGGCGCCGCGGCTCTGCGCCGAGATGCACGCCGCCTGGGAAGCCGGCAACATCGCCGAGGCCATGGCCATCCAGGACCGGCTGACGCCGCTGCACGACGCCATGTTCTGCGAGACCTCGCCGGGCCCGGTGAAATACGCGGCCAGCCTGCTGGGCAAGTCGAGCGCCTTCTGCCGCCTGCCGATGGCGCCGATCGCCGACAGCACCAAGGAGCGGGTCAAGGCGGCGATGCTCTCGGCCGGCCTGCTGAACTGAGGCTTTTGCACCGAGGCGCAAGCCTCCCCATATCGCCTCGACCCCGACACGAAAGGGCCGGCGCCACGGCGCCGCCCCACCGAGAGATCCATGGCTGAGCCCCGCAAGAAATCGCTGATCGCCCACGGCACCGCCGCGCAGAACCGCAAGGCGCGCTTCGACTACAAGATCGGCGACACCTACGAGGCCGGGCTGGTGCTGCTGGGGCCGGAGGTGAAGTCGCTGCGCGCCGGCCGCGCCGCCATCGCCGAAGCCTGGGCCGGCGAGCGCGACGGTGAGCTCTGGCTGTTCAACTGCTACATCCCGGAATGGCAGGCCGGCAGCTTCGTCTCGCAGTTCGAGCCCCGCCGCCCGCGCAAGCTGCTGCTGAAGAAGAAGCAGGTCGAAACCCTGCTGGGCTCGATTGCCCGCGACGGCATCACCCTGGTGCCGCTGGAAATCCTGTTCAACGACCGCGGCATCGCCAAGGTCGTGCTCGGGCTCGGCGAAGGCAAGAACAAGGCCGACAAGCGCCACGCCATCGCGGCGCGCGACTGGCAGCGGGACAAGGCGCGGCTGATGCGCGAGAAGGGCTGACGAGAGGAACGGGCAGGCCAGGGGAATGAATTCCCCTGTTTCTGTCCTGTTGGCCGCTGAGGCCGCAGCCGCCTCACCACAAGCGGCACCAGGGCGTCCCGTCGGGACGCCGTTCTCATAGAATCAGTGCTCGTTCACAGGTCGCGATGTGGCCAGGCCGTTTCACGTTCGGTCCCCACGTGGAGGCGGCAGCCACCGCAGAAAGAAGAAGGGGGTCCAGGGGGAATTCATTCCCCCTGGCCTTCGGCTTGCCT
>NZ_MLCO01000112.1 GCF_001982615.1 Teichococcus deserti | reverse complement strand
TGACCACCACCCAGGTGGGCGCGCTGACCACGACGCAGCTGGCCTCGCTGGCCGCCATGCAGGTCAAGGGGCTCGAGACCACCGACCTCGCCGCGCTGACCACGACGCAGATGGCCGGGCTCGGCTCGGCTCAGCTGGCGGCGCTGACCACCACCCAGCTGCGCGGCATCGAGAGCACCGACCTCGCCGTCCTCGGCACCGCGCAGCTGCGCGGCCTGTCGTCGAGCCAGCTGGCCGCGCTGACCACCACCCAGCTCGGCGCGCTGACCACGACGCAGATGGCGAGCCTGGCCACCAGCCAGGTGATCGGCCTGACCACGACCCAGGTCGCCGCGCTCGACACCACGCAGATCGCCAGCCTGACCACCACCCAGCTGGCGGCGCTGACCACGGCGCAGGTGCGCGGCTTCGAGACCACCGACCTCGCCGCGCTGACCACGACGCAGGTGATCGGCCTGACCTCTGGCCAGCTGGCGGCGCTGACCACGACGCAGGTCGCGGCGCTGGAATCGACCGATGTCGGCGCGCTGCGCACCACCCAGCTGCGCGGCCTGGCCTCCAGCCAGGTGGCGGCGCTGACCACGACGCAGCTCGGCGCGCTGACCACGACGCAGATCGGCGGCCTGTCCACCCAGCAGCTGGTCGGCCTGACCACGACGCAGCTGGTGGCGCTCGACACCACGCAGATCGGCGGCCTGACCTCCTCGCAGCTCGGCATCCTGACCACGGCGCAGCTGCGGGCGCTCGAGACCAGCGACATCGCGGCGCTCAGCACCACCCAGCTGCGCGGCCTGACCGTGGCGCAGCTCGGCGCGCTCAGCACGACGCAGCTGGCGGCGGTGACCACCACCCAGGTGCGGGCGCTGACCAACACCCAGGTCGCCGGTCTGACCTCGACCCAGCTGGGCGCGCTCGACACCACCCAGGTCACCGCGCTGCTGACCAGCCAGCTCGGTGCGCTGACGACGGCGCAGCTGCGCGGGCTCGAGACCACCGACCTCGCCGCGCTGACCACGACGCAGATGGCCGGGCTGACCTCGGCGCAGCTGGCCTCGCTGACCACGACGCAGCTGGCCGGGCTCGAAACCACTGACCTCGCGGTGCTGACCACGACGCAGCTGCGCGGCCTCACTTCGGGCCAGGTCGCCGGGCTGAACACGACGCAGATCGCGGCGCTGACCACGACCCAGCTGGCCGGCCTCACCACCGCCCAGGTGAAGGGCTTCGAGACCACCGACCTGGTCGCGCTGACCACGACGCAGATGGCCGGCATCACCGCGTCCCAGCTCGGCGCGCTGAGCTCGACCCAGCTGCGCGCGCTCGAGACCACCGACCTCGCGGTGCTGGCCACCAGCCAGATCCGCGGCCTGGACTCCAGCCAGCTGGCCGGGCTGACCACGACGCAGGTGGCCGGGCTGACCACCACGCAGGTCGCCGGGCTGACGACGACGCAGGTCGCCGGCTTCACCTCGACCCAGGTCGCGGCGCTGACCACGACCCAGGTCGTGGCCCTGGCCAGCAGCCAGATCGCCGGCCTGTCGACCGGGCAGATCCGCGGCTTCGACACCACCGACCTGGTCGCCCTGACCACCACCCAGATGGCCGGGCTGACCTCGACCCAGCTGGCCTCGCTGACCACGACGCAGCTGGTCGGCATCGAATCGACCGACCTCGCGGTGCTGGGCACGGCGCAGCTGCGCGGCCTGACCTCGACGCAGGTGGCCGCGATCACCACGACGCAGCTCGGCGCGCTGAGCTCGACGCAGGTCGGCGGGCTGACCTCGGCGCAGCTGGCGGGGCTGACCACCACCCAGGTGGTGGCGCTGTCCACCACTCAGGTCGGCGGCCTCGGCTCGGCCCAGGTCGCGGCGCTGTCCACCGCCCAGCTGCGGGCGATGGAGACCACCGACCTGGTGACGCTCTCCACCACCCAGCTGCGCGGGCTGAGCTCCAGCCAGCTCGGCGCGCTGACCACCACCCAGTCGGCGCTGCTGACCACCACCCAGGTGGCCGGGCTGAACGCCACCCAGGTGAAGGGGCTGACCACCGCCCAGGTCGCGGCGCTGACCACCACCCAGGTGGGCGCGCTGACCACGACGCAGCTGGCC
>NZ_MLCO01000111.1 GCF_001982615.1 Teichococcus deserti | reverse complement strand
GGCGGGAAGGCAGCCTGTTCGGCACCGGCGACACGTCCCTGCTGACCCGCATCACCCAGCTCGACCCGGTGCATGTCAGCTTCGCCGTCAACGCCGCCGACCTGGGGGCGCTGGGGGCAGGGGCGGCCGACCTGCCGGCTGGGGGGCGGCTGGATGGCGCCGCGGCGCCGCAGGGGCGCGTCAGCTTCACCGAGGCGACGGTCGATCCGACCACCGGCACGGTGCGCGGCCGCGCCACCTTCGCCAATCCCGACCGCCGGCTGATCCCGGGGCAGTTCGTGCGGCTGCGCGTCTCCGGCCCGGCGCGGCCGGCGATCCGCATCCCGCAGGCCGCCGTGCAGCAGGACGTGCAGGGCCCCTTCGCCTATGTCGTGGGTCCCGACGGCAAGGCCGAGCGGCGCGCCATCCGCCTGGGCCGCATGCTGGCGCGCGACTGGATCGTCGAGGAAGGGCTGAAGCCGGGCGACCGCGTCATCGCCGAGGGGCTGGTCAAGGTCACCGAAGGCGCCGTGGTCGAGGCGGTGGAGGCCCGGCCGTGAGCGCCCGCTTCTTCATTGAGCGGCCGGTCCTGGCCGGCGTGCTGTCCATCCTGATCGTGCTGGCGGGGTTGGTGGCGCTGCCCGCGCTGCCGATCGCGCAATATCCGCAGATCGTGCCGCCGCAGGTGCAGGTGGCGACCAGCTATTCCGGCGCCGATGCCGACACCGTGGCGCAGACCGTGGCGGCGCCGCTGGAACGCGCCATCAACGGCGTCGACGGGCTGATCTACATGCAGTCGGTCAACACCGATGGCAGCATGTCGCTCAGCGTCAGCTTCGAGATCGGCACCGATCCCGACCAGGCGACGATCAATGTCAGCAACCGGGTGCAGAGCGTGCTGGCGACCCTGCCCTCCGAGGTGCAGCGCGTCGGCGTCACCGTCAGCAAGCAGTCCAGCGCCTTCCTGGCCGTGGTCTCGCTGACCGCGACCGACGACCGTTTCGACGAGATCTTCCTGAGCAACTACGCGCTGCGCAACGTCATCGACGAGATCAAGCGGATCCGCGGCGTCGGCAATGCGGCCCTGTTCGGGCAGAAGGAATATGCCATGCGCGTCTGGCTGCAGCCGGAGAAGCTGGCGCAGTTCGGGCTCACCGCATCGGACGTCTCGGCCGCCATCCGCGAGCAGAACCAGCAATTCGCCGCCGGCCAGATCAACGCCGCGCCGGGGGCGGGCGGCGCCTATGCCTATGCCATGACCGCCGAGGGCCGGCTGCCGGATGCCGAGGCCTTCGGCAACATCATCCTGCAGGCGCGGCCCGACGGCTCGACCCTGCGGCTGCGCGACGTCGCCAGGGTGGAGCTCGGCGCCCAGCAATACGACTTCGTCGGCACCATGAACGGCCGGCCGAGCGCGCCTTTTGGCATCTACCTGCAGCCCGGGGCCAATGCGCTGCAGACCATGGCCGCCGTCACCGCGCGGCTGGACGAGCTGGCGGAGGCCATGCCGCAGGGGATGGAATATTCGATCCCCTACAACACCACGACCTTCGTCAAGGTCTCGATCCAGCAGGTCATCGCCACCTTCCTCGAGGCGGTGGCGCTGGTCGTCGTCGTGGTCTTCCTGTTCCTGCAGAGCTGGCGGGCGACGGTGATCCCGCTGATCGCCATCCCGGTCTCGATCATCGGCACCTTCGCCGGCATGTATGCGCTGGGCTTCAGCATCAACATGCTGACGCTGTTCGGCATGATCCTGGCGATCGGCATCGTCGTCGACGACGCCATCGTCGTGGTCGAGAATGTCGAGCGGCTGATGGCCGAGGAAGGCCTGCCCCCGCGCGCCGCCGCCATCAAGGCGATGGAGGAGGTGACCGGCCCGGTCATCGCCATCGTGCTGGTGCTCTGCGCGGTGTTCATCCCCGTGGGCTTCCTCGGCGGCCTGTCGGGCGAGCTCTACAAGCAGTTCGCCATCACCATCTCGGTCTCGGTGCTCCTGTCGGGGGTGGTGGCGCTGACGCTGACCCCGGCGCTCTGCGCGGTGATGCTGAAGCCGGGGCACGGCCAGCCGCTGCTGCCCTTCCGCCTGTTCAACCGCGGCTTCGACCGGATCACCGCCGGCTACACCGCGGGCGTGCGCTTCTTCCTGCGTCGCGGCCTGCTGGGCCTGGCCTGCTTCGCCATCGTCTGCGGCCTCACCTTCGGCCTGTTCCGCAGCGTCCCCGGCGGGCTGGTGCCGGAGGAGGACCAGGGCATCCTGCTGGTCGCCTGGTCGATGCCGCCGGCGACCGCGGTCGACCGCACCGCCGGCTCGGGCGCCGAGATCGAGGCGATCCTGCGCGCCGATCCGAATGTCCGCTCGGTCACTTCCTTTGCCGGCTTCAACCTGCTGTCCAACGCGGCCTCGACCAGCGCCGGCGCCGCCTTCGTCGAACTGAAGGACTGGTCGGAACGCCGCGCGCCCGATCAGGATGCGCGCCCGCTGGCGGGCCAGTATTTCGGCGCGCTGGCGCAGCTGCGCGACGCCTTCGCCCTGGCCTTCAACCCGCCGGCCATCGACGGCATGGGCTCGGTCGGCGGCTTCGAGATGAAGCTGCTGGATCGCGGCGGCGCCGGGCGCGAGGCCATGGGCCAGGCAGTGCAGACGCTGCTGCAGGCGGCAGGCGAGCGGCCGGAGCTCGCCGGCCTCAGCACCACGCTGCAGGGCAACGTGCCACGCTATCGCCTGGACATCGACCGCGACGCCGCGCGGGCGCGGGGCGTCACCCTCGCCGCGCTGTTCGAGACGGTGCAGAGCACCTTCAGCAGCCTCTACGTCAACGACTTCTCGCTGATGGGGCGCAACTACCGCGTCAACCTGCAGTCGGAGGCCGAATACCGCCGTGCGCCCGAGGACCTCAGCCGGGTCTTCGTCCGCGCCGCCGGCGGCGAGCTGGTGCCGGCCAGCGCCATGCTGCGCCTGACCCGCATGGTCGGCAGCGACATGGCCGAGCGCTTCAACGTCTATCCGGCGGCGACCATCAACGGTGCCGCGGCGCCCGGCTATTCCTCCGGCCAGGCGCTGCGGGCGATGCAGCAGGTGGCGGCCGAGGCGCTGCCGCCCGGCTTCGGCATCGCCTGGACCGGCGCCGCCTATCAGGAGCTGGCTGGCGGCAATGCCGCGGCCCTGGCCCTGGGCTTCGGCATCGTCATGGTCTTCCTGATCCTGGCGGCGCAATATGGCCGCTGGTCGCTGCCGGTCGCCGTGCTGCTGGCGGTGCCCTTCGGCCTGTTCGGCGCGCTGCTGGCGGTCTGGCTGCGCGGCATGAACAACGACATCTATTTCCAGGTCGGGCTGATCACCCTGGTCGGGCTGGCGGCGAAGAACGCCATCCTGATCGTCGAATTCGCCGTCCTCGAGCGGCGCTCCGGGAAGTCGGCGAAGGAGGCGGCGCTGGCGGCGGCGCGGCTGCGCTTCCGGCCGATCGTCATGACCTCGCTGGCCTTCATCCTGGGCTGCCTGCCGCTGGCGCTGAGCAGCGGCGCCGGCTCCGGCAGCCGGCTGGCGATCGGCACGGCGGTGGTCGGCGGCATGCTGGCCGCCACCTTCCTGGCCGTCTTCCTGATCCCGCTTTTCTACACGTGGTTCGCGGGGAGGGCGGAGGCCGCGCCTCTCCCCGCGCCCGGTCAGGCGCCCGGTCAGGCGCCCGGTACCGCGAAGGAGGTCAGTTCACCGTCAGGTTGAAGCGCTTCACCAGCTGCTGGTAGCGATCGTATTCGGCCTGATGGAAGGCGGCGAAGTCGGCGCGGCCGCGATACTGGATCGGCATGTTCATGGTTTTCATGCCCTCCACCACCGCGCGGCTTTCCACCATCCGCCGGCAGGCGGCATCCAGCCGGTCGAGCACCGGCTCGGGCGTGCCGGCAGGCGCGTAGAAGCCCGACCAGATGGCGAAGGCCAGGTCGAAGCCGAGCTCGCGGAAGGTCGGCGTCTCGGGGAACTCCGCCATCCGCTCGGCCGCATAGACGGCGATCGGATGGTAGCCGTATTGCCGCACCAGCGGCGTCTGGTCGGTGAAGACGGTGATCTGCTTCGCCGCCATCGCCTGCACCACGTCGCCCGAGCCGCGGAAGGGGATGTGGTTGAACTCCACCCCCGTCAGGCGCTCCAGCGAGATCGAGCTGATATGCGGCGTGCTGCCCGGGCCGGTATTGGCGATGGCCAGCGCCCCCGGCGCCTCGCGGGCGGCACGCAGCACGTCGGCCAGGCTCCGGAAGCCCGACCCTTGCGGCGTCATCATGATGATCGGCGCCGAGACCACCTGGCAGACCGGCGCGAAGTCGGCGCGGCTGAAGGAGGCGCCGCGGGTATGCGGCGTCAGCACCAGCGAGCCGCCGGGCGTCATCAGGATGGTGCTGCCGTCGCGCGGCGCCCGCGTCAGCTCCAGCGCGCCGACCGTGCCGTTGGCGCCGGAGGTGTTCTTGATCACCACCTGCTGGCCCAGCGCCGCCGCCAGCTCCGGCTGCATGATGCGCGCCATCAGGTCGGTCGACCCACCGGCCGAGTAGTTGACGATCATGGTGGTGACGTTCTGCGCCCGCGCCGCCACTGGCAGCGCCAGGGCCAGGCCGAGCACCGCCGCGCCGATCCTCGTCAGCTTGTTCATGGACCTGTCTTGCTCCCCGTTCTTTTGGTCCCGGTCCGCCGGGTGCCGGCCGGGCTGCGGCCAGACTAGGTCAGGGGTGCCGCGGACGTCAGGTCAGCTTTCGGTCAGGCGATGGCCGAGCACCGCCTCCAGGGCGGGCGGCGCTCGCAGCGGCACGGCGGCGTCCCCCGCCTGCAGGATCAGGTTGCGCCGCGTCCGCGCCGAACGGTTCATGCCGCCGCCATGCAGCACCTTGGGGTGGATCAGCACCAGGTCGCCGGGCGCGCAGGTCACGGTGACGATGTCGTCCGGTGGCGGCTGCCAGCCCCGCGGCGGTTTCGCGGCGCTGGCCTCCTCGTCGGCCAGCCGATGCGAGCCGGGGATGAACTGGGTGGCGCCGCCCGCACCGGTCATGCCGTCGAGGCAGAGCATGGCGCGCAGGAAGCAGGAACGCGGCGGGCTGGCATAGCCATTGGCGAAGTCCCGGTGCCATCCGATCCGGCGGCCCAAGCCCGGCTGCTTGATGGTGACGTTCATGAAATGGGCGGCCACCTCGACGCCGCCCAGCGCTGCTCGGATGGCCTGCGTGATCACCGGCTGGCGCAGCACCGACCAGAAGACGGCGTCGAAGGCCACCGGGTCGCCCAGGATGAAGATGGCGTCGCCGACCGAGCCAGCCTCGATGCCGTCGCGATGCGTGGCGGGCAGGTCCCGCTCCAGGGTGAGACGCTCCCGCAACTCGGGGGCGAGGCGCGGGACGGAATCCTGCACCCGCTGCACGGCATCGATCAGGGACTGGCGCAGCGCCGCATCGACGGCGCCGGGCAGCAGGGCAAATCCGCGGGCCGCGAAGCCCGCCAGGTCGTGTCGGTCATCCATGCGCGGCAGGATAGGGGAGGCCTGGCGGGCGAGAACAGACGTTCTCATGCGCCGCTCGTTCCGCAGGCCGGAATATCGCTCTTGCCCCGCATCGGCGTGGCGCCGCAGCCTGCGCGACGACAGGGCGCCGTCGTCCCGGCCGCCCGGGCAGGAGGCCTCGCCATGACGACCCCCCGACCGACTTGGCTGCGCCGGCGCCGGGCCGCGCTGGCCGCGGCTGGCCTGCTGCTGGCCGCCGCCGCGCCCCAGGCCGCCACGGCGCAGAGCCTGCGCATCGGCGCCGGCGCGCCGGCCACCTCGCTCGACCCGCATTTCCACAACAACGGGCCGAACAACGCGCTGACCATGCATCTCTTCGACCGGCTGGTGGAGCGCGACGCCCGCGCCCGGCCGCAGCCGGCCCTGGCCGAGGGCTGGACGCAGATCTCCGACACCGTCTGGGAATTCCGCCTGCGCCGCGGGGTCGCCTGGCATGACGGGCGGCCCTTCACCGCCGACGACGTGCTGTTCAGCTTCGAGCGCGCGCCGCTGGTGCCGAACAGCCCGGGCGGCTTCGGCGCCTTCCTGCGCATGGTCGCCAGGGCCGAGGCGGTCGACCCCCACACACTGCGGATCCACACCCGCCAGCCGCATCCGCTGCTCCCCGTGGACCTCGGCTCGGTCAGCATCGTCTCGCGCCATGCCGGGACCGGAGCCGGAACCGAGGACTACAACAGCGGCCGCGCCGCCATCGGCACCGGCCCCTATCGCCTGGGCGAATACCGGCCCGGCACCGTCGCCGTCCTGCTGCGCAACGAGGCCTGGTGGGGCGGGGCCGAGCCCTGGGCCCGGGTCGAATACCGCTTTCTGGCCAACGACACGGCCCGCACCGCGGCGCTGCTGGCCGGCGATGTCGACGTGATCGACCAGATTCCCAGCAGCGACCTGGCGCGGCTGAAGCGCGACCCCAAGGTGACGGTCAGCGAGATCGCCAGCCTGCGCACCATGTTCATCGCCCCGGTGCACAGCATCGCCGGCAACTCGCCCCAGGCCACCGACAATGCCGGCCGGCCGCTGCCGCAGAACCCGTTCCGCGATCTCAGGGTGCGCCAGGCGCTGTCGCTGGCGATCCAGCGCGACGCCCTGGTCGAGCGGGTGATGGAAGGCGCCGCCCAGCCCACGGCGCAATGGCTGCCGGAGGGCGCTTTCGGCCACAACCCGGCGGTCAGGCCCACCCCCTTCGACCCCGACCGCGCCCGCGCGCTGCTGGCCGAGGCCGGCTATCCGGAGGGCTTCCGCCTGACGCTGACCACGCCGAACGACCGCTGGCCGAACGATGCGCGGCTGACCCAGGCGGTGGCGCAGATGTGGACCCGGATCGGCGTGCGCACCACGGTGGAGGCGCTGCCCTATTCCGCCTTCGTGCCGCGGCGGACGCGGCAGGAATTCCTGGTGCAGATGGCGGCCTGGGGCAGCTCGACCGGCGAGGCGATCAACTACCTGGTCTCCATCGCCGGCACCGCCGACCGGTCCCGCCTGACCGGCGCCGCCAATATGTGGGGCTGGTCCGACCCGCAGCTGGACGCCATGACGGCCGAGGCCTCGGCGACCCTGGACGACGCGGCGCGGGAGGCGCTGCTGCGCCGGGCGGTCGCGCATTACGTCGCGACCACCCCCTATATCCAGCTGCTGCAGCTGACCAACAGCTGGGGGCTGCGCCGCGGGCTGGTGCATGATCCGCGGATGGACGAGCGCACCGTCGCCATGGGCATCCGCCCGGCGCCTTAGAAGTTACCGCGCCACGGGGTCGAGCGTCGCCAGCAGCCAGCGGGCGATGGACGTGGCGCGGGCATCCATATGCGGCTGGCCGATCACCTGGATGCCCATCGGCAGGCCATGGACGCTGGTCAGCGGCACGGTCACCGCCGGCACCCCCAGCGCCGAGGTCGCGGCATTGTAGGCGATGTCGCCGGTCGGGCGAGGGTTCAGCGGCTGGCCGGGGACGTCGCCGCCCCAGGCCGGGGCCGGGCCGGGCGAGGCCGGCGCGATCAGCGCATCGGCCAGGGGGGCGAGCGCCGCCAGGTGCCGCCGCGCCGTCTCGCGCTGCAGCAGGCCGAGGCGGTAGCGCTCCAGGTCCATGGCCTCGCCCACCGCGTGGCGGCGCCGCAGCCGCTCGCTGACGCCGTCGGGCGACTGCGCCAGCAGGCTGCGGATGGAGCTCAGATTCTCGAAGGCGCAGACCTCGTTGGTCATCGCCTTGGCACCGGCGATGCTCTGCTCGAAGGCCTCGATCCAGGGATGGTCGCCGCGCTCCAGCACCTCGACGCCGGCGGCGCGCAGCTGCGCCAGGATGGCGGCGAAGGCGTCGCGGGAGGCCTCGTCCAGCATGGCCCAGCCCTCGGCCTGCATGACGATCAGCCGCGCCGGCCGGGACGGGGCAGGGGGTGTCGCCGGGCCGAACAGGCCCGGCATGCCGGGGTCGCCGCCGACCCGCCGGGCGATCTCGATGGCCACCTGCCACATGTCCTCGGCGGCATTGGCATGCACGCCGGCCGTGGCCTGCGACAGGGTCTGGCGCTCGCCGCGGTTGATCGCGCCCTGGGTCGGCTTCAGCGCGATATTGCCGCAATAGCTGGCCGGGCGGATGATCGAGCCGCCGACCTGGGTGCCGATCGCCGCCGGCACCATGCCCGCCCCCACCGCCGCCGCCGAGCCGGAGGAGGAGCCGCCCGGCGTGTGGCCGGGATGGAAGGGGTTGGTGGTCGGGCCGGGCTCCGACATGCCGAGCTCGGTGGTCACCGTCTTGCCCAGGATGACGGCGCCGGCGGCGCGCAGCGCCTGCACCAGCGCGGCGTCGTGCTTCGGGAAGTGCCCCTTATAGGCGGCGCAACCCATCTGGGTCGGCATGTCCTGCGTCGCGATCAGGTCCTTGACGCCGATCGGCATGCCGTCGATCAGCGAGAGCGGCCGCCCGGCCTGCCAGCGCGCGGTGCTGGCATCGGCGGCGGCGCGGGCACCGGCCTCGTTGATCACCACCCAGGCCTGCACCGCTGTCTCGCGCGCGGCGATGGTGGCCAGGCAGCGCTCCAGATAGGCGCGCGGCGTGTCGCTGCCCTCGCGGAAGCCAGGCACCGCATCGTGGAAGCCGGGGCCGGGTTGCTGCCGCAGGTCGTAGCCGGCGTTCTGCACCGCGCTCATCGCCATTCTCCTGGTCCTTGGAACTCAGGATCGAGGCTAGGCGCCAGCGAACAGCGGCTTCAAGCCGCGGCATTCCGGCCAGCGGAATCCGGCCTCACGCCACAGCGACATGGCCGTTCAGCCGCGACAGCGTGGCGGCGCGCTGCATCAGCAGCCCGGCGAAGCGTGCCTCGTCGCAGGCGGCGAAGCGGGCGCGCGGCAGGGTGATGCAAAGGTCGCCGACGATGCTCTGGCCGGCGCCAAAAACGGGGGCGGCCAGGCCCACCGCGTCGCGCGTCTGCTCGCCGCGGGTCAGCGCATAGCCGCGGGCGCGAATCTGGGCCAGGCGCTCGGCCAGGGCGGCGCCCCGCGGCGGCGCGCGGCCATCCAGCGGCGAGGGGCCGGCGCCGCGCAGCACCTGCTCCACCGCCGGTGGCGGCAGCCAGGCCAGCAGGCACAGGCCGGTCGCGCCCCAGAGCAGCGGGCGGGCGCGGTGCATGCGGATCGGATAGGGCAGCGGCAGGGCGGCGGCCGCCTTGTCGACGAACATCATGCTGAGGCTTTGCGGCAGCAGCAGCCCCAGCATGCAGGTCTCGGTGGTCTGCCGCGCCACGTCCTGCAGCACCGGCCCCGCCAGGCGCAGCATGCCGGCCTTGCGCGCGGCCAGGGCGCCGATCCGGCTGAACTCGCCGCCGACGCGGTAGCGGCGATGCGCGGCGCGCTCGACCAGCCCGGTCTCCAGCAGCTGGTCCAGCAGCCGGTGCAGGGTGCTGGGCGGCAGGTCGAGGCGCTGCGACAGCTCCTTGATCGACAGGCTGCCGCCGGCCTCGGCGAAGGCGCGCAGGATCTCGGCGACCCGCGCCACGACGCCCTGGCTGTCCCGTGCCTCCGCCGCCATCGCCCCCGCCCCTGGCCTTGTGACAGTCGAGTGTCGCAAGGCCAGGCGACGGAGATCAAGCGATGCTCAGCGCCAGCCGAGCGCCGGCGCCACCTGCTTCAGCACCCCCTCGATCACATGGGCGCAGTAGTCGACGCCCAGCTGGTTGGGGATGGTCAGCAGCAGGGTGTCGGCCTCGGCGATGCCCTCGTCGCCGCGCAGCTGCTCGATCAGCTTTTCCGGCTCGCCGGTATAGCCGCGGCCGAAGATGGCGCGCGTGCGCTCGTCGATGAAGCCGACCTGGTCCTGCTCCTTGGCCCCGCGGCCGAAATACTCGCGGTCGCGGTCGTCGAGCAGCGGGAAGATGCTGCGGCTGACCGAGACACGCGGCGTCCGGGCGTGGCCGGCTTCCTTCCAGGCCTCGCGATAGGCGCGGATCTGCTTGGCCTGCTGAATGTGGAAGGCCTCGCCGGTCTCGTCGTCCTTCAGGGTCGAGCTCTGCAGGTTCATCCCCTGCTTCGCCGCCCAGACCGCGGTCGCATTCGACCCGGCGCCCCACCAGATGCGGTCGCGCAGCCCTTCCGAGTGGGGCTCCAGCCGCAGCAGCCCGGGCGGGTTCGGGAACATCGGCCGCGGATTGGGCTGGGCGAAGCCTTCGCCCTTCAGCAGCTGATGAAAGACCTGGGCATGGCGGCGGCCCATCTCGGCATCGGTCTCGCCCGCGACAGGCTCATGGCCGAAATGGCGCCAGCCGTCGATCACCTGCTCCGGCGAGCCGCGGCTGAGGCCGAGCTGCAGCCGCCCGCCGCTGATCAGGTCGGCCGCCCCCGCATCCTCGACCATGTAGAAGGGGTTCTCGTAGCGCATGTCGATGACCGCGGTGCCGAGCTCGATGCTCTTGGTGCGCGCGCCCATCGCCGCCAGCAGCGGGAAGGGCGAGGCCAGCTGGCGGGCATAGTGGTGGACGCGGACATAGGCGCCGTCCGCGCCCAGCTCCTCCGCGGCGACGGCGAGCTCGATGGACTGGGTCAGCACGTCGGCGGCCGAGCGCGTCGCCGAATGCGGCGAGGGCGTCCAATGGCCGAAGGACAGAAAGCCGATCTTCTTCATGGCGGTCGATATCCCTGCGCGGCGGGGGCAAGCGCCCCGCCGGAATAGGTTTGGTCGACCGCCTATATGCTGCGCGCGGCGCCGGCTGCCCAATCACCCGCGCCAATGATGGTCATGCCGTGCCGAAGCCGGAGCCGGGAACGCGGTATTCCGGCCGCGGCGGGCTGAAGATGTCGAGCACCCGCGCGCCCTCGGGGCCAGCGCGCATGGTGTGCGGCACGCCGCCCGGGGTGCGCCAGAAATCGCCCTTCTTCACCGCGATCTCCTCGCCGCCCTGGATGCGCACCGCGCTGCCGTCGAGCAGCACGCCCCATTGCTCCTCGGGATGGGCATGCAGCTTGCCCTCCGCATTGGGCGCGATGCTGACGATGGAGAGCATGGCCTGCTCGCCGGCGAAGATGCGCGTGGTCAGGCCCGGGGCGAGCTCGCGAAAGATGCCGCCCTGGCCGTCGTCGAGGTTGTGGAACTCGTCGGCCTGACGCTTCGGGGTGTCGGTGCTGCTCATGACGGGCTGTGTCCCAGGGCTTGGCGGAAGCGGTTCTTGACGAAGACGCCGTCGCGCGGCGGCAAGGCGCGCGGCCAGTTGCGCGGCTCGATCTTGACGACGGCGAGATGCAGCCCGGCGCGGGCATGCAGCCGGCGGCGCAGCGGCTCGACGCCCTGCAGCTCGGTGATGGTCTCGGCGGAGGGGAAGTCCAGCGCCTCGGCCAGGCGCGCCAGCTCGACGCCGCGGCCGGCATGGCTCGGCTGCATGCCGGTCTCGCCGTAATGGCCGTTGTCCAGCACGACGATGGTCAGGTTGGGCGGGCGGCGCAGCGCGATGGTGGCCAGCGCGCCCAGGCCCATCAGCTGCTCGCCGTCGCCGGTCAGCACCAGCACCGGCCGGTCGGGCTGCGCCTGGGCCAGGCCGAAGCCGACCATGGCGGCGCTGCCCATCGCCGCCCAGAGGTAGAAATTGCGGTCGTGGTCGCCGGCCGCCATCAGGTCGTAGGACGGCGAGCCGAGCGCCGAGACCACCAGCAGCTCGCGGCGCTCCTGCAGCAGCCCGGCCACGACGGCGCGCCGGTCGAGGGTTCCGCCTGCTGTCATTTCACCCATTCCTTCTCGCCGATCAGCCGCTGGCCGAGCAGCAGCGCGCAGGCGGAATCGCCCTCGAAGGCCATGGTCGCGGCGCCGCGCAAGAGGGGAGAAACCTCGGCCGGCGCATCGGCGCGCCAGGTCATGACGCCCATCTGCTTCAGCACCGGCTCGGTGGCCTGGCCCATCGGGTTCTGCCAATGGTTGAACTCGGCCCAGTCGCCGCGCATCGTCACCACCATCAGCAGCGGGAAGCGGATGCAGGGCTGCAGCGCCAGGGTGTTGATGCAGTTGCCGACGCCGCTGGACTGCATCAGCAGCGCGCCGCCCTCGCCGCCCAGCCAGGCGCCGGCCAGATAGCCGATGCCCTCTTCCTCGGTGGTCAGCACCACGGCCTCGATCCCGGGATCGGCTTCGGCCAGGCGGATGGCGGCAGCATGCCCGGCATCGGGCACGTAGCAGACATGGCGCACGCCGGCGGCCTTCAGGACGTCGAAGACCTCGCGCTGCCAGCCCGGCTCGCTCTCTGAGACCATGCGCATCCTCCCCCCTCTTTCGGAGGAGCTAGCCATGGATCGGGCCTGAGCAGAATTATAATCTCGCTCTGCGTCCTATGCCGGGATGCGATCGCTCGCGCCGTCCGGCAGGGCGGCGAGATGGGCCACCACCTGGTCCAGCGCCTCGGCCAGGCAGCCCTTGAAGAAATGTTCGGCGCCGGGGAAGACGGTGACCGGGTGCTGGCTCGCCCGGCCCCAGTCGAGCAGCGAGGCCAGCGGTGCCATGGCATCGTCCTGGCCATGCAGCAGCAGCGTCCGGCGCGGGATCGGCAGCGCCGCATAGTCGCGCCCGCCCGGCACCCGCCCGACCGGCAGGCCCATCAGCACGATCGCCGCCGCCGGCGCCTCGTCCTCCAGCGCGCAGGCGAGGCGGGCATAGACATGGGCGCCGAAGGAGAAGCCGACCAGCGCCAGCGGCAGCCCCGGATGCCCGTCCCGCCGGGTCTGTGCAACCAGGGATGCATCCTCGGCCTCGCCGATGCCCCCGGCATCGCGTCCCCCGGACCCGTCGCCCCCCCGCACCCTCAGCCC
>NZ_MLCO01000110.1 GCF_001982615.1 Teichococcus deserti | reverse complement strand
CACCCAGCCCGCTGCCGCCGGCGCCGCCCGCGCCGCGCGCCGCGTTCGTCACCGCGGGCTGCGCCACCGGAGCGCCGCCGTTGCCCAGCGCTGCCCCCTGTCCGGCCGCGGCCGCCGCCGCGGCGCTGCCCTGGCCGGCCGCGGCCCCGGCATTGACCCCGCTCATCGCCGCGCCGGTGTCGCCGTCCGGCGAGCTCACCGACTGGGTCTGCACCCCCATCGGCGAGCCGGTGGCGCGCTGCGCCGCCTCGGTCACGCCGCTGTAGTTGGCGCGGCTGCCGGTGTGCAGGCTGTGCAGATCCTCCTCGCTCAACTGCCGGCGCAGGCTCGCGGGGTCGAGGCCACCATTGCTCGGCCCCCTGCGCGACGAGTCCGAGGCGGGGTTTGCGGGCTGATCAGACATGCGGGCGCTCCAATCCGACGGCGGGAAGTCCCTGACTTCTTGTCGGGGGATCGTGACCGGCAGCCGGGCCTGGGGGGACCAGTCTCCTGGTCCGGAACCAGCCCATCGGGCGCGGTCGGCTCGCTGCAGAATGCCCGGCCAAGCCCGAAGAAACCTTTAATCGGCCGAGCGGAATCGGCACCGCGCTTAAGCCCCCCATTAAGGCGCGCCCGGCATTCTGGATCCCGGGCGGGCCAGGACGGCCCGCCGGACACCAGGGATGCGCGCGGTGCCAGCTTTCCGGAAAAATCCCAGGATCACCGACCTGCAGGGCCAGTTCGGGCTCGGCATCGCCTCGATGTGCCTGAACATCCTCAGCCTCAGCGTCCCGATCGTGGTGCTGCACGTCTATGACCGGGTGCTGCCCAACGGCACCGGCCAGACGCTGGCCAGCATGCTGATGGGCCTGGCCGTGCTGGTGGTGGCGGAGATCGCGCTGCGCATCGCGCGCGCCACCATCGCGCTGCGCGTCGACAGCCTGCGCGAGCACCTGGTGCGTTGTCGTCTGATGCGCGACGTCATGCGCGGCACGCCGCAGGCGCTGTCCGGCTTTGCCCCGGCCGAGATCACCACCGGCATTGCCGCCGCCGCGGTGCTGCGCGAATCCCGCACCCAGCGGCTGCAGGTGCTGTTCGACATGCCCTTCGGCCTGCTCTTCATGGTGCTCGTCGGCATTATCGGCGGCGGGCTGGTGCTGGTGCCGATCGGCGTCGCCCTGCTGTTCCTGCTGATGGGCTGGCGGGTGTCGCGCCAGCTCGCCTATGCCGACCTGCAGCGGCTGCGCGCCGAGCAGCAGCGCGACAGCTTCCTGCGCGGCGTCTTTCCTGCCTTGGCGCTGGCGCGCGGCCTCTGCGCCGACCTGCTGCTGCCGGGCAAGCTGCAGCGGCTGCAGGAGGGGCATGCCACCATCCTGCGCGACACCATCACGCTGGGCACCATCCTGCGCGAGGTGGTGGCCGTCGCCGGCCAGGTGCAGGTCGCTCTGGTCGTCGGCATTGGCGCTGTGCTGGTGCTGGAGGGCAAGCTCTCCACCGGTGGGCTCGCCGCCTGCACCCTGCTGGCCGGCCGCGTGATGCAGCCGCTGCAGTCGGGGCTCGGCCTGCTGCAAGGCTGGCACGAGGCGCGCCGCGCGCGCGAGGCGATGACCCGGCTGCAGGCGCTGGCGGTCGAGAACATCGAGCTGGAGGCCAGCGAGGCGCTCTGGACGGCACCACCGGCGATCCGCATGCAGGGCATCCGCTTCGCCGCCGACGATGGCGGTCCGCCGCTGGCGCTGGAGGTGCCGGCCGGCAAGCTGGTCACCATCGACGCCCCGCCCGGCAGCCCCTGCCGCAGCCTGCTGGCGGCGCTGCTCGGCTATGTCGAGGTGGCGGAGGGCGAGATCACGCTCGGTGAGACGAAATTGTCGCCGGCGACGGCGCCGCTGGTGCGCCGCCAGGCGGCGCTGATCGGCCGCAGCCCGACCCTGTTCAGCGGCTCGCTGATGGACAACCTGACCGGCTTCGGCCACCCCGAGCGCGAGGCGGAGGTGCAGTATCTCTCCTTCCTCTTCGGCCTGGACACGGCGGTGAAGCGGCTGCCGGACGGCTACGACACGCAGATCGACCAGGGCGGCCGCAGCCTGCCCGTCGGCATCCGCCAGGGCGCCGCGCTGGTCTCGGCGCTGTCGGCCAAGCCGCGGCTGCTGCTGCTGGACGAGGCGGAGATCGGCATGGACCCGGCGGCGCAGCTGCGGCTGGGCGACTTCCTGAAGCGGCTGAAGGGGCGCGCCACCCTGATCGTGCTGACCGGCAATGCGGCGCTGCGCAAGCATGCCGATCTGAAGCTGCGCTTCCAGGACAACCGGCTGGTGGCCGAGGCATGACAACCCTCGCCTATTTCATTCCGGGCGCCCCCATTGCCGCCTCGCTGGAGGCGCAGTCCGAGGCGGTGCCGATCGGGCTGGCCGGGCTGCTGCAGGCCAGCGGCTGGCGCGGCCTGCCGGTCGAGGTCGCCGAAGCCCTCGGCCGCGAGCCGCTGACCTTCGACCGCGCCTGCTCGGTCGCCCGGCTGCTCGGCCTCGGCGCCCGCATCCGCCGCATGCGGGTCGAGGCGGCGCTGCGCAGCGGCTTCCCCTGCATGATCGAGGCCTCGAACGACAAGCTGCTCGTCATCCTGCCGCAGGGCGAGGAGCTGGTCTGCGTCGAGGCCATGTCGGGGGCCGAGGCCACGGTGCCGGCGCTGCGCCGCCGCGTCCGCTGCGTCACCTTCGCCCTGCCCGAGGGCATGCAGCCGCGCTGGTCGGTGGTGCTACGCGGCTTGACCGGGCGCGGCCTGGCCCTGGTCATCGCCATGGCGGCGGTGATCAACCTGCTGGGCCTGGCGCTGCCGCTCTTCACCCTCGCCGTCTACGACCAGGCGCTGGGCGCCGACGACCTGAATCTGCTGGTCCTGCTCGGTGTCGGCCTCAGCATCGCGCTGCTCGGCGATCTGGGGCTGCGGGTGCTGCGCGCCGTCATGCTCGGCCATCTGGCCGGCCGGGTCGACCTCGCCGCGGTCAGCGACCTGGTCGGCAAGATGCTGCGGCTGCCGCCGGAACTGGCCGACCGCCTGACGCCGATGATGGCGCGCGGCCGGCTGCGCGAATGGGACGCCATCCGCAGCTTCTTCTTCGGCCCGCTCAGCCTGGCCTGCATCGAGGTGCCCTTCATCGGCGGCTATCTGCTGGCGCTGATCTTCCTGGCCGGCTGGCTGACCCTGGCGCCGGTGCTGGTGCTGAGCATAGGCCTCTGCCTCAGCCTCTGGCTGCTGCGCCGGGCGCGGCGCGGCGCGATGGAGGCCATGGCCGCCGTCGCCGCCTTCCAGGCACTGCAGAACGAGATGATCGACATGCTGCGGCCGATCAAGGAGAAGGGCGCCGAGCCGCTCTGGCTGGCGCGCTACCGTCAGGCCTCGGCCAATTATGCCCGCGCCGGGCTGGTCGAGGCCCGGGTCTCCGCCACCGCCCAGGTCGCGGCCCAGAGCATCACCACCTTCTGCGCCGTGGCGACGCTGGCCATCGGCGCCACCATGGCGCTGTCCGGGCATCTCAGCGTCGGCGGGCTGATCGCCGCCATGGCGCTGATCTGGCGCATGCTGTCGCCGCTGGGCCTGGTGCTGACGGCGCTGGCCCGCATCCGCACGGTGCGCGGCGCGGTCGGCTCGCTCGACGCGCTGATGGCCAGCCAGGAGGAGTTCTCGGCCCAGACCAAGGGAGCGGCCGACAACATCCGGCGCGGCACCGGCGGGCGGATCGGCTTCGCCGGCACGCTGTTCTCCTATCCGGGCGGCGCCGGGCCGGTGCTGCAGCAGATCAGCTTCGAGATCAAGCCGGGCGAGGTCGTCGCCATCACCGGGCCGAATGGTGCCGGCAAGTCGACCATCCTGAAGCTGGTCCTGGGGCTGTACCGGCCGCAATTCGGCGCCGTGCTGCTGGACCAGACCGACCTGCGCCAGATCACCCCGCGGGCGCTGCGCCGCAGCCTGGCCTATGCGCCGCAGGAGATGCCCGACCTGCCGATCACGGTGGCCGAGTTCCTGCGCCTTGGCAGCCCGGCCGCCACCGACATCGCGCTGGAGGAGGCCTGCGAGCGCGCCGGCATCCGCGCCGAGATCGAGGACCTGCCGCAGGGCTTCGCCACCCCGCTGGCGCGGCTGGCGGGGTCGGAGCATCTGCGCAGCGGGCTGCGGCTGGCGCGCGCCTGGCTGCTGGAGGCCAAGCTGGTGCTGCTGGACGAGCCCGATGTCAGCCGCCCCGAATGCCGCCGCGCCCTGCTCGCCGAGCTGGAGCGGATCCGCGGCAAGCAGACCGTGCTGCTGGTGACGCATGATTCGCAGCTGGCCTCGGCCTGCGACCGGGTCATCGCGCTGCGCCAGGGCAGCATCATCTTCGATGGCACGCCGCGCGACCTGGCGGCCCGGTTGGAAAGCGCCGCCCGATGAGCTCCACCCTCCGCCCCAACAGCCCGACCAGCGCCCTCGCCCGCAGCCTGACCGGCGAGGACCGGGTCACCGGCGCCAGCCTCTTCGAGACCGAGGGGATCAGCCGGCTGGCCATGGTCTCGGTGCTGGGCATCGGCGGGCTGCTGGTCGCTGCGCTGGGCTGGTCGGCGGTGATGCCGGTGGCCGAGATTTCGGTCAGCTCCGGCGAGATCCTGCCGGTCGGCTCGGTCAAGCAGGTGCAGCACCTCGAGGGTGGCATCGTCGCCCGCGTGCTGGTCGAGGAGGGCGCGCTGGTCGAGGAGGGCCAGGCCCTGGTCGAGATGGATCCCGGCCAGGCCGAGCCGGAGCTGAACCAGCTGCGCACCCGGCTGACCGGGCTGCAGCTGCAGGCGCAGCAGATCACCGCGGTGATGGGCGGGCAGGAGAGCATCAGCATCAGCCCGGCCGAGGAGGAATATCGCGAGCTGGTGCGCGCCCAGGCCGAGCTGCTGCAGGCGCGCAGCCGGGCGCATGCGGTGCAGCGCCAGGTGATCAACCAGCAGATCAACGGCCGTCGCGCCGAGCTCGAGGTCAATGCCGGGCAGGTGGAGTCGATTCTGAACCAGATCGGCTTCCTGCGCGAGCAGGTGGTCGGCCGGCGGGAGCTGGTCTCCAAGGGGCTGGCGCCGCGCTTCCAGCTGCTGGAATCGCAGCGCGAGCTGGCGCGGCTCGACGGCAACCATGTCTCGCTGGTGCGCGAGGCGACCCGCACGCGCGAGGCGCTGGGCGAATCCGAGGCGCGGCTGACCGAGCTGGAGACCCGCTTCCGCGCCGATCTGGCCACCGAGCTCAGCAAGGTCACCGCCGAGATGCAGGAGCTGCGCCAGGCGATCCAGCGGGCGGAAGCGCGGGTGCAGCGGCTGCGCGTCGCCGCTCCGGCGCGGGGGACTGTGCAGAACATCCAGGTGAAGACCTCGGGCGGCGTCATCTCGCCCGGCGCGCTGCTGATGGAGCTGGTGCCGGCGGATGCCAAGCTGCGCGTCGAGGCGCGCATCACCGCCCGCGACATCGGCCATATCCGCGTCGGCCAGGAGGCGCGGGTGAAGGTGCTGACCTTCGACTACACCCGCTTCGGCGTGATCCCGGCAGTGGTGACCAATGTCTCGGCCTCTTCCTTCCACGACCGCGACGGCACGCCCTATTACAAGGCCGAGCTGGCGCTGTCGCGCGAGCATGTCGGGCTGCAGGCGGATTCGCGCATTCTGTCGGGGATGAGCGTGCTGGCCGATATCCGCACCGGCGAGAACAGCCTGCTGCGCTATCTGCTGGCGCCGCTGCAGCGCTCGCTGGGCGAGGCCTTCCGCGAGCGCTGAGCCGATGCGCCACGCCCACGCCCCCGCTTCAGCCAATTTTCACCTCGGGCGGTGTTCAATCAGCGTGCCGCGGCGGCATGCGGCGGCAACCCTCAAGAGGATCCCGCCTTGCCTCAAGCCTCCTCCTTGTCGCGCCGCCTCTGCCTGCCGGCGCTGCTGCTATGGGGGGCGTTGGCGAGCGGTGCGGCAGCGCAAGAGGTCGGGGGCGCAGGACAGCGGGCCGAGACGGAGCGTTTTCTGCGCGACGCGGTGTCCTACATCGACCAGGTCGGGCCAGAGCAGGCCTTCGCGGCCTTCAACGACCCCCAGGGCCGGTTCATCGTCGGCGAGCGCTATGTCTTCTGCAACCGGATCAACGGCACGGTGCTGGCGCATGGCTTCAATCCGGCCTTGCTGGGGCGCAACCTGGCCAGCCTGCGTGACGCGCGCGGCAAGCCCTTTGCCGCCGCGCTGATCCGGATCGCGGTGACCGAAGGCCAGGGCTGGCTGAGCTACGAATGGTTCAACCCTGCAACCCGGCAGACCGAGGTCAAGGACACCCTCATCATCCGCGTCAGAGAGGACATCGTCTGCGGCGCCGGTCACTACCGTCGCTGAGCGGCACGCAGGCAGGAGCGGGGCAGAAGTCCCCAGGCTGAAACCGCCCGCGCCCCGTGCGCCGGCGCGCCCATGGAATGGACCGGAGCAACCGCCTTGCCTTTCCGCGCCCTCTTCCGCTGGACCCAATCCAGCATCGCCCACCGCTTCACCGTCGCGGCTGCGACGATGGCGCTGCTGGCCTGCGGGCTGAACGGGCTGATCAGCCACCACTACCTGTCGCGCGAGGTCGAGGAGGGCATCCGCCACCGCCAGGAGGCGCGCACCGCGCTGATCGCGCAGCGCATGCAGCAGAGCGTCAACATGCTGTCCGAGGCGCTGGACGAGGTCACCAAGAACCCGCTGATCGAGACGCTGATCCAGGGCGAGATCCTGAACAGCCGGCTGCTGCGCGACGTGCTGGGCAGCATCGCCTCCTCCAAGCAGATGCTGCTGCCGATCGGGCTGTACCGGATCGATGGCAAGATCATGGCCGGCACCCAGGACAGCCTGCCGGCCTCGCTGGCGGCGCAGAGCTGGTTCCCGGCGCTGGCCAGGGGCGTCTCGGCGGTGACGGTGGAGCATGGCTCGGACCGTATCTGGGTGGCGCTGCCGGTGGTCGGGCTGATGAGCGCGCAGGTCGACGGCGCCGTGGTCGGCGTGATCGAGACCGAGCGGCTGCTGCGCGCCGCCCGCAGCGCCACCGACACGCTGACCCTGCGGCTGGAGGCGGCGGGCATGCTGCTGGCCTATTCGCCGGGCAGCCAGGAGATCGCCGAGCCGCTGCGGGTGCGCCAGCTGCTGGAGGTGGAGACGGCGCTGAAGGGGCTGAACCTGGTGCTGGAGAGCGAGCAGGACGTGACCCTGGCGATGGCGCCGCTGCGCGAGCACAATGCGCGCACCCTGGCGGCGACGGTGGCGATGATGATCGGCGTGATCATCGGCTCGATCCTGCTGGGGCGCAGCCTGTCGCGGCCGCTGCGCGCGCTGAGCCGGGCGGCGCAGCAGGTGGCGCAGACCGGCTCGGTCGAGGTGACGCTGCCGCCGCCCGGGCCGGATGAGGTGGGCGGGCTGAGCCGGGACTTCGGCGTGATGCTGCGCAAGATGGGCGAGCTGACCGGCGGGCTGGAGAGCAAGGTGGCCGAGCGCACCCGCTCGTTGGAGGAGGTGCAGTCCTTGCTGCAGCTCTATGGCGAGCGGCGGCGGGTGATGATCGAGAACGCGCCCTACGGCATCATGAGCCTGGACGAGGACGGCCATATCGAGGCCTGCAACCCGGCGGCGCTGAAGATCCTCGGCCGCGGCGAGGAGGAGCTGCTGGGGCTGCCGCTATCGGCCATCGCCGCCGATCCGCAGCGCATCACCGACCTGCTGCAGCAGAGCGCGCTGGACGGGGAGGAGGCGACCGGCCACGAGCTGGAGGCGCGGCATGCCGCCGGCCATCTGATCCCGATCGAGATCGCGCTGAGCAAGGTGCGCGACGGCGAGCGCTGGATCTGGATCTGCACGCTGGGCGACATCACCCAGCGCAAGCAGGCGGAGCGGGTGAAGGACGAGTTCATCTCCACCGTCAGCCATGAGCTGCGCACGCCGCTGACCTCGATCCGCGGCGCGCTGGGGCTGGTGGATGCCGGCAAGATGGGGCCGATCCCGGTGGCGGCGGGGCGGCTGGTGAAGATCGCCCTGTCGAACAGCGAGCGGCTGGTGCTGCTGGTGAACGACATCCTCGACCTGCAGAAGATCGAGAGCGGCAGCATGCAGTTCGACGCGCGCGAGGTCAGCCTGACCGAGATCGTGCAGCAGTCGATCGACGCCAACGAGGGCTATGCGCGCAGCTTCGACGTCACCCTGCACATGACCGGCGACGTGACGCCGATGCAGGTCTTCGGCGATCCGAACCGGCTGATGCAGATCATGTGCAACCTGATCTCCAATGCGGTGAAGTTCTCGCCGAAGCAGGGCGAGGTCGAGGTCAGCATTGAGAATCGCGGACGGCTGGCGATGGTCAGCGTCTCCGACCAGGGCCCCGGCATCCCGGCCAATTTCCGCGACAAGATTTTTTCCCGCTTTGCCCAGGCCGATGGATCCGACCGGCGGGCGAAGGGCGGCACCGGGCTGGGCCTGGCCATCACCAAGGCGCTGGTCGAGCATCATGCCGGGCGGATCAGCTTCCGCGGGCGGGAGGGGGGCGGGACGGTGTTCCAGTTCGTCATTCCGCTGATGGAGGGCACGCGCAGCCGCACCCTGCCGAAGCGGCGCAGCGGCGGGCTGCCGCGGATCCTGCATGTCGATGACGACGCCGACCTGCTGAACGTCATCGCCACGGTGCTGTCCTTCCGGGCCGAGGTGGTCTCGGTGCGCAGCGCGGCGGAGGCCGAGCAGGCGCTGGCGGAGAGCAGCTTCGACCTGCTGATCATCGATGTCGGGCTGCAGGATGGCAGCGGGCTGCGGCTGCTGCACAGCCCGGTGCAGGGCGAGGCGCCGGCGGCCATCGTCTTCACCAGCGCCGACCGGCCGGCACATCTGGGGGAGCTCCTGGACTGGATCGTCAAGGACCGCACGGGGACCGAGCGGCTGGTGGCCGCGGTCAACACGCAGATCGACCGCATCATGGGGAGCGAGACCAATGCCGCGTGAGGCTTTGCAGCGCATCGCCTATGTCGAGGATGAGCCGGACATCCAGGAGGTGGCGATCATCGCCCTGGAGAGCATCGGCGGCTACGAGGTGCATGCCTTCGACCATGCGCCGCCTTTCCTGGAGCAGGTGGAGGCGATGCGGCCGCAGCTGATCCTGCTGGACGTGATGCTGCCCGGGATGACGGGCCCGGAAATCCTGACCGAGCTGCGCACCCGGCCAGAGACCAAGGACATCCCGGTGATCTTCATGACGGCGAAGGTGCAATCCACCGACCACCAGCGCTACCTGGACCTGGGTGCCATCCGGGTGATCGGCAAGCCTTTCGACCCGATGTCGCTGTCATCCGAGATCGAAGAAGCCTGGAACGCCCTGGAAGACTAGCCCGCGGCAGCACAGAAAGAAAAAAGATGGGGGTCCAGGGGGAAGTCATTCCCCCTGGCCTTTGCTTGCTTTCAGTCCGGCTTGACGTTGTTCTCCCGCGCCGTCTTCCCCCAGGTCTCCACCTGCGACTGGACGAAGCGCCCCAGCGCCGGCCCGTCGGAGAGGACGAGCTCCGCCTGGTTCACCTCGGCGAATTGCTGGGCAATGCGGGCCTCGCGATAGGCGCCGACCAGGGCCTCATGGAAGCGCGCCACCACCGGCGCCGGGGTCTTGGCGGGGGCGAAGACCCCCCACCAGGCCTCGGCGGTCAGCCCGTCGAAGCCGCTTTCGACCGCGGTGGGCACGGCCGGCAGCCCCGCCAGACGGGTGGCGCCCAGCTGCATCAGCGGCCGCAGCGTGTTGGCCGAGACCTGCGGCGCCAGCAGGGCGCTGCTGCCGATCATCATGTCGATATGGCCGGCCACCGCGTCGTTCACCGCCAGGCCGCCGCCGCGATAGGGCAGGTGGGTGACCTCCGCCCCGCCGCGCTTGGCCAGCATCAGCATGGCCAGATGCCCGATGGTGCCGTTGCCGGTGGAGCCGAAGGTGACCGAGCCCTTCTGGCGGGCCGTGGCGAAGACGTCTGCGAGATCCTTGTAGGGCTTGGAAGGCTGGCAGGCGATGACATAGGGCGCCCGGCCGATCTGGGTGACCGGGATGAAGTCGGCCACCAGGTCGAAAGGCAGGTTCGGCACCAGCACCGGCATGACGGCATGGGAGTCGAAGGTCAGAAGCCAGGTCTGCCCGTCGGGCTTGGCCTTGGCCACCATGTCGCTGCCGATGCTGCCGGCGGCGCCGCTGCGGTTCTCGACGATGATGGGCACGCCCAGGCGCTGCTGCAGGCCGGGGGCTGCCAGCCGTGCCACCGCGTCGGTGGAGCCGCCGGGGGCGAAGGGAACGACGATGCGGATCGGGCCCGAGGGCCAGGTGTCGGCGCGGGCGGCCAGCGCCGGCATCGCCAGCGCCGCCCCCAGCACCCCGCGCCGGGTGAGTGGAAAAGCCATCTGAAAGAAACCTCCCTGTGGCGCGGCGCCGTGTCTCCGGCGCTTCGCGCGACGTCGATCTTGCTACACGCCGGCTTCCAGGCCCAGCGCTACCCGGGTGCGGCCGCGCATCAGCACGGCGTCGCGCAGCGGCAGGACGCGCTCGGCCTCGGCCGGGTCGACCGGGATCAGGGCGACGCAGGGGCCGTCGCCGCCGTCGCGCAGACGGGCGGCCAGGGCGTCCAGCGCCGCCTCGTCGGTCACATGGCGAGCATCACCGATGCCGCAGCCGCGGGCCACGGCCAGCAGGTCGGTGCGCGCCGCGCCGTGGGCCGCGCCGGTATGGCTGGGCTGGCCGCCGGTCTCGCCATAGAGGCCGTTGTCCAGCACGGCGATGGTCAGGTTGCGCGGCGCCTGCAGGGCGATGGTGGAGAAGCTGCCCATGCCCATCAGCATCTCGCCGTCGCCGGTCAGCACCAGCACCGGCACGTCCGGCCGGGCCAAAGCGAGCCCCAGCCCCATCACCGCGGCACCCCCCATGGCGCCCCACAGGTAGAAATTGCGGTCGGTGTCGCCGGCCGCGGCCAGGTCATAGGTGGCCGAGCCCAGCCCGCTGATGACGACCGTGTCCCCGCGATCGCCAAGCAGCCGCGCCACCGCCGCACGACGCTCAAACTGAAAGGAACTCATTTGGAGAAGACCTTGGCGCCGATCAGGCGCTGAGAGAGCAGGACGGCGGTCGCGGTGCCGCCGGCGAAGGCCATGTTGGCGCCGGCCTGGACCACCTCGGGCACCTCGGCGGCCGAGCTCGTCCGCAGCACCTGGATGTCCATCAGCGCCAGCGCCGCCTGGGTGGTGGAGCCCATGGGAACCTGCCACGGGTTGAATTCACCGAACTCGCCACGCATGGTCACCAGGATCAGGATCGGCGTGCGGGTCAGCTTCACCAGCGACAGCATGTTGATGCAATTGCCGACGCCGCTGGACTGCATCAGCAGCACGCCGCGCTCGCCGCCCAGCGATGCGCCGGTCAGCAGGGCCAGGCCTTCCTCTTCCGTCGTCAGGGCGATGGCCTTCATGCTCGGCTCGGCCTGCACGGCGCGGATCAGCCGGGCATGGCCGCCATCGGGCACATAGGCGACCTGGCGCACATCCGCGCGCTTCAGGATGTCGAAAATGGCGTCGGGCCATGCCTCCGCCGACCGCGCTTCCGCGCGGTCCAGAACCGCCGTCATGCTTCCCCCCTTCGGGCTCGAGCCGTCTTGCCAGCAGTCTCCCGCACCGGCAGCCTTCAGGAAATTCGAAAAGCGCGATAGGCGTTATCGCCGATCGCGAAGGGGGAGCATCCATGGACCTGCGGCAGTTGCGCAGCTTCCTGCAGATCGCCGAGAGCGGCTCGCTCAGCAAGGCCTCCGACCGGCTGCGGCTGGCGCAGCCCGCCCTGTCGCGGCAGATCCGCCTGCTGGAGGCCGAGGTGGGGCTGGCCCTCTTCACCCGGCACGGCCGCGGCATGCAGCTGACCGAGGCCGGCCGCGCCCTGCTGGAGCGGGTGACCGGCCCGCTGCGGCAGATCGAGCGCTCGGTGGAGGAGGTGCGGGCGCTCGCCTCCGAGGTGCGCGGCCAGGTGGCGTTGGGGCTGATGCCGACCACCAGCCATGTGCTGTCCGGCCGGCTGGCACGGCGGGTGGCGGCGGAGCTGCCGGGCGTCTCGCTCCGCATTGTGGAGGGCTATGCCGGCCATCTGGTCGAATGGCTGCAGCGCGGGCAGCTCGATGTCAGCCTGCTCTATGGCCCGGGCGACGGGCTGCACCTCCGCTGCGAGACGCTGCTGCATGACACGCTGGCGCTGATCGGCCCGGCCGGCGCGCTGGATGGAACCCCGGTGGGGGTCGACACCCTGGCCGCGCTGCCGATGGTGCTGCCCAGCCGGCCGCACGGGCTGCGCCTGCTGATCGAGACCGCCGCCTCCCGCGCCGGCGCCCCGCTCGCCGTCCGCTTCGAGGCCGACAGCTTCCGGGTCATCAAGGACCTGGTGGCGGCGGGGCTGGGGCATAGCGTGCTGCCGCCTTCCTCCATCGCGGCGGAGGAGGCGGCGCGGCAGTTCAGCATGGCCCCCCTCACCCCGCCGATCCGCCGCCAGATCCTGCTGGTGCGCCCGCCCGATCGCGCCGACACCCGCGCCACCGGCGCCGTGGTGGCGCTGCTGAAGGCCGAGGTGGCGGCGATGCTGGCGGCCGGCGACTGGGCCGGGGCGTCACCCGCCTAGACATTGGCACGACCGTTGCATGGCCGGCTTGTATGCAAGCCCGCCCTGCAACCCCGCTGTCGATCGACGAGCGCATCCTGCAGGCGGTGCTGGCCGGCCGCATCCGCCCCGGCACCCGGCTGGGCGAGCAGCAGCTGGCCGATCTCTTCGCCGTCTCCCGCACCCTGGTGCGCGAGGCGATGATGCGGCTGGCGGCGCGGCGCATCGTCTGCCTGGCGACCCGGCGCGGCTGGTTCGTCGCCGAGCCGTCGCTGGAGGAGGCCCGCGCGACGCTCGCCGCCCGCAGCGCCCTGGAATGCGGCATGCTGGACCAGGCGGCGCCCCCGGATGCGGCGGGCATCGCCCGGCTGCGCGCGCAGATCGCTGACGAACAGGACATCATCGAGGCCGGCGATGCCGGAAGCCGCAGCCTGGCACTGGGCAATTTCCACGTCTGCCTGGCCGGGATCCTGGGCAACCCGGTCGTCGCCGAGCTGCTGCGCGACCTGACCGCGCGCACCATGCTGATCGCCACCCTCTACCAGTCGCCGCGCGATGCCGGCCTGTCCTCGGCCGAGCATCTGCACATCCTCGAGGCACTGGCGGGCGGCCGGATGCGCCGGGCCGCCACCCTGATGCGCGCCCACCTGTCGCATGTGCAGACCATGCTGCGTCCGCCTGTCGACGTTCCGAGCGACCCTCTGGCGCCGCTGCGCCAGGCGCTGGTGCCCGAATTTCCTGCGCGGCCTGCTCAGGCTTTGCGCATTCCCGATCCCGTTCCTGGATGAGAGGCTTCCATGCATCGCCGCAGCCTGCTTGCCACTGCCCTCGCCGCGCCCTTCGTCAAACCTTCCATCGCCGCGGCGCAGACCGCCGCGCCCAGCCGGCGCGAGACCCTGCTCCTGGTGCAGGAATACGGGCCGAACAGCCTGGACATGCAGGGCATCGGCTCGGCCCAGCCGGTCAACGGCGTCTCGCTGAACTGCTATGACCGGCTGCTGCGCTTCAAGCCGGTGCCGCTGGCCGATGGCAATGGCGGCACCTTCCAGATCAACGAGCTGGAGGGCGAGCTGGCCGAGAACTGGCAGGTCGCCAGCGACGGCATGTCGGCGACCTTCAGGCTGCGCGAGGCCAGATTCCATTCCGGCCGGGCGGTGACCGCGCGCGACGTCAAATGGTCGCTGGACCGTGCCGTCTCCATCGGCGGCTTCGCCACCACCCAGATGGCGGCCGGCTCGCTGGAAAAAGCCGAACAGTTCGTCGCGGTGGATGACCGCACCTTCCGCATCGACTTCGCCCGCCGCGACAAGATGACCCTGCCGAATCTGGCGGTCACCATCCCCTTCGTCTTCGACAGCGAGCTCGCCCAGAAGAACGGCGGCGGCGACCCCTGGGCCAAGGACTGGCTGAAGAACAACGTTGCCGGCTCCGGTGCCTTTAAGGTCGAAAGCTGGAAGCCTGGCGTCGAGACCATCTATGTCCGCAACGACGACTGGACCTCGGGCAGGCTGCCCTCGCTGCGCCGGATCATCGCCCGCGACATCCCCTCCCCCAGCACCCGCCGCGCACTGATCGAGCGGGGCGACGCCGACATCAGCTACGGCCTGCCGCCCAAGGACTTCAAGGACCTGGCCGACGGCGGCAAGGTCAAGGTCGTGGGCGTCCCCGTGCCCAACGCGCTCTGGTCCCTCGCCTTGAATGCCGCCACCGGCCCCTTCACCGATGCCCGCCTGCGCCAGGCCGTCGCCTGGGCCATCCCCTATGAGAAGATCATGCAGGCCTCGCTCTTCGGCCGCGGCATCGCCATGTGGGGCGGCGACGGGAAGGCGACCACCGCCTGGCCGCAGCCCTACCCCTACGACACCAACATCGACAAGGCGAAGGCGCTGGTCGCCCAGCTGGCCCCGGGCGGCATCACCACCAGCCTGATCTTCGACGCCGGCGCCGCCACCATCGCCGAGCCCATGGCCGTGCTGATCAAGGAAGCCCTCGCCCCCCTCGGCATCACCGTCGAGCTGCAGAAGATCCCCGGTGCCAACTTCCGCGGCGAGCTCAACAAGAAGACCGCGCCCATGGCCATCAACCGCTTCGGCGGCTGGCTAGACTATCCGGACTACTACTTCTTCTGGAACTACCACTCGAACAACTCGATCTTCAACATCTCCAGCTACCAGAACAAGGAGATGGACAAGCTGGTCGACGGCGCCCGCTTCGCGCCCGACGCCACCAGCTACGAGCGCGACGTCAAGGGCTTCATCGAGATGGCCTTCTCGGAACTGCCGGCGCTGCCGATCTGCCAGCCGCTGCACGACGTCGCCATGCAGAAGAACATCGGCGGATACCAGTTCTGGCCGTGCCGGGAGCCGGACTTCCGATACCTGACGAAAGGATAAGAAGGTCGGGGGGAGGTATCCCCCCGAATCCCCCCTCTATTTCTGTCAGAAAGCAACAGCAACCATGCGAACCGTGGCACTGAGGCTCGCGGGAGCGATCCCGGCCCTGATCGGCGTCATCCTGGCGACCTTCGTGCTGACGCGGGTGCTGCCGGGCGACACCGCCAGCTACTTCGCCGGACCCACCGCCAGCGCCGAAAGCATCGCCCAGATCCGCGCCGAGCTCGGCCTCGATCGCCCCCTGCCCGAGCAGTTCCTGCGCTACGTCACCGCGCTCTCGCATGGCGACTTGGGCATGTCGCTCACCACCGGGCAGCCGGTGCTCGACGATCTCGCCGCCCGCCTGCCGGCCAGCGCCGAGCTGACCCTCTCGGCCCTGCTGCTGGCCATGGCCGTCGCCATCCCGCTCGGCATCCTGGCCGCGGTGAAGCAGGGCAGCCTCGCCGACCACGCCTGTCGCATCCTGGTCACCGGCGGCGTCAGCCTGCCCGTCTTCTTCACCGGCCTGCTGCTGGTCTATGTCTTCTACTTCCTGCTTGGCTGGTCGCCGGCGCCGCTCGGCCGCCTCGACGCCTTCGCCAGCGCCCCTCCGACCGTCACCGGCTTCTTCCTGGTCGACAGCCTGCTGATCGGCGACACCGAGACCTTCCGCGCGGCGCTGGCCCAGATGGTGCTGCCCGTCTGCACCCTCAGCCTCTTTGCCCTCGCCCCCATCGCCCGCATCAGCCGCGCCAGCATGCTGGCCGTGCTCGGCTCCGACTTCGTCCGCACGGCGCGCGCCAGCGGCCTCAGCCCCCGCGCGGTGATCCTGACCTATGGCTTCCGCAACGCCATGCTGCCGGTGCTGACCACGCTGGGCATGGTGTTCTCCTTCCTGCTCGGCGCCAACGTCCTCGTCGAGAAGGTCTTCGCCTGGCCCGGCGTCGGCTCCTATGCGGTGGAGGCGCTGATCGCCTCGGACTTCGCCCCCGTCCAGGGCTTCGTCCTGGCCATGGCCATCCTCTACGTCCTGCTGAACCTGGCGATCGACCTGCTCTACGGCCTGGTCGACCCGCGCGCGAGGATGGCGGCATGAGCGCGACCCAGGCCTCCCCCTCCGCCTTCGCCGCCTCGCTGCGCCATGCGCGCCACGTGGTCACCGGCAATGCCGTCACCGGCCTCGCCTTCGCGATGTTCTTCCTGTTCCTGCTCTGCGCCGCCTTTGGCCCGCTGATCGCGCCCTATGACCCGCTGGCCAGCAACACCGCCATCGCGCTGCAGCCGCCCAGCTGGGCGCATCCCTTCGGCACCGACCAGCTCGGCCGCGACATCCTCAGCCGCGTGGTCGTCGCGGCCCGCCTCGACATGACGGTGGCCATCGCCTCGGTGGCGCTGGTCTTCGCCCTCGGCGGCCTGGCCGGCGTTGCCGCCGGCTTCTTCGGCGGCTGGACCGACCGCGTGGTCGGCCGCATTGCCGACACCATCATGGCCTTCCCGCTCTTCGTCCTGGCCATGGGCATCGTCGCGGCGCTGGGCAACACGGTGACCAACATCGTCATCGCCACCGCCATCGTCAATTTCCCGCTCTATGCCCGGCTGGCCCGCGCCGAGGCCGCCATCCGCCGCGAGGCCGGCTTCGTCCTCGCCGCCCGGCTGACCGGCAATTCCGAGCTCCGCATCCTGCTGACCCAGATCCTGCCGAACATCCTGCCGATCATGGCGGTGCAGGTCTCGCTGACCATGGGCTACGCCATCCTCAACGCCGCCGGTCTTTCGTTCATCGGCCTCGGCGTCCGGCCGCCGACGCCGGAATGGGGGATCATGGTGGCGGAAGGCGCCAGCTTCATCGTCTCCGGCGAATGGTGGGTCGCGCTCTTCCCCGGCCTCGCCCTGATGCTGGCGGTGTTCTGCTTCAACCTGCTGGGCGACGGGTTGCGCGACATCGTCGACCCGCAGCGGCGCAGCTGAGGGAGGAGGCCGCCATGTCCGCCACCACCACAGACAACCCGCCGCTGCTCGAGATCCGCGACCTGACCATCGAATTCGCGACCCGCGCCGGGCCGGTGCAGGCGGTGCGCCAGGTCTCGCTCGGGATCCGCAAGGGCGAGACCGTCGGCATCGTCGGCGAGAGCGGCTCCGGCAAGTCGGTCACCTCCTATGCGGTGATGCGCATCCTCGACCGTGCCGGCAGGATCGCCGCCGGCAGCATCGGCTTCTCCGGCATCGACCTGCCGGGCCTGCCGGAGCGCGAGATGCGCGACCTGCGCGGGCGGGAGATCTCGATGATCTTCCAGAACCCCCGCGCCGCGCTGAACCCGATCCGCGCCGTCGGCCGGCAGATCGAGGACGTGCTGATCCGCCACGCCCAGGCGACCCGCGCCACCACCCGGGCGCGTGCCATCGAGATGCTGGAGCAGGTCCGCATCGCCCGCCCCGAGGAGCGCTACCACGCCTATCCCTTCGAGCTCTCGGGCGGCATGTGCCAGCGCATCGTCATCGCCCTGGCCCTGGCCTGCGGGCCGCAGCTGCTGATCGCCGACGAGCCGACCACCGGCCTCGACGTCACGACGCAGAAGACGGTGATGGAGCTGGTCACCGAGCTGACCCGCGCCCGCGGCATGTCGACCCTGCTGATCACACACGACCTCGGCCTGGCCGCCGCCTATTGCGACCGGGTCGTGGTGATGGAGCGCGGCCGCGTCGTCGAGGATGCGCCGGCGCAGCAGATCTTCCGCGCGCCGCAGCATCCCTATACCCGCCGCCTGCTGCGCGCCACGCCGCGGCCCGGCGCCCGCCTGCCCGACCTGCTGCCGGAGGGCGAGGCGCCGCCCGTCGAGGCGCCGGAGGCCACCCCGGGGCCGGTGCTGCTCGACGTCATCAACCTGGTCAAGGAATTCCCCCGCGCCGGCAGCGGCGGCCTCGGCTCCTGGCTGCGGCGCGGCCCGGCTTTGCCGCCGGCGCGGGCGGTGGACGGCATCTCCTTCCAGATCCGCCGCGGCGAGAGCGTCGGCCTGGTCGGCGAGAGCGGCTGCGGCAAGTCGACGACGTCCATGATGGTGATGCGGCTGCTGGAGCGGACCAGCGGCTCGATCCAGTTCGACGGGCAGGAGATCGGTGCGATCGCACCGCGCGACGTCACCCGCTCGGCTCTGCGCCGCCGCATCCAGATGGTGTTCCAGGATCCGACCGACAGCCTGAACCCGCGCTACACCGCAGGGCGCGCCATCGCCGACCCGATCCTGCGGCTGGGCGAGCTGCGCGGCGCTGGTCTGGAGGACCGCTGCCGCGAGCTCGCCCGGCTGGTCGGCCTGCCGGAGGCGCTGCTCGGCCGCTTCCCGCACCAGCTGTCGGGCGGGCAGAAGGCGCGCGTCGGCATCGCCCGCGCCATCGCGCTGAACCCCGAGCTGGTGGTGCTGGACGAGCCGACCGCGGCGCTCGACGTCTCGGTGCAGGCGGTGGTGCTGAACCTGCTGCAGGACCTGAAGCTGCGGCTGGGGATGAGCTACCTTTTCGTCAGCCACGACCTGCATGTGGTGAAGCTGCTCTGCGACCGCGTCATCGTCATGCGCCAGGGCCGCATCGTCGAGCAGGGCCCGACCGGGCAGGTGCTGAACCAGCCGGCGGCCGACTATACCCGGGCGCTGCTCGCCGCCGCGCCGGCCGCGCCATGATTCTTCTGTCGGATCTGAACGCGGCGTCGGAGGATGCCTTCTGCGCGGCGCTGGAGGGCGTGGTGGAGCGGGCGCCCTGGGCCGTGGCGGAGGCCGCGGCGATGCGGCCGTTCGCCGATCTCGACGCGCTGCACGGGGCGCTGATGGCCCGGCTGCGGATGGCCCCGCGCGATCGGCTGCTGGCCTTCCTGAACGCGCACGAGCCGCTGGTGGCGGGGCCTCTCCCGGACAGCCTGACCGAGGCGTCGCGCCGCGAGCAGGGCGCGGTGCCGCTGGCGGCGTTGATCGAGCCCGAGGCGCTGGGCGCGTTGAACGCCGAATATCTGGCGCGCTTCGGCTTCCCCTTCATCATCTGCCTGCGGCGCTACAGCGCGCCGGAGGTGCTGCAGCAGCTGGGCCTGCGGCTGGCCTCCGACGTGGAGACCGAATTCTCCACCGCCCTCGACGAGGTCTCCGCCGTTGTGCGCTTCCGCCTTTCCGACAAAGATAGATGAGGGGTCTGGGGAGAATACTGTCTCCCCAGCCTTACTTACTTCTTTTCCTGCATGATGGACACGTGGGCGGCGACGACCTTCCAGCCTTCCGCGAAGCGCACCCATGTCTGGCTCTGCCGCCCGCGCTGTCCCGACTGCAGCAGGACATATTCCGTGTTGGCGACGGCGAAGTCGCGGCCGAAGGTGTTGATCACGGTGTTTTCCAGCCGCCGCGCCCGCGCCGCGTGCTCGGTGGGGCTGCGCCCGGCGCGGAAGGCCGCGATGGCGGCATGGCCGTACAGGTTCTCGGCCACGCCATAGCGCAGCGTCCGCTCGTCGCGCCAGAAGCTGTCGTCGAGGACGGGGACGTCGTTCTCCTCCAGGCCGCGGTCGTAGCGCTCGAAGGCGGCACGGACCTCGGCGACGACCTCTGGGATGTTGAGCTCGGGCATGGTTGCTGGTCCTTTCAAAGGGCGCGGGCGATGGCGACGAGCCTGGCATCCTGGCCGCGGGCGGCGATCAGCGACAGGCCGATGGGCTTGCCGCCGGCCTGGGCCAGAGGAAGGCTGAGCTGCGGCACGCCGGTCAGGCCGGCGAAGGAGCAGAGCAGGCCGATGCGCTCGGAACAGCGGTCGAGCTCGGGGAGCGGCAGGCCGAGCGGCGGCGCGGTGAAGGGGGTGGTGGGGATGGCCAGGATGGCGCCGCCTTCCAGCAGCAGGCGGGCGCGGGCCCGGGCGCGCTCGCGCACCGATCTGGCCAGCGCGATCTGCGCCTCGGTCAGGGAAGCGGCGAAGGCCAGGTTGCGGGCGACGTTGAAGGCGAAGCGCGGATTGGCCGCGTCGATCCAGGGCCTGAAGCTGGCCCAGGCCTCGGAGCGCTGGATGACGTTGCGCTGGGCACCCCAGACGGCCAGCTCGCCCGGCTCGCCCAGCGTCATTCTTTCGGTGCCCTTCCCCAGAAGCCCTGCCACCCGCTCGACCACCGGCAGCAGCGCCTGCTGCACCGGCTCGTCGGCCAAAGCGAAGGCGTCGGCGGCCAGCAGCAGCGGCGCCGGCGCGACGGCCTCGGGGATCGCCTCGCCCAGCATCACCGCGGCGACGCGGGCGAAGGTGGCGGCGTCGCGGGCGAACCAGCCGGTGGTGTCGAAGCTGGGGGCCTGGGCGACCATGCCGTCGGCGGGGATCCGCCCATGCGTCGGGCGGATGCCATAGAGGCCGCAGAGGCTGGAGGGCACCCGCACCGAGCCGCCGCTGTCGGTGCCCAGCGCGGTGTCGACCGTGCCGGCCGCGACGGCCGAGGCCGAGCCGCTGGAGGAGCCGCCAGGCAGGCAGCCCGGCGCGGCGGGGTTCCTCGGCGTGCCGTCGAACTGGTTGAAGCCGAGGATGCCGAGCGAGACCTCGCAGGTCACCGTCTTGCCGGCCAGCGCCGCGCCGGCGTCGAGCAGGCGCTGCACCGCCCAGGCATGACGCTGTGGCAGCGGGCGGCCCGTGGGCCAGTCGGGGTTGCCGGCGCCGGTCGGATGGCCCGCCACGTCGAACAGGTCCTTGGCGGCGAAGCTGAGCCCGGCCAGCGGCCCCGCCCCGGCGCCCGGCAGGGTGAGCCGGGGGCCCGGGATGAAAGCTTCGTCGCGCATGCCGGAAACCTCACTGCCAGGGGACGCGCCAGAGTGCCGGCGGGTCGCACCAGGGGTGCAATCCGCCAGGCAGCCGCTCAAAGCATATTTGATCATCGCCAAAGGCTGACCGTCCAGTCCGCCGCATGCATTTTCAGCGGTCCGCCAGAGATCATTCAGCGCGTGGCGTCGGAGCCGGAGATCATGCTCTATCGGGCGGGAGCCGCTGCAGGCTTCTCAGCTGGTCACCGCTGCGGCCGGAGATCCTCCGCCTCCGGTCGCCCTGCCGATCCCGATTGGGTAGCTCTGCCCGACAGGCTCGCGGCTTCGAAGTCCAGCGAGATCGGCATGGTGATGGCGCGCCGGCTGGCTTGCCTGACGATTCGTCCAAGTCCGCCATCCCGCTTTCAACAGAGGCTGGCCAGTTCGACAAACCTGGCTAGATTGCAGGCCTGCCCATCCGGCCAGATAGGACGTCCTCCTGAACTCAACTCCTTGCCTTCCCACCACGGCATGCGGCGGCGACCATGCGTCAGCGGTCGTGCCTGGTGCTGGTGTGCTGCAGCCTGGCGTCGGTCGGAACGGCTTGCGCTGCTCAGAACAGCGCAGACTGGCCATGGATGACTTCGGCGCGGCGCGCATGAAATTACACGCGTCGCCTGACCTCCTCTCGTCATCCGACCTCTGCCGCAGGCTGCGCCATATGCCGGTGAACCCACCGCAGACGAGGGCGCTTCAGGCAATGCGGGGAGCCTGCGGCTTTCAGCGGCCAGGCCGGGTGACGGCCTTCTCGCCAAGCCTCGGGCTATTGTATCGGTGCGCCGTACATCAAACCGCCCTGGGTCCACAGGCGGTTCAACCCTCGTGGCGTCGGCGTCTGGCTGGCCTCGCCGAAATGCCGCTCGAAGATCTCGCCATAATTGCCCATCGCGCGGATGACATTGTAGGCCCAGCGGCTGTCCAGGCCCATGAAGCGGCCGTGCTCGCCGGTGACCCCCAGCAGCCGCTGCACCAGCGGATTCTGGCTCTTCAGCATCTCGTCGAGATTCGCCTGGGTCACGCCGAGCTCCTCGGCATTGATCAGCGCATGCAGCGTCCATTTGACGATGTCCAGCCACTGCTCGTCGCCCTTGCGGACATAGGCGCCCAGCGGCTCCTTGCTGATGCGGTCGGCGAGCACCAGGTGCTCCGCCGGATCCTGCAGCCGCGAGCGGATGCCCAGAAGCAGGGTGGCGTCGTTGCTCAGCGCATCGCAGCGGCGCGCCTCATAGGCGGCGATGCCTTCATCGGCCCGCTCGAAGATCAGCGGCGTGAACCTGATCCCGGCCGCGCGGGCCCATTCGGCGGCATTGATCTCGGCCCGACCGCCCTGCGGCAGGCAGATCGTCGCGCCGTCGAGCGCCTTGCCCTCGGTGATGCCGAGCGCGCGCCGCACCAGGAAGCCCTGGCCGTCGTAGAAATGCGTGCCGGTGAACTCCAGCCCGTTGTTGGTCTCGCGGGTCTGCGTCCAGGTCAGCGACTGCGCCGCCAGGTCGATGGTGCCCGCCTGCAGGCTGACGATGCGCTGCGGCGCGGTCATCACGATGTAGCGCACCTTTGTCGCATCGCCGAAGACCGAGGCCGCGACCGCGCGGCAGATGTCGGCATCCATGCCGCGCAGCTCGCCGCGGGCGTCGAAGAGACCGAAGCCCGGGCTTGCGCCGCTGGTGCCGCAGAGCACGACGCCGCGCGCCTTGACCGCGGCGAGCGTCGGCCCTCCGGCGGTCTGCGCCGCGACGTCGTGCGCGCCGACACCCAGCGACAGCGCGACCAGCGCCGCCCCGAGCAGTCCTGCCATCCTCATGGGGTGATCCCTCCCTTGCTTGTTGTCGACGCGCGCCGCGCCACCTGCGCGGCACTGCGGCTGTTTTATGGATGAGCCACGCCAGACCGGGTGAGGATCTCCGCGAAGAGCGGCCCGTCGAGATGGCGGCCGCTGGCGATGACCATGACGGTCGACCCCCGGACCAGGGATCGATCGGCGAGCAGCGCGCCCAGCGGCAGGGCGCCGCCCGGCTCGACGACCAGGCCAAATTCGGAGGAGAGGGTGAAGACCGCCGCGCGGGCCTGATCGTCGGTCACCACCGCCGCCCGCGTGCCGCGCCGCTGGTGGATGCTGAAGGGCAAGGCGCCTGGCGTGATCGCCAGCAAGGCGTCGCAGATGGAAGGCACATGCCCGGCATTCTGCAGGCGCCTCCCGGCGTCCAGGCTGCGCAGGAGGTCGTCATGCCCGGGCGGCTCGACCGCGAGGAGCCGTGTCCCCCCACCCTGCAGCGCCAGGGCGCAGCCCGCCGAGAGCCCGCCGCCGGAGCAGGCGGCGATCAGCAGGTCCGGCGCCGCGCCCATCGCGGCGGCCTGCGCCATCGCCTCCAGCGCGATCGTGCCAGCGCCCGCGATCACACGCCGGTCGTCATAAGCCGGCACCAGGTGGTGGCCGCGCTGCGTCGTCCAGTGATCGAGCAGGGCGGCGCGATCCACCGTCTCGCGGTCGTAGAACACCACCTCGGCGCCCCAGCCGCGGGTGCGCTCGACCTTGGTGGCGGGCGTGTCCCGGGGCATCAGCACCACGACCGGCCCCAGGCCCAGCCGCCGCCCCGCCCAGGCGACCGCCTGCCCATGGTTGCCGGAGGAC
>NZ_MLCO01000011.1 GCF_001982615.1 Teichococcus deserti | reverse complement strand
AGCGGGTCCTTGATCAGCTCCAGCACCTGGCGGTCGAGCTCGGTGTCGCCGCCGCTCTGCACCAGGTCGATGCGCTTGCCGAGCTCGGTGCCGAGGTCGCGCACCAGGCGGGGCAGCTTGGCCCAGGCGGCCGAGACCGGCTGCATCCGGGTCTTCATCACCCCTTCCTGCAGGTCGGAGGTGATGCGCGACAGCCGCTGCAGGGGTGCTGCGAAAGGCGTGTCGGTCTGGCCGCGGGCGACCTGCAGCAGCTGGTTGCGCACCAGCACCAGCTCGGAGGCGAGCGTCATCAGCTCGTCAAGGACCGGCAGCGAGACGCGGATCGCCTGCACCGGCATCGAGGAATCATTGTGCTGGGCAGCCGCTTTTTCCTCGGCGGGCTTCTCGGGCGCCTTCTCGGGCGCCTTCTCGGCCGGCTTCTCCGCGACGGGGGCCGGGGCAGGGGCCGCGGCGGCGGCGGCGGCGGCCACCGGCGCGGCGACGACCTCGGCCGGGGCCTCGGCGATCGCGGCGGGCTCGGGCTCGGCGACGGCGGCAACCGGGGCGACCACGGGGGCCTCGATCTCGACCTCGGCGGCGGCGGGCTGCTCTTCCGAGGCGGCGTTCAGCTGCGCGACGAGGGCAGAGTCATCGCCGGCGGGCTCGACGCCGGTCTCGGCCAGGCCCGCCATGATCATGCGGATGGTGTCGATGGCGGCCAGCACCGCGGTGACGCCGGCGGGCGAGACCGCGATGTCGCCGTCGCGATAGAGGCCGAGAAGGGATTCGGCGGCATGCGCCACCGCCTCGAGCCGCGACAGGCCGAGGAAGCCGCAGGTGCCCTTGACGCTATGGACCATGCGGAAGATGCGCGCCAGAATCTCGGCATCCTCGGAGGCACGTTCGAGGTCCACCAGGGCGGTGTCCAATTCGGCGAGAGCCTCGTTGGTCTCCGCCAGGAATTCCGAAATGAGGTCGTCCATGCCGCGAATCCGTTGCTTTCGTGGCGGCACCATGACGGTGAGTTCGGACCAGTCTGTTAACCCGTCGAACAGGAATGGCTGGGAAAAGCGCTTTTGTGAGTCCTTCTCTAATGTGGTGTCGTCTATGACCGCGCCCCTTCAACACGGGGTCCTTGATACGGGGTTTGGCGCCTGCGATCGGTGGAGCGCGCAGGGTGGACGAATCGCCCGGGTTTCGGCGGGCGGCGGCATTCGGAAAGTGTTAACGGATATGGCTCGGATCAGGCTTGCACCGCCCAGCTCCAGCTGGAGCTTCTCGCGAATGAGACACGCTGCGGGAAATATTTTCGCCGGGATTTCAGGAAGATAATTCTCGATCCGGCCGAGCCCGCCGAAAAATCGTCTCGGTAAATAACCGGTTAACAATTGGCGGCCAAATTCCCGATGCCGCCCCATGAACGGGCGGAGATGGATGGTACGGCGGATGAACCGCTTCAGTGACCTTCCTTCCCGATCAGCGCCCCGGAAAAGACAGGGGTCTGATCGCGTCGCCCTTGATCGGGCGGCGATGGTTCCCAGGAACTACCGCTATGGCCAACTCGGTCATCACGAACTCCGGCGCCAAGGTCGCGCTGCAGTCGCTGAACAAGATCAACAACCAGCTCGACACCACCCAGAAGAAGGTCTCGACCGGCTTCAAGGTGGCCGACGCCAAGGATGACGGCGCCGCCTATGCCGTCGCCCAGAAGGTGCGCGCCGACGTCACCGGCCTGAATGCCGCCAACGACCAGCTCGGCGGCGTGAACGGCTTGCTGACCAGCACGCTGAAGGCGATCGACACCGTCTCCAGCAAGCTGTCGACCGACGTCTCGACCGTGCTGACCAAGCTCTCCGACGCGAACCTCGATGACGAGACCCGCACCCAGTACACCGAGCAGTTCAAGTCGCTCGTCACGCAGATGAACACCACGCTGCAGGACGCGAACTACAACGGCACCCGCCTGCTCTCCTCGACCGCGACCAACGACCTGACCGGCGCCGCCTACACCGGCGGCTCGATGGAAGTGACCCGCAACGAGAAGGGCCAGAGCTACACCGTCAACTCGAGCGGCACCACCGCCGACCAGATGTCCTTCACCGACGATATCGCCACCGATATCTCGGGCATCACCACGGTCAGCGCGGATGATGCCAAGCAGCTGCTGCAGGGCGTCGACAACACCGGCGCGGCCGTGACCTCGGTCACCGTCGGCGGCGTGGCGCTGAAGACCTTCACCTCGCTCACCTCCGACGTGAACTCGGCGCAGAACCAGCTGGGCAACGACAGCAAGTTCGTCGGCAGCCAGATGACCTACAACAGCTCGCGCATCGACGCGATGGAGGAAGGCCTGGGCTCGCTGGTGGACGCCGACCTGGCCAAGGAATCGGCCCGCCTGACCGCGCTGCAGACCCAGCAGCAGCTGGCGACGACCGCGCTGTCGACTGCCAACTCGGCGCCGCAGGTCCTGCTCTCGCTGTTCCGCTGATCGACCGGGCCGGGACGCCGCGCCGCCGCCAGGCGCGCGGGGCGTCCCCGCCACAGGACCGGGCCGGGCGGCGGTGGCGCTGCCCGGCCCGTTCTGTCTTCGGTCGCGGCCGGCTCGCGCGCAAAAACTGTTAACGAATTGCCGCCGAAACCGGCGAGAAATCCCATCTTCCCGGCCCCGGCCAAGTCGGATCGCGTGCCGCCTGGCCGCTGCGATTTCAGGCGCCTGACCGCCTTCCTCACTTTTTTTTTGGGGCCGGTTCGATTTGGGAAGGATGGTAAACACCCCGTTCATAAATTCGGCCGAATTTGCCTTCGCCGCCCAAGGACCGGGTGGAGACGGATGGTACGGCGGATAAGCCGCGCGGTGACCCTCCATGTCCGATCGGACGCGCCCTGGAAAAGACGGGGTGTTTCGATCGCGCCGCTTAAAAGCAAGCGGTGTCGGGAACAGGAATTGAAGCCATGGCCAACTCGGTCATTACGAATTCTGGCGCCAAGGTTGCCCTGCAGTCGTTGAACAAGATCAACGAGCAGCTCGACACGACGCAGAAGAAGGTCTCCACCGGCTACAAGGTGTCGGACGCCAAGGACGATGGCGCCGCCTATGCGGTGGCCCAGAAGGTCCGCGCCGATGTCTCCGGCCTGAACTCCGCCAACGACCAGCTCGGCGGCGTGAACGGCCTGCTCACCAGCACGCTGAAGGCGGTGGACACCGTCTCCACCACCCTGGTGAACGATGTCAGCACCGTGCTGACCAAGCTGTCCGACGCGAACCTCGATGAAGAGACGCGCAACCAGTACACCGAGCAGTTCAAGTCGCTCGTCACGCGGATGAACACCACCCTGCAGGATGCCAGCTACAACGGCACCCGCCTGCTGGGCAGCACCGCGACCGACCCGCTGACCGGCGCCGCCTTCGAGGGCGGCTCGATGGAAGTGACCCGCAACGAGAAGGGCCAGAGCTACACGGTCAACTCGACCGCCACCTCGGCCGACAATCTGAGCTTCACCGACGACATCGCCACCGACATCACCGGCATCACCACGATGTCGGCCGACGAGGCGAAGCAGCTGCTGCAGGGCGTCGACAACACCGGCGCGGCCGTGACCTCGGTCACCGTCGGCGGCGTGGCGCTGAAGACCTTCACGCAGCTCAGCTCCGACGTGAACACCACCTCGAACGCGCTCGGCAACGACAGCAAGTTCATCTCGAGCCAGCTGACCTACAACAGCGCCCGCATCGACGCGATGGAAGAGGGCCTGGGCTCGCTGGTCGACGCCGACCTGGCCAAGGAATCGGCCCGCCTGACCGCGCTGCAGACGCAGCAGCAGCTGGCGACGACCTCGCTGTCCACCGCCAACTCGGCGCCCGAGGTCCTGCTCTCGCTCTTCCGCTGAGCGACGCGACACCGCTTGAGGCCGCCGCGCCGCGGCAGGCCTGACAGGTCCGGACGACCCCCCGCCGTCCGGACCGCCCTGAACAACCGAATCCGTACCGAACACGGGGCCTCGCGGCCCCCCGCCGTCAAAACGAGAGGCTGGTATCGTGTCCGCACCCAACTTCCACGCCCAGGCCTTGCGTGCCTATGGCGCCGTGAAGGCCACCCGGTCGCTCCGCGAGCAGGAGGCCGAGGTCTATGCCCTGGTCTCCGGCCGCCTGCGCGTGGCCACCGAGGGCTCCGACATCGAGAAGATCCGCGCGCGCAGCGACGCGACGCGCCTGTTCAGCACGGTCCGCGTGCTGACGCTGCACGAATCCTGCGAGCTGCCGCTGCCGCTGCGTGGCCAGATCGTCTCCGTCTGCCGCGCCGCCATGCGCGAGGCCGACAAGGACGACGCCGATCTCGGCTTCCTGGCCGATATCTGCGACAGCTTCGCCGCCGGCCTGCTGGGCCGCGCGCCGGTCGCGGAGACGGGCGCCGCCGCATGAGCGAGACCCGCTCCCCGCGCGGCGCCGGCCGCCTGGTCCTCGACCTGCGCGCCGGCGACCGCATGCTGGTCAATGGCGCGGCGCTGCAGTTCAAGACGCGCACCAGCGTCATGCTGTCGAACCGTGCCCGCTTCCTCTTCGGCAAGCAGATCATGTCGCCCGAGGATGCGCGCACCCCGGCCCGCCGTGTCTACTTCGCCATCCAGGCCGCCTATATCGCCGAGGAGGACGAGCGCGACCAGTTCGTCGCCATGGCCCGTGGCCTGGCCGACGAATACGCGGCCGCGACCACCTCGGCCACCGCCCGCAGCGTGCTGGCGCTGGCCATCGCCGATCTCGAGATCGGCGACTGCTGGGAAGCGATGCGCCGCGTCCGCGTGCTCTTCCCGCATGACGACGCGATGCTGAACGCCAGCGCCGGGGCGCCGGTCTCCGCCGCCGCGCCAAGCTGAACCGACCGGGCTCCCCCCGCCCGGCGGATGTTTGAGGAGGCCGCCATGACGATCAATCCCTATCTCGGCACGCTGTTCGGCTACGGCTCGGACAGCAGCGCGATGACGGGCACCGATCGCATCGGCCTCTACAACAAGACACTGAAGAACGAGGACAAGGACACCGCGCGCCTGTCCAAGGATCCCTCGATCAAGCGCGACCTCGACCGCTTGCAGAAGGCGATCGACACGGCGGAGTCGCCCGAGGCGCTGCTGAAGGACCCGACCGCCCGCAAGGTGCTGCTGCAGGCCTATGGCCTGGCCGGGCAGGAGGACAATGTCGCGCTGGCCACCCGGGCGCTGACCTCCGACCTCAAGGCCGAGGGCAACCTCGCCTCCCAGCTGACCAACGGCGCCTGGAAGACGGCGGCGCAGGACCTCGACTTCGCCAAGTCCGGCCTGGCGAAGCTGAAGGACCCGAAGACCTTCGCCGAGATCAAGGCGAACTACATTGAGTACAAGCGCGTTTCCGAGGTCGCAGACCAGAGCACGGAAGTGTCCGACGCGCTGCATATCCGCGGCATGGAGGACAAGACGCCCGGCGTCTACAACGTCCTCGGCGACAAGATCCTGCGCCGCGTCGCCCTGACGCTGGCCGGGCTGCCGGAGGAGATCGCCTACCAGTCGATCGAATCCCAGGCCCGCCAGGTCGAGAAGCGCATCGACCTGACGGAGTTCTCCACCGCCGAAGGGCGCGAGAAGCTGATCAACCGCTACCTGATCATCTCCGGGAATACCGGCTTCTCCTACATGGCCTGAAGCAGGCCGGGGGGAGGGGATCCCCCCGCAAGCCCGGGCGCCTGCCCGCTTGGCCCGTCTCTCTGCCGGGGCTTTGATGACCAGCGCCGCAGCCAGGCGCGGGCCCCTGTGGCAGGGTGGGGCGGCATGGCAGATCACCAGAAACGCGCGGCCGGCGAGGCCGCCGCCGAGCTCATCCAGGACGGCACCGTCGTCGGGCTGGGCACCGGCTCCACCGCCGTCCACTTCGTGCAGGCCCTGGCGCGCCGCCGCCTCGACCTGACCTGCGTCGCCACCTCGCGCGCCACGGCCGAGCTCGCGACCCGCCTCGGCCTGCGCCTGGCCGCGCTCGACGATGTCGGCCGCATCGACGTCACCGTCGACGGCGCCGACGAGATCGGCCCGGAGCTGGCGCTGATCAAGGGCGGCGGCGGCGCCCTGCTGCGGGAGAAGCTGGTCTGGCAGGCCTCCGCCCGCTGCATCGTCATCGCCGATGCCGGCAAGCGCGTCGGCTGCCTCGGCCGCTTCCCGCTGCCGATCGAGGTCACTCCCTTCGGCCACCGCCACACCGCCGCCCGCATCGCCGGCGTGCTCGAGGCCGCGCACCTCCCCACGGCCCTCCGCCTGCGCGGCGACGCCAACAAGCCGTTCGTCACCGACAACGGCAACCTGATCTACGACGCCGCGCTGGAGCGGATCGCGGCGCCGGCCCCGCTGGCCCGTGCGCTGAAGGCGGAGGCCGGCGTCGTCGAGCACGGCCTGTTCATCGGCCTGGCGGCGACCGCGCTGATCAGCACCGAGGCCGGCATCGAGCGTCTCTGACAAAAAAGCCCGGCCCTCCGTGACGGAGGGGCCGGGCGCACTGGGCAGGGCAGGCAAGCCAGCCGGCAAGGGCCACCGGCCCTCGCCGACCGACCGAAGACTAGGCGCGGATGGCGACCAGGAACTCGGAGGCGCGGTGGCGCAGGTCGTTGGCCTGGCCGGCCAGGCCCTCGGTCGCCTCCAGCATGCCGTTGGCGGCGCTGCCGGTCTCCTGAGCGGCCTCGCGGACGCGGCCGATGCGCTGGCTGACGGTGCCGGTGGCTTCCGCCACCTGGCTGGCGCTGCGCGCGATCTCCTGGGTCGCCGCACCCTGCTGCTCGACGGCGGCGGCGATGGCGGTGGAGATCTCGTTGGTCCGCTCGACCGTGCTGCCGATGCCGCGGATGGCTTCCACGGCGCGGCTGGTCACCGCCTGCATCTCGGCGATCTGGCTGCTGATCTCCTCGGTGGCGCGCGCCGTCTGGCCGGCCAGGTTCTTCACCTCGGAGGCGACGACGGCGAAGCCCTTGCCGGCTTCGCCCGCACGCGCCGCCTCGATGGTCGCATTGAGGGCAAGAAGATTGGTCTGGCCGGCGATGTCGCCGATCAGCTTCACCACGTCGCCGATGCGGTTGGCGCTTTCGGCCAGGCTGCGCATGGTGGTGTCGGTGGCGCGCGCCTCGTGCACGGCGCGGTCGGTCACCTGGGCCGCCTCGCTGACGCGGCGGGTGATCTCGACGATGGAGGCCGCCATCTCCTCGGCGGCGGCGGCGACTGCCTGCACGTCGGCATTGGCGCGGCCGGCGGCTTCCGCCACCAGGCTGGCTTCCTGGCCGGACAGCTTGGCATTGCCCGTCAGCTGCTGGGCGGCTGCCTGCATCTCGGTGGCGCGCGAGACGACGTTCTCGACGACGCCGCCGACCTGGCCCTCGAAGGTGTCGGCCAGGCGCGCCTGCTCGGTCACCAGGGTCCAGACCAGCATCGGGCCGACATAGGCGCCGCTGCTGTCGCGGATGGCGGAGACGTTGAGGTCGATCACCTCGCGGCCGAGATGCAGCCGCTCGCGATGCGGCAGGTTGGCGGCATCCGCCAGCAGGGCGCGCTGCTTCTCCGGATCGCGGGCGAAGATGTCGATGCTCTGGCTGGTCACCTGGTCGGGCGCGCAGGGCAGGGCCTCGGGGATGTGGTCGGTCAGGATCTCGCGCATCCGCGCATTGACGTAGGTGATGCGGAAATCCTGCTTCGGATCGCTCATCACCACGCCGGTCGGCATCTGCTCCAGCATCTGGCGCTGGGCGAAGGCCTCGCCCACCGTGCCGCGCAGCGCCTCGACGGCACCGGCGATATTGCCGATCTCGTCGCGGCGGTTGCGGTCAGGCACCGTCACCGCGGCGTCGCCATCGGCGATCTTCTTCAGCACCACGGCCAGCCGGCGCAGCGGGGCGGAGATGGCGCTGTTGGTGGCCAGGCCCGCGAGGATCAGCACCAGGGCGATCAGGCCGCCGGCGATCAGCGTGTCCTGCTTGACCCGGCCGAGGCTGGCCTCGCTGGCCAGCTGGCGCTGGGTGGAATCCTCGGCCATCGCCTCGCTGACGCCGGCGAGGCCGGCTTCCAGCTTGCTCCGGGCGGGGTCGACGCGGCCCTCGCGCAGCTCGCCGAGCGCGCCGAGGCCGGTCACCATCTCGTCCGAGGCCGTCGCGATGGCGGCCGAGGCGGCGCCCATGCGGTTGACCTCGTTGCGCAGGCTGTCGGTCAGCGGGCCGCTGGAGACGCCGCGGAAATGCACGCGCTGCTGCGCGATGGCGCGGCGCAGGCGGCGGGCCTGCTCCTGGTCCTCCGTGCCGATGAAGCGCTGCACGGAGGCGCGCAGGTCGTTGACCGCGCCGTGATAGGCCATCAGGCGCTGGCGCATCTCGTCGACGCGCGACGCCTCGGTCAGCTCGAACTCCATGCTGGCCGCGACCGACTCGAAGCGCTGGTCATACTCGTTCATGGCCGGGAACAGCACCTGGTCGCGGCGCTCGATCAGCTTGGTGCGCAGGTCGGTGACCTCGCGCAGGGCGCGGCCGTATTCGTCGATCAGCGGCAGCACCTGCATGGCCATCTCGCGCTCGCGCGGCTGGGCCTTGGCGGCACCCTGCTCGACCCGGGCACGCAACCCGTCCAGGCGCTCCTGCACGCCGCGCTGGGCGGCGGCGACGGCGTCCAGCGTCTGCGCGTTGACCGCCACGCTGGAGAAGAGGGCAGCACGGACGCCTTCCGTGACCGCGTCGCCCAGCGCGCCATCGGCCTCGGCCGCGTCGCGCAGGACGTGGTTCTCGGCCAGCACGTCGGTCAGGCTGGAATTGGTGCGGATCACCAGGACGGCCAGCAGCGCGAAGGTCAGCGCCGCTGAGAGAGCGAGTTTCAGCCCCACCCTCATATTGAGGAAAACACGCATCGGACACAGTTCCTGCCAGTGTTGTTGGCAGGATGGTCAGAGGATTTTAACAGCCTGTTGACCAGTTGCGGAGGCGTTCCAAGAGTAAGCTGCTGATTGCAACCAACTTTCGGTGGGGTGAACCCATGATGAGGGAAGGAAATTTGCAACCTCTGGTGGTCCTCCGCAACTGGGACCGGTTCACAACCCAGCGAAAAGGTCCGTCGAAAGGTACCGCTCGGCGAAAGAGGCGGCGATTCCGACGATCAGCTTGCCTTCCATTGCCGGCTGGGTCGCGAGGTCCAGCATGGCATGCAGCACCGCCCCGGAGGAAATGCCGATCGGCAGACCCTCGGTCCGGGCGCAGAGCCGGGCGGCGGCGAAGCTTTCGCGCTCGGTGACGCGGCGGACGGTGTCGAGCAGGCCGAGCTCCAGCACGGCGGGGCGGAAGCCGGCACCGATGCCCTGAATCTCGTGCGGGCCCGGATCGTCGCCGGACAGCACGGCCGACTCGGCCGGCTCGACGCCGATCACCTGCATCCCCTCCCGCCGCGGCTTCAGCGCGCGGGCGATGCCGGTCACCGTGCCGCCGGTGCCGACGCCGCCGACCACCGCATCGACCAGCCCCTCGGTATCGGCCCAGATCTCTTCCGCGGTGGTCGCGGCATGGATGGCGGGGTTGGCCGGGTTGTCGAACTGCCGCGGCATCCAGGCCTGCGGGGTGGCGGCGATGATGGCCTCGGCCCGAGCGATGGCCCCCGACATGCCCTGGGCGGCAGGGGTCAGCTCGACCTCGGCGCCCAGCAGGCGCAGCATCTTGCGGCGCTCGATGCTGGCGCCGTCCGGCATGGTGACGATCAGGCGATAGCCCTTGGCGGCGGCCACCAGGCCCAGCGCGATGCCGGTATTGCCCGAGGTCGGCTCGACCAGCACCGATTCGCCGGGGCGGATCGTGCCTTCGCGCTCGGCCGCCTCGACCATCGCCAGGCCGATACGGTCCTTGACCGAACCCAGCGGGTTGAAGAATTCCAGCTTCAGCGCCAGCCGCGCCTTGAGCCCGCGCGCGGCCTCGAGCCGGGGCAGGCGGACCAGGGGGGTGTGGCCGATGGTGGCCAGCACGCTCTCGTGCATCCCGGCGCCGCGGTGGGGACGGGGGGTGTTTCCTTCGGGCATGAAGGCATTATATCACGGCAGATCGGCGTGGTTCAGGGGGTGTTTGCAATGTTGTTGCGGCGTGATCGGGCGATGACGGCGGTTTCCATCGTGCTGGACGTGGCGTTCCACGCCGGCCGCGGCTCGACGGTGCCCGCCGGCGACATCGCCGACCGGCTGGGCGAGGCGCGCCGCGGCATCGAGCCGGTGCTGCAGGCGCTGTCGCGCGCCGGCATCCTGGGCAGCACCCGCGGCCCCAAGGGCGGCTATCGCCTGGGCCGCGCCGCCCGCGACATCTCGCTGAAGGAGGTGGTCTCGGCCGTGCTGAACCCCGATGCCGGCGACGATGACACGCAGCCCGAGCCGCCGAGCCCGCTGCAGAAGGCCGTCATCCTGCCGCTGTGGGAAGAACAGGAGAAGACCGTGCTGGACAGCCTGGCCGGCCAGACCGTGGCCGAGCTGCTGCGCCGCGCCGCTGTCGCCGGGTTGCGCCGCCCCACGCCCGAGGCGCTGAACTTCGCCATCTGACGCCGGTTCCGTCAGCCCGTCCTGACCGCTCGGTCAAGGTCGGGCGACGGTATCCCGCTGCCGCGAAAGCCTCGTGCTGCCAGACGTTTCCCGACCGCAAAGCTTTGCTTGCGCGCGCGCTTCCGCCTCGTCATGGTGCGTTGCAAAGGATCGTGAACGGATCCTGCAGGGACGTGCAAGAAGGGGGACAGGGTGGCGGAAAGCATCCTGGAGACGGAAGGCCTGACCAAGGAGTTCCTGGGATTCGTCGCCGTGGGCGACGTCTCCCTCAAGGTCCGGCGCGGCAGCATCCACGGGCTGATCGGCCCGAACGGCGCCGGCAAGACGACCTGCTTCAACCTGTTGACCAAGTTCCTGCCGCCGAGCCGCGGCAGCATCCGCTTCGACGGCCGCGACATCACCAAGATGAAGCCGGCCGAGGTCGCGCGGCTCGGCCTGGTGCGCAGCTTCCAGATTTCGGCGGTCTTCCCGCATCTGACGGTGCTGGAGAATGTCCGCGTCGCGTTGCAGCGGGCGAGGGGCGGCAGCTTCGACTTCTGGCGCTCGGATGCGGTGCTGCGCGGCTATGACGCCCGGGCGCGGGAACTGCTCGAGGATGTCGGGCTGTCGCAATATGCCCATCTGCCGGCCGGGCAATTGCCCTATGGCCGCAAGCGGGCGCTGGAGATCGCGACGACGCTGGCGCTCGACCCGGTGATGATGCTGCTGGACGAGCCCACCGCCGGCATGACCGCGGAAGACGTCGACCGCATCGTCGCCCTGGTGAAGCGCGTGGCCCAGGGCCGCACCGTGCTGATGGTCGAGCACAATCTGAAGGTGGTCGAAGGCCTCTGCGACACCATCACCGTGCTGACCCGCGGCAAGGTCCTGGCCGAGGGCCCCTATGCCGAGGTGTCCCGGAATCCGCAGGTGATCGCGGCCTATCTCGGCACCGATCCAACCATCTCCGGGGGTGCCGGGCATGGCTGAGCCTTTGCTGAAGGTCGAGGGCCTCGAGGCCTGGTATGGCGAGAGCCACGTGCTGCACGGCGTCGGCATCGAGGTGCGCCAGGGCGAGGTGGTGACGCTGCTCGGCCGCAATGGCGCCGGCAAGACGACGACGCTCCGCGCGATCATGGGGCTGGTGGGCAAGCGCCAGGGCAGCGTGCGCTTCGAGGGGCAGGAGCTGATCGGCGCCCGCAGCGACCGCATCGCCCGCGCCGGCATCGCGCTCTGCCCCGAGGAGCGCGGCATCTTCGCGAGCCTCGACGTGACGGAAAATCTCCTCCTGCCGCCGGTGGTGCGGGCAGGGGGGATGGATCTCGAGGCGATCTACACGCTGTTCCCGAACCTGAAGGAACGCGCGCGCAGCCCGGGCACCAAGCTGTCGGGCGGCGAGCAGCAGATGCTGGCCATCGCCCGCATCCTGCGCACCGGCGCCCGCCTGCTGATGCTGGACGAGCCGACCGAGGGGCTGGCGCCCGTCATCGTCCAGCAGATCGGCCGCACCATCCGCGAGATCAAGGCGCGCGGCTTCACCGTGCTGCTGGTCGAGCAGAACTTCCGCTTCGCCCAGACCGTCGCCGACCGCCACTATGTCATGGAGCATGGCCAGGTGGTCGACGCGGTCAGCAACGAGGAGCTCGCCGGCTCCATGGACCGTCTGCACGCCTATCTCGGCGTCTGACGTCGCGACAAGCGGTGGCTGCCCCGGCCCGCCGCGGCCGGGCCCATCAGCCGGCCCCGGGCATGGTCAGGGGCAGTTGGGAGAAACTCGAGAATGGCACAAGATCGCCGCAGCCTGCTGAAGGGCGCCGCCGCCGCCGCGCTGGTCCCCGCCCTCGGCGCAATTCCCGCCCGCGCCCGGGCGCAAGGGTCCACCACGCTGAAGATCGGCGTGCTGAACGACCAGTCGGGCGTCTATCGCGACGTCTCCGGCCCCGGCTCGGTCGCCTGCGTCCGCCAGGCGATCCAGGATTCCGGCATCGCCGCCAAGGGCGTCAATGTCGAGGTCGTCTTCGCCGACCACCAGAACAAGGCCGATGTCGGCTCGACCATCGCCCGGCAGTGGATCGACCGCGACGGCGTCGACGTCATCGTCGACGTGCCGAACTCGGCGGTGGCGCTGGCGGTCAACGCCATCGTCCGCGAGAAGAACAAGGCCTATTTCAACTCGACGGGCGCGACCACGGATCTCACCGGCGCGCAGTGCAGCCCGAACACGGTGCACTGGACCTACGACACTTACATGCTGGCGAAATCCACCGGCGGCGCCATGGTGAAGACCGGCGGCGACAGCTGGTTCTTCATCACCGCCGACTATGCCTTCGGCCATGCGCTCGAGCGCGACACCACGGGCTTCGTCACCGGCGCCGGCGGCAAGGTGCTGGGCAGCGTCCGCCACCCGCTGCAGTCGACCGATTTCTCCTCCTACCTGCTGCAGGCGCAGCAGAGCCGGGCCAAGGTGATCGGCCTGGCCAATGCCGGCACCGACACCATCAACAGCGTCAAGCAGGCCGCCGAATTCGGCGTCACCCGCCGCGGCACCAAGATCGCCGTGCTGCTGATGTTCATCAACGACGTCCACAGCCTTGGCCTGAAGGCGGCGCAGGGGCTGGTCTGCACCGAGAGCTTCTACTGGGACCTGAACGAGCGCACGCGCGCCTTCACCAACCGGGTGAAGGGCAACATGGGCGGGCAATACCCGGCCATGTCGCATGCCGGCTGCTACGCCTCTGTCCTGCACTACCTGAAGGCGGTGGCCGATATGGGCGCGCCGGCCGCCAAGGCCAGCGGCGCCGAGGCGGTGGCGCGCATGAAGGCCATGCCGACCGACGACGACTGCTTCGGGGCCGGGCAGATCCGCGCCGACGGCCGCAAGCTGCACCCGGCCTATCTCTTCGAGGTGAAGACGCCGGAGGAGAGCAAGGGCGCCTGGGACTACTACAAGCTGCTGCAGACCACCGCGGCCGACGAGGCCTGGCGCCCGCTGGCCCAGGGCGGCTGCAGCCTGATCCGCACCTGAGGACCGGGAGGGGGCCCGGGGCGGCCCCCTTCCGACCCTTGGAACCTCCTGCTGCAGGAAGACGTGGCCTTGCTTGAAGACCTGCTTTTCCAATTGGAGCTCGGCCTGCCGCAGGTGGTGCTCGGCCTGGTGAACGGCGCCTTCTACGCGCTGCTGTCGCTGGGCCTGGCCGTCATCTTCGGCATGCTGAACGTCATCAACTTCGCCCATGGCGCGCAGTTCATGATGGGCGCCTTCGTCGCCTGGATGATGCTGAACTGGCTGGGCATCGGCTACTGGCCGGCGCTGGTCCTGGCGCCCCTTGTGGTCGGTGCCTTCGGCGTCGTGCTCGAGAAGACGATGATCAGCCGGCTCTACAAGCTGGACCATCTCTACGGGCTGCTGCTGACCTTCGGCATCGCGCTGATCATCGAGGGGCTGTTCCGCAACCAGTTCGGCTCCTCCGGTATGCCCTATTCGCCGCCGGAGATCCTGTCCGGCCCGCCGGTCGATCTGGGCTTCATGTTCCTGCCGAAATACCGGCTCTGGGTCGTCGTCGCCGCGCTGGTCATGAGCCTGGTCACCTGGCTGGTGATCGAGAAGACGCGGCTCGGCGCCTATCTGCGCGCCGCCACTGAGAATGCCGCGCTGGTCCAGGCCTTCGGCGTCAACGTGCCGCGGATGGTGACCCTGACCTATGCCGCGGGCGTGGCGCTGGCGGCGTTTGCCGGCGTGCTGGCAGCACCCATCTATTCGGTGAACCCGCAGATGGGGTCGAGCCTGATCATCGTGGTCTTCGCGGTCGTCGTCATCGGCGGGATGGGCTCCATCCTGGGATCCGTCGTCACCGGCTTCGGATTAGGGTTGGTGGAGGGATTAACAAAGGTCTTCTACCCCGAGGCTTCCTCCACCGTGATCTTCGTCATCATGGCCATCGTGCTGCTGGCACGCCCGGCCGGCCTGTTCGGGAGGGCCTGACCATGGCCGCTGGCCACGCCTCCGTCGCCGCCCTGCCGGCGCTGCACGAGACCCCGGGCCTGCTCGGCCTGTCGGCGCTGGGCTTCAACCGGGCGCAGAGCATCGCCTTCCTGGCTCTGCTCGCCGCCCTGATCGTCGGGCCCTTCTTCCTCTACCCCGTCTTCCTGATGAAGCTGCTGTGCTTCGCCCTCTTCGCCTGCGCCTTCAACCTGCTGATCGGCTATGTCGGGCTGCTCTCCTTCGGCCACGCCATGTTCTTCGGCATGGGCGGCTACGTCACCGCCCATGCCGCCAAGGTCTGGGGCTTCACGCCGGAGCTCGCCATCCTGTCGGGCGGCGCGATCGGCGCGGCGCTCGGCGTGGTCGCCGGCTGGATCGCCATCCGCCGCCAGGGCATCTACTTCGCCATGATCACCCTGGCGCTGGCGCAGATGATCTTCTTCGTCTGCCTGCAGGCGCCCTTCACCGGCGGCGAGGACGGCATACAGCGCGTGCCCCGTGGCCACCTGTTCGGTATCATCGACCTCAGCCGCGACATGAGCTTCTACTGGGTGGTGGCCGCGGTCTTCCTGGCCGGCTTCCTGCTGATCAACCGCATCGTCCATTCGCCCTTCGGCCAGGTCCTGAAAGCCATCCGCGAGAACGAGCCGCGCGCCATCTCGCTCGGCTACCGCACCGACGACTACAAGCTGGTGGCCTTCACCCTGTCGGCGACGCTGGCCGGCATCGCCGGCGGCACCAAGGCCCTGGTCTTCGGCATCGCGACGCTGACCGACGTCTATTGGGCGATGTCCGGCGAGGTGGTGCTGATGACGCTGGTCGGCGGCCTCGGCACGGTGTTCGGCCCGGCCATGGGGGCGGCGGTGATCGTCACCATGCAGAACTACCTGGCCGAATTCGGCGCCTGGGTGACGGTGATCCAGGGGGTCATCTTCGTCGCCTGCGTGCTGGCCTTCCGGGCGGGGGTGATCGGCGAGCTGGGGCGGGTTCTTAAAGTTCGGCTTTGAAAGGCCAGGGGAATGAATTCCCCTGGACCCCTTCTTTTTTCTGTCAGACTGCCGTGTCCACGTGACGACAGTGCGTGGCCCGGCCCAGCGGCAGCGCGACCTTCGAGGTTGCGCTGTTTTTGATTCTGAGCCCGCCGCGATGCCTGGGTATCGCTTGTGGTTCATTGGCTGGGGCGTAAACGGCCAATGGGCAGAAAGAAGATGGGGGTCTGGGGGAATTCATTCCCCCAGCCTTTTCAGGTCTTCTCTTGCCTGTAGGTTTTTTTATCCAAGGGCCCTTCGACGACCCAATCATCCCCATCGGCCTTTGCAAAATCCGGCCCCAGCGGCGCTTTTCCCGCGCCATCCGGCAGGTCCAGCACATAGGCCGGCCAGGCCAGCCCGGTGAGCTTCCCCCGCAGCGCGCGTAGGATGGCGCGGCCTTCCTCGATGGGCACCTCGAAGCGCGCCGTGCCTGGGGCGCGGTCGAGCTGGTGCAGGTAGTAGGGCTTCACCTGCTGGGCCAGCATGGCGCGGAACAGCGCGGTCAGCGCCTCGGGGCTGTCGTTGACGCCGCGCAGCAGCACCGACTGGCCGAGCAGGGCCACGCCGGCGCGGCGCAACCGCTTCAGCGCGGCGCGGGCATCGTCGGCGAACTCGCGTTCGTGGTTGGCGTGGACGCAGAGGAACAGCGCCTTGTCGCTTTCGGCCAGCACCTCGGCCAGCTCGGGGGTGATGCGCTCGGGGGCGGAGACCGGCACGCGCGAATGCAGGCGGATGATGTCGAGATGGGGGATCGACGACAGGCGCCGCAGGATGTGCTGCAGCCGGCGCGGCGACAGCATCAGCGGGTCGCCGCCGGTCAGGATGGCCTCGCGCAGCTGGGGGGTGGCGGCGAACCAGTCGAGCGCGGCGTCGAGCTCGGCTTCCGACAGCAGCCCGCCGCCGGGGCCGACCACTTCGCGGCGGAAGCAGAAGCGGCAATAGACCGGGCAGGTCAGCAGCGGCTTCAGCAGGGCGCGGTCGGGGTAGCGGTGGACCACGCCTTTCACCGGGGTGAAGGGGGCGTCGCTGGTGGGATCGCTGCGCTCGCTGGGCAGGGTGGTCAGCTCGGCGATGTCCGGGATGTACTGGCGCGCGATCGGGTCGGAAGGGTCGGCTAGGTCGATCAGCGCCTGGACGGCCGGGGTGACGGCAATGGCATAGGTTTTCGACAGCGCGTCCAGCCCGGATTGCGCCTCGGGCGGCACCAGGCCGGCGGCGACCAGGCCGGCCGCGTCGCGCAGCGTGCGGGAGCCAGGGAGGCGACTGGTCTTCAAATGGGCGGAACCGTCGGGCATGGTCGCGCGCTTACGCCCAGAGGCCCCAAGCCCGCAATGCCCGATCGCCCGCCGCAACCCAGCCTCCCGTCCTGGCACCCGGAAAGTCTTGCCCAACGCCTGCCCGCGCTGCGCCGGCGGACGCGGCTGATGTCGGAGACCCGCGCCTTTTTCGCGGCCCGCGGCTATGCCGAGGTGGAGACGCCGGCCCTGGTCCCGGCGCCGGGCATGGAGGTGCATCTGGCCGCCTTCCGCAGCGAGTTCAGGCCGATCCTGGGCGAGGGCGCCTATCCGCTCTGGCTGCGCACCTCGCCGGAGCTGGCGATCAAGCGGCTGCTGGTCGCCGGCTGCGGCCCGGTCTTCGAGCTGGCCCGCGTCTGGCGCAACGGCGAGGTCAGCCCGCGCCATTCCCCCGAATTCACGATGCTCGAATGGTATCGTCCTGGCGCCACGCTCGACGGGCTGATGGACGAGACCGAGGATTTTCTTCGCCTTGTCCTGCCGCCGCGGGTCACCCATGGCGGCGTCACCACCGACCTCACCGCGCCCTTCGAACGCCTGACCATGGCCGAAGCCTTTTCCCGATATGTCGGCGGCCTCGACATCCTGGCGACCGAAGGCGACGGCGCGGCCCTGCGCGCGGCGGCGAGCGCGGTCGGCATCGCCCCCCGCGGCGAGGAAGGCTGGGAGGATCTTTTTTTCAGGATCCTGCTGGAACGGATCGAGCCGGAGCTCGGCCGCGACCGCCCGACCTTCCTGACGCATTGGCCGGCACCCCAGGCGGCGCTGGCCCGGCGCGACCCGGCTGACCCGCGGGCGGCGCTGCGCTTCGAGCTCTTCGTCGCCGGGATTGAGCTGGCCAATGCCTTCGACGAGCTGACCGACGCCGCCGAGCAGGCCGGTCGCTTCGCCCATGACGTCGCCGAGCGGCACCGCCTCTATGGCGAAGGCTGGCCGGTGGACCAGGATTTCCTCGACGCGCTGGCGCATGGCATGCCGCCGACGGCAGGCATCGCGCTGGGCTTCGACCGGCTGGCGATGCTGGCGGCGGGGGCGGAGACGGTCGCGGAGACGCTCTGGCTGGGCGGCTGGCCCTACGGCGCGACCACCGGCTGACCCCCCGGCTGACCCCCCGGCTGACCCACAGGCTCCAGGGTCGGGCCGGCATAGGCCTCGATCGGCCGCCAGGCGCCGCTGAGCAGGATCTCGCTGGGCTGGAAGCGGGCCTTGTAGGCCATCTTGCGGCTCAGCGGCACCCAGTAGCCGAGATAGACATAGGGCAGGCCGAGCTGCAGCGCGCGCTCGACCAGCCAGAGCACCGCATAGGTGCCAAGCGAGCGCTTCTCCAGCCCCGGCTCATAGAAGGAATAGACGGCGGAGAGGCCGTCGCTCAGCCAGTCGGTCAGGCAGGCGCCCAGCAGCTGGCCGTCGGGGTCGCGGAACTCGATCAGCCCGGTGGTGATCGGCGTGTCCTCGACCATGGCGCGGTAGTCGTAGAAGCCCATGGCCGCCATGTCGCCATCCTGGTGCCGCGCCTTCTGGTAGCGCTGGAAGAGCGCGAACTGCTCGGCGGTGGCGCGGGCGGGGACGGTCTCGCCGCGCAGCAGGGCATTGGCGCGCGCGATGCGGCGCTGGGTGCGGTCGGGGGTGAAGCGGGCCGCATCGATGCGGATCGGGATGCAGGCGTTGCAGCCCGGGCAGACCGGCGAATAGGCGATGTTGTGGCTGCGACGGAAGCCGGCGCGCGACAGGCGGTCGTGCAGCGGCTCGGCATCGGGGCCGGTCAGCTCGGTCACGATCTTCCGCTCCGTCCGGCCCGCCAGATACGGGCAGGGCAGCGGCGCGGTCGTGTAGAAGAACTGGGGGCGCTTGGTGGAACGGTGCAGCATGGTTCTGCCCCCCAGTGTCGCGGGCCGCGCGCCTGGACGCAACGGGAGAAGCGGGGCCCGCGCCCCGGGCGGCAGAATTGAACGCGCTCGCCCTGCTTGGCTACTGCGGGGCGAGTATCAGGCTGCCGCCCGAGGCCTCCGGCACCGCGCCCAGCCGCAGCAGCTTGACCCCGTCCGGCGCCAGCCCGGCCCAGATCCGCGCCTGGTCGCCCCAATGCGGCGACAGCGGATGGCCGGACTGGCCGGTGCCGATCACCGCCCAGATCCCGTCCGGCGAGGCCAGGTCGGCCACCATCCGCAGCCCCGGCCCGTGCACCTGGCGGAAGTCGCCCTCCATCGCATGGCCCATGCCGCCGCGGTTCACGGTCTGGTCGTCGCCGGGGCTGGGCAGGCTGATCGCCGTCCAGTCGCCCAGGCCCGGGATGAAGCGCAGCAGCGGATGCTCGAAACGGGTGCGGTGCGCCGCCCCCCAGCGCCACGCGGTGGGATCGGGGCCATGCACCGGCGACAGCTCCTCCACCGCCTGGCGGAGTGCGGTGGCGACGAGTGCGGTGCAGGCGCCGCCCTGGCCGAAGGCGGGGACGGGCTGCGGCTGTGCCTCGCCCTGCGGCTTGCACCAATGCGCGCCACGGCCGTCAGGGTTCAGCACCAGCCGCAGGAACTCGCCCATCACCGGCCAGCCGCCCTCGGGCACGCCGCCATTGGCCATGGCCAGCCGCGCGGCGATCGGCCACCAGGCGTTGAAGATCAGCGGCTGCGGCCGGTCGATGGCGATCTCGCCATCCCAGGCCAGCAGCAGGTCGCGCGCCACGCCGGCGGCGCCGGCCGGGCGGGGGATGGCGCGCAGCGCCGGCAGCAGTTCCTCGGCGAAAAGGCTCTGGGCGTCGCGCTGGATGGCGGCCAGGTCCTCGGGCCGGTGCTTGCGGCGCTGGCCCAGCAGTTCGTGGATGCGGCGGAAGCGCCAGTCGCCGAACCAGTCGCGGCCCAGATAGGGCTCGGCCCCCGCGGGCTGGACGCGGTTGTTGGCATTGACCAGGGCGCCGCCGGCCGGGTTCTCGGCATGCGGCATCTCGTCAAAGGGGACGAAGCCGGTCCAGTCATGGCTGCCGTCCCAGCCGGGCGCTGGCAGCGCGCCGTCGCCGGCGCGGCGGATCGGCGCGCGGCCGGTCAGGTACATGGCGATGCCGCCGGCGGCGTCCGCCACCATCAGGTTCTGCGGCGGCGAGGTGATGGCCTCGGCCGCCTGGCGCGCCTCGGCCAGCGACCCGGCGCGGTTCAGCCGGTGCATGCCCGCCGCCGCCCGGTCGCCCGGCTCCAGATTGGCCATGGCGACGGCCAGCACGGTGCCGGGCTGGGGCGTGGCGCCCAAGCTGGCGCCGAGGTCGCTGACCACCGGGCCGTGGCGGGTCTCGCGGACCGTCAGCGTCTCGGGCTCGGCGACGCCGCGCAGCCGGATCAGCTCCTCCCGCAGCGTGAAGGGGCGCGGGCCATCCGGGGTCTCGTAGCCGTCGGCGCCGGCCAGCCGCTCGATGAAGAGGTCCTGGGTGTCGGAATGGGTGGTGGTGAAGCCCCAGGCCAGGCGCTCGTTGCGGCCGATCACCACGAAGGGCACGCCGGGCGAGGAGGCGCCGGCCAGGAAGCGGCCGTCCGGCAGCTCGATCCGCACCAGGTACCAGAGGATGGGCGCCTGGAAGCCCAGGTGGGGGTCGTTGGCCAGCAGCGCGCCGCCGCTTTCCGAGCGCGCCGCCGACAGCGCCCAGGAATTGGAGGCGGAGCTGGGCAGCGGCGCGTCCTCGGGGAAGCGCGGGATGGCGGCGGCCAGGCGGTCCAGCATGCCGGGGTCGAGCGCTGCGACCTGGTCGGGGCGGCCGGGCGTGTCGTCGGAGGGCCAGAGCTCGGCCAGGCGCTCGGGCGCGATTCGCTGGGCGAGGCGGGCGCGGTCGAGCTCGTTGCGCCAGTTGCCGGAGAGCCAGAGGCCCATGGTCTTGGCCCAGAGCAGGCTCTGCCAGGGCTGCCACTTCTCCGGCGCGCCGAGCGCCAGGAATTCCGGCGCGGCCAGCATGCCCTTGGCCTCGATCCAGCCATTCACCCCCCCGGCATAGGCCTCGAGCATGGCCCGGGTCTCGGGGGGCAGGGCCGCGAAGTCGGCCTCTGCGCGGCGGGCCAGGCCCAGGGTGCGGTTCATGCGGTCGAGCCGCAGCGCGGCGGCGCCGGCGATCTCCGCCAGGCGGCCGGAGGCGTTGCGGCGCATCAGCTCCATCTGGAACATGCGGTCGCGGGCATGCAGCCAGCCCAGCGCGCGGGCGGCGTCCAGCTCGTTGGCCGCGGTGATGCGGGGAACCCCTTGGGCGTCCTCCAGCACGGTGACCTCGGCCGAGAGGCCGGCCAGGTCGATGCGGCCCTCGCGCGGCGGCAGGCTGAGCCAGAGCAGCCCGCCGGCGCCGGCCAGCACCAGGATCACCAGGAGCATGGCCGTGATCAGGCCACGCTTGAGGAAACGGCGCAGCCGGCCGGGGCGTCTCTGCATGGCTCCCGGTGTAGGACAAGTCCGGGCATCCCGCAGCCCGGCTTGCGCGGAGTCGCGACCGCGTGAAGACTGGGGCGATGCCGCGACCTTCCCGCGCCGAGGCCGAGACACGGGGCCGCCGGGCCGAGGCGCGCGTCGCCGAGCGCCTGTCGTCAGAGGGTTGGCAGATCTTGCAGCAGCGCTACCGCAGCGGCGGCGGCGAGATCGACCTGATCGCCGAGCGCGACCGTCTCCTGATCTTCATCGAAGTGAAGCAGCGCGCGACGCTGGCAGCGGCGGCCGGGGCGCTGACGCCGCGGCAGCAGGCGCGGCTCTGGGCGGCGGCGGAAATCTGGCTGGCGGCCCATCCCGGCCATGGCGCGGCGGGGATGCGCTTCGACGTCATCGTGGTGGACGGCGCCGGCGCGATGCGGCGGATCCGGGACGTCATCCGCGCCTCCTGAGACCGATACACAACCTTACGAGGGGCAGGGCGTTCAAGCCGGCTCAAGGGAGGAAAGAACACAGGAGCGGCCCCCCGCCCGATGATCATTCCAACCCGCACGCAGTTCCACCGGATGCTGCGCTACCTGGGATGGCCGCTGGTCATCTTCCTGGTCTGGGACATCGCCATCACCCTGTCCTACTCGCTGCTGCACAGCGAGGCGACGCCCTGGGACCTGCCGGTGCTGCCGCTGCCCCTGCTGGGCTCGGCGCTGGTGCTGTTCCTGGGGATCCGCAACAACAGCGCCTATGCCCGCTGGTGGGAGGCGCGCACGCTGTGGGGGGCGATGGTCAATGCCTCGCGCTCCTATGCGCGGGAGGCGCTGAGCTTCCTCGAGGACAGCGCGGAGGGCCGGCAGCTGTCACGCCGGCTGGTCTGCCGGCAGATCGCCTATGTCCACGCGCTGCGCTGCGCGCTGCGGCGGCAGGATCCCTGGCCCGAGGCCTCGCGCTTCCTGACGGCGTCGGAGGCGGCGGCGCTGCGCGGCCAGGCCAACCTGCCGAACGCCATCCTGAACGGCTCGGCGCGGCTGCTGGCGGAGGCGGCGCGGCAGGGACGGGTCAGCGAGTACCGCCAGGTGCAGATCGAGCGGCTGATGGTCGATTTCTCCAATGCGCAGGGCGGCATGGAGCGGATCAAGAACACGCCGTTGCCGCGGCAGTACACGCTGTTCCCGCGCTTCTTCTGCCATGTGTTCTGCGTGCTGCTGCCGATCGGGCTGGTCGACCAGCTGGAGTTCTTCACCCCGCTGGCCTCGACCGTGGTGGGGTTCATGCTGCTGGCCTTCGAGCAGATCGGCCGCGACCTTCAGGACCCGTTCGAGAATGCGGTGAACGACGTGCCGATGAGCGCGATCTGCCGCACCATCGAGATCGACCTGCAGCAGGCCTTGGGCGAGGCCGAGGTCGCCGCCCCGGTGAAGCCGGATGTCGACGTCCTGTGGTAAATGCGCGCGGCAGCACCGACAGAAAAAAGAAGGGGTCCAGGGGAATTCATTCCCCTGGCCTTGCTTCTCTCAGATCGGCGCGATCCGAACCGCGGAGATGATCACCACCGCCTGCGCATAGGGGTATTCGTCCGTCATGGTCAGGGTGATCTGCGACCCGTGTCCCTGCGGCGTGATGGCGTCGAGCCGCCTGGCAGCACCCCCCGAGAGCCGCAGCGAGGGCTGCCCGGTGGACAGGTTCACGACGCCCAGGTCGCGCCAGAACACCCCCTGGCGGAAGCCGGTGCCCAGCGCCTTGGAGGCGGCTTCCTTGGCGGCGAAGCGCTTGGCGTAGGTGGCGGCGCGCAGGCTTTCGGTGCGGCTGTCGGCCTTGCGGCGCTCGGCCGGGGTGAAGATCCGCTCGAGGAAGCGGTCACCGTGGCGGGCCAGCACCTTCTCGATGCGGCGGATGTCGATGATGTCGTTGCCGAGGCCGATGATCATGGCGTCTGGTTACTCCCGCCCCTGGATACTGCCGCACGGGGGGCGCGTCACCCCTTGCTGCGCTCGACCTGGATGATGCCGGGGCAGGCGCGCAGCGCTGCGATGACGTTGGACAGGTGGCGCAGGTCGGAAACCTCGAGGTCGACCACCACTTCCGCGTAATCGGCGGCGCGATGGGCAAAGCGCAGGTTGTGCAGCTTGCCGTTCTGCTTGGCGATGGCCACCGTCATGGCGGCGATGGCGGAATCCTCGTTGCTGGTCAGCACGTCGAGGCGCCCCAGATGCGCCCCGGCCGAGCCCGCCTCGTAGTCCCAGTCGATGTCGATGAAGCGTTCCGGCGTCGCCGCCAGGGCTTCCAGGTTGTGGCAGTCGTTCTTGTGGACGGTGACGCCCTTGCCGGTGGTGACGATGCCGACGATGCGGTCGCCCGGCACGGGATGGCAGCAGCCGGCGAACTGCACCGCCATGCCGGCGACCAGCCCGGTGATGCCGGAGGAGGCCTCGCGCCGGCGCTCGGTGCGGACGACGGTGGCGCCGGGCTTGCCGCGGGCGCGGGCCAGCGGCAGCACGTCCATCGGCCGCGGCGGGCCGCGCAGCTCGGGGATGGCGGCGTGCAGCACCTCGCGGGCGCCGATATTGCCGTTGCCGACGGCGACGCAGAGCTCCTCGAAGCCGGGCTGCTTCAGCGCCTTCAGCGCCGGTTCGACCAGCTTCTCGGCGAAGTCGAGGCCTTCCTGGCGGAAGGCGCGGGCGATGGCGCTGCGGCCCTGCTCCTGGAACTCGCTGCGCTGGCGGGCCATGGCGAAGCGCTTGATGCGCGCCTTGGCCTTGCCGGTGACGACGAAGCGTTCCCAGGCCGGGTTGGGGGTGCCGCCGCGGGCGGTGATGACCTCGACCTGGTCGCCATTCTCCAGCTGGTGGCGCAGCGGCACGATGCGGCCGTTGATCTTGGCGCCGACGCAGGCGTCGCCGACCTGGCTGTGCACCTGGTAGGCGAAATCGATGGGGGTCGCGCCGCGCGGCAGGGCGATCAGGTCGCCTTTCGGCGTGAAGCAGAAGACCTGGTCCTGGTGCAGCGCCAGCTTGGTGTGCTCGAGGAAGTCGCCGGGCTCGGCGGCGGTCTCGAGGATTTCCAGCAGCTCGCGGACCCAGGGGTAGCGGCGGCGCTTGGGCGTCTCGTCGGCGGCGCCCTGCTTGTACATCCAATGCGCGGCGACGCCGTATTCGGCGACCTCGTGCATGTCGGGCGTCCGGATCTGCACCTCGATCTTGGCGTTGCGGCGCTCGGGCACCGTCACGCCGGTGTGCAGCGACTGGTAGCCGTTGGGCTTGGGCGTCGAGATGTAGTCCTTGAACCGCCCCGGGACCACGCGATAGGCGGAGTGGATGGCGCCGAGCGCGGCATAGCAGTTGGCGCGGTCGTTGGTGACGACGCGGAAGGCCATGATGTCCGAGAGCTGCTCGAACTCGACCTTCTTCTCGTGCATCTTCAGCCAGATGGAATAGGGCGATTTCTCGCGCCCGTTCACTTCCAGGATCGGCACGCCGGCGGCGGCGAGCTTGGCCTTCAGGTCGGCGGCGATCTCGTCGATCAGGTCGGCACCCTGGCCGCGCAGGAAGGCCAGGCGCGCGGTGATGGTCTGGTAGGCGTCCGGCTGCAGCTCGCGGAAGGAGAGGGACTGCAGCTCGGTCTTGACCGCGTCCATGCCGATGCGCTGGGCCAGCGGCGCATAGATCTCCATGGTCTCGCGGGCGACGCGGGCGCGGCTTTCCGGCTTCGGCTTGAAGCTCAGCGTCCGCATGTTGTGCAGCCGGTCGGCAAGCTTGACCAGCAGGACACGGATGTCCTCGCTCATGGCCAGGACCAGCTTGCGGAAATTCTCCGCCTGCTTGGTGCGCTCGGATTGCAGCTCCAGCCGGGTCAGCTTGGTGACGCCGTCGACCAGCCGGGCAATGTCGGTGCCGAAGCGCTTCTCCAGCTCGGCCAGGCCGAAGCTGGTATCCTCCACCACGTCGTGCAGCAGGGCGGTGGCGATGCTGCCGGTGTCGAGCCGGTAGCCGGCCAGGATGCCGGCGACGGCGAGCGGATGGGTGATGTAGGGGTCGCCGTTCTCCCGGCTCTGGGAGGCATGGGCGGTGGCGGCGAGGTTGTAGGCCGCCTCGATCAGGGCGACATCGGCGCGCGGGTCATAGGCGGCGACGCGGCGGGCGAGCTCGGTGCCCGGGGTCTCGATCGGGATGGCGACCGGCGGCGGGGGCGCCGCGGAAGCGGTCGGCGTGGCCGGGGTGCCGGCCAGCCCTTCAGGCGCGCCAGGCGCCGGGGTAGAATCGATCCCGGCGCCGGATGTCAAGCGCGCCCCCGGCTCAGCGGCGGCCGCCGGCGAGCTCGGCGGCGATGGCCGCCTCGATGTCGTCGGGCGAAAGGTCCTCGAGGCCGGCGGAATCCGGCAGCGGCTCGTCGTTGACGTCCATCACGCCGAAGATGTTCTCGTCGGTGGCGATCAGGTCGATGACCTCTTCCTCGACCGGCTCCGGCTCCGGCGCGCGCAGCAGCGACTTGATCAGGTCCTGCTCCAGCTCGGCCAGCGAGACGGTCTCGTCGGCGATCTCACGCAGGGCGACGACCGGGTTCTTGTCGTTGTCGCGGTCGACCGTCAGCTCTTCGCCGCGGCTGATGTTGCGGGCGCGCTGGGCGGCGATCAGAACCAGCTCGAAGCGGTTCGGAATCTTCAGGATGCAGTCTTCGACCGTAACGCGGGCCATGGGGCGGCCTCCAACTTCAATACCGACGGAACCCGTCAGATAGCCACCGCACCCGCGAAAGGCAAGCACGCTGGTGGCCAGGGGAGATCCGGGGCCATCCGGCTCAGAGCGGCAGCATGGCCGCTTCGGGCAGCGACCCCAGCAGGTCTTGCACGCTCCGGCCCAGGGCGGGATGCACCCAGCCGGGGGCGATCTCCATCAGCGGCTGCAGCACGAAGCGGCGCAGATGGGCGCGCGGATGCGGCAGGATCGGGTCGGGATGCTCGCGGACCAGATCGCCCATGGCGATGATGTCGAGGTCGAGCGTCCGCGGCGCGTTGGGGAAGGGGCGCTGGCGGCCGGCGGCCTGCTCGATCGCCTGCAGGGCGGCGAGCAGCGCTTCCGGCGACAGCGATCCTTCGCAGCGGACCACGCCGTTGACGTACCAGGGCGCGCCGGGCATGGGCGGCTCCGGCGCGGTCTGCCACCAGCGGGAGACGGCCTCGAGCCGCAGGCCGGGAATGGCGGCGATGGCCTGGACCGCGGCCTCGCAGCTGGCGCGCGGCGCCCGGCCGTCCTCGCCGGGCAGGTTGGCGCCGAGGGCGACCAGGATCATCGGCCAGCGAAATCCGGCGCGGTCTGCAGCGCTTCCGGCGTGTCGAAGTCGCGCAGCACGGCGTCGTCGCCCATCTCCACCTCGACCACCCGCTCGGCATGCCGGCCGGCCAGGTGGCGGGCGCCGACATCGCCGGTCAGCTCGAGCATCTCGGGGATGAACTCGCGGGACCAGAGCATCGGGTTGCCCTGCTTGCCGCGGAAGGTCGGCATGACGATGGCGCGGCCTTCCTCGGGGTCGAAGGCGGCCAGCATCCGGTCGAGCATCGCGCCCGTCACCAGCGGCATGTCGCCCAGGCAGACGATGAAGCCCTCGGCCTCCGGCGGCAGCGCGGCGAGCCCGGCCTTCAGCGAGGCGGAGAGGCCCTCGGCATAGTCCTCCGCCTCGGCGAAGATCACGCCCTTGCCCTGCAGCGCCTCTTCCACCCGGGCGCGCTCATGGCCGGTGACGACGACGACCGGGCGGGCGCGGCTGTCGAGGACATTGGCGACGACGCGGGCGACCATGGGGCGGCCCGCGCGGTCTTCCACCAGCAGCTTGTTCAGCGGCGCCATGCGGCGGGAGCGGCCGGCGGCGAGCACCAGCGCCGCCACCTGGCGCGGCCGGCGCGGCGCCTTGCCGGGGGCAGGGGCATTGCGCGGCGCGGCCTCGCGCGGCAGCGGGCGGAGCTCGATCTCCTTCAAAAGCCCGCCGACGCCCATGCCGGCGACCTCGCTCCTGCCGACGGGCAGGCCCGCGAACAAGCGCTGCAGAACCCAGTCGAAGCCGTTCAGCTTCGGGCTGCGGGCGCAGCCGGGCAGGACCAGCGCCGGGGTCTCGCCGATCCGGCCCAGGCAGATCAGGTTGCCGGGATCGACCGGCATGCCGAAATGGACGATCCGCCCGCCGGCGCGGATGATGGCGGCCGGCCCGGCATCGCGGCGGTCGACGACGGCCGAGGCGCCGGCGATCAGCAGCAGCTCGGCGCCGGCTTTCTGCAGCCGGGCCAGGGCCTCGGCGATGGCGGCCTCGTCATGGCGGCAGCGCTCGGGCGGCAGCATGCTGCCGGTAAGGCCCAGGACCCGCTCGGTGGTGGCCTCGATGGCCCCCTCCATGATGCTTTCCTTGAGGCCCGGCAGCTCGGTCAGCACCAGCCCGACCTTCAGCGGACGGAAGGGATGCACCTGCATCGCCGTGCCGCCGCGCAGCACCGCCTCGGCCACCTGCAGCACCAGGCCGGGCACGGCGAAGGGGATGACTTTCACCGTGGCCAGCATCTCGCGCGCGGTCACGGGCGTGTGGTTCGGCAGCGTCGCCAGGGTGACGCTTTCGTCGATGGCGTTCAGGCGGTCGACCAGCGCCGCATCGACGACCAGCAGCCCGGCGGAATCCGCCAGGATATTCACCCGGCCGGTGGCGGCGCGGGAGCGGGCCAGGAGGGGCGCCAGCAGCGCCTCGCCCAACCGGTGGGCGGCCTCGTTCTCGGGAACGTCGCCGGGCTCCAGCCGGGCGGCGATGACCTCGCGCTTGCCGGCCTCGCGCAGGGCGGCGATGGCCTCGGCGTCCAGCACCGTGCCCTTCTTCAGCACGCGGCCGGCCAGGCGCTGGGTATGCGCCAGCACCGCACCCTGGGCGTCGTCCAGCCGGGTGGGGCCGAAGATCATGTCTTTTCCAGTTCAGGCGCGCTGCGCCTGGCGAGCGCGGCGCCGCGGCGGGCGGCGACGACCTCGGCCATGATCGACAGCGCGATCTCGGGGGCGGTGACGGCGCCGATGGCCAGGCCCACCGGGGCGGCGATGCGGGCGCAGTCGGCCCCGGTCAGCCCGGCCTCGGCCAGCCGCGCCAGGCGCTTGGCATGGGTCTTCCGGCTGCCCAGCGCGCCGATATAGAAGGCGGGGCTCTTCAGCGCGACCTCGAGGGCCGGGTCGTCCAGCTTGGGGTCGTGGGTCAGGGTGACGACGGCGGTGCGGGGGTCGGGGGCGAGGCGCGCCATGGCCTCGTCCGGCCAGTCGTCGACCAGGGTGACGCGGGCGCCGAAGCGTTCTTCGGTGGCGAAGGCGCGGCGGGGGTCTACCACGGTCATCGCATAGCCGAGGCCGGCGGCCATCGGCACCAGCGCCTGGGCGACATGCACGGCGCCGACCACGATCAGCCGCAGCGGCGGGTTGTGCGGCTGGATGAACCAGTCCTGCCCGTCGACCGACAGGGTCCGCGCGGCATCGGCGGCAAGCGCGGCGGCGGCGGCCCCGGCCAGGGCAGGCGGCAGGGTGTCGTCGGGGTGCAGAAGCTGGGCGCCGTCCGGCAGGCGGGTCAGCAGCGCGACCGGGCGACCCTGGGCTCGGGCGGCGTGCAGCCTGGAGAAGGTTTCCGCCTTCATGCCCGGGCCCCTTCCAGCTTCTCGACAAAGACCTTCAGCTTGCCGCCGCAGGCCAGGCCGACCTCCCAGGCGCGCTCGTCGCTGATGCCGAAATCCAGCAGCTGCGGCGCGCCGGTGGCCATGGTCTTCTGCGCGACCTCGGCGACGGCCCCCTCGATGCAGCCGCCGGAGACGCTGCCGGCGAGTTTTCCAGACGCTGTCACCGCCAGCTGCGATCCGGCGGGGCGGGGCGACGACCCCCAGGTCTCGACCACCGTCGCCAGCGCAACGGTTTCCCCATCCGCCATCCAGCCGGCGGCAATGGAAAGAATATCGTCCTGGTCGCTCATGCACCCGATCCCCTGGAAGGGCGCGGCGGGGCGGCGGAGAGGCTGGCCACCAGCGCGCGCAGGCTGTCGATGTTGTGGACCGGCCGGTGCTCATGCACCAGGGGCAGCATGGTCCGCACCCCCTGCGGCCGTGGCTGGAACCCGGCATAGCGCAGCAGCGGGTTCAGCCAGATCAGCCGGCGGCAGGAATGGCGCAGCCGGTCGGTGGCCGACGCCAGCCGCGCCAGATCACTGGCGTCGCCGCGCTCCAGCCCGTCGGTGATCAGCAGCACCACCGCCCCCTGGCCCAGCACGCGGCGGCCCCATTCATGGTTGAACCGGTCCAGCGCCGCGCCGATCCGGGTGCCGCCCGACCAGTCGGGGACGATCTGGCCGACCATCTGGAAGGCGACCTCGGCATCGCGGTGGCGCAGCTGCCGGGTGATATTGGTGAGCCGCGTCCCGAAGAGGAAGGTGGTCACCCGCTCGCGGTCATTGGCCACCGCATGCAGGAAGGTCAGCAGCACCTGGGCATAGCGGCTCATGCTGCCGGAAATGTCGCAGAGGGCGACCAGCGGCGGCGGCCGCTCCACCCGCTCGGCGTGGCGGAGCGCGGTGATCTCGCCCCCCTGGCGCAGGCTGGCGCGCAGCGTGGCGCGCAGGTCGGCGCGGTGGCCCGCCGGGTCAGGGCGGAAGCGGCGGGTCGGGCGGGCATCCAGCGGCAGGGCGAGGCGGCGGATCTCCTGGCGGGCGGCGGCCAGCTGCGCCGCGTCCATCGCCTCGAAATCCATTTTTTTCAGGGCTTCGCCGGCGCTGACGCTCAGGCTGGCATCCACGCGCTTCTCGGCCTCCGGCGGTGGAGGAGGTGGCGGCGCCATGCCGCCCAAGGCTTCCGCCAGCCGTCGCGCCCCGGCGCCCGGCTTGCTGTCGGACCCGTCCTCCTCGTCGCCCGCCAGGTCCGGGTTCGACGGCGCCCGCCACCACAGCCCGAAGGCATGGTCAAACAGGAAAAAGAACTCGGCGCGGTGGACCAGGGTGGCGCGCAGCGCGGCCTGCACCTGGGCGCGGTCGCCGAGCTCGATGCGGGTCAGCGCCTCGGCGCCCGCCAGCAGCTCGGCCGGGCCCACCGGCACCCCGGCGCGGCGCAGCAGCCGGCCGAAGCCCAGCAGGTTGGCGGCGAGCCGGCCGCCCCCTTCTGTCATCAGAAGGGCAGGGCGGCGGCGGGCGCCTGCTTCACCGCTTCCACCAGGCGGGCGGCCTCGGCGCCGCGCAGCTTGGCGATGTCGTCCTGGTATTTCAGCAGGGCGCCCAGCGTCTCGTCGACCAGCACCGGCTCCAGCTCGGTGGCGTCCAGCGCGGACAGGGCGGCGGCCCAGTCCAGCGTCTCGGCGACGCCCGGGAACTTGAAGAAGTCGCCGCCGCGGACCTGCTGGACGAAATCCACCACCTGGGCCGAGAGCGCCGATGGCAGGCCGGGCATGCGCTGCGCCAGGATGGCGCGTTCCCGCGCCGCGTCGGGATAGTCGACCCATTGGTAGAGGCAGCGCCGGCGGATGGCGTCATGCACCTCCCGCGTGCGGTTGCTGGTCAGCACGACGATCGGCGGGGTTTCCGCGCGCACCGTGCCGAGCTCCGGGATCGACAGCTGGAAATCGGCCAGGATCTCCAGGAGGAAGGCTTCGAAAGGCTCGTCGGCGCGGTCGAGCTCGTCGATCAGCAGCACCGCCGGCGGGCCGGACAGCGCCGCCAGCAACGGCCGCTCCTGCAGGAAGCGGCGGTCATAGATGCCGGCTTCGCTGGTCGCGTCCCCGCCCGCTTCCGCCAGGCGGATGGCCATCAGCTGGCGGGCATGGTTCCACTCATAGGCGGCGGCCGAGAGGTCGAGCCCGTCATAGCATTGCAGCCGCACCAGGCGCCGGCCGAGCCCGCCCGCCAGCACCTTGGCGATCTCGGTCTTGCCGGTGCCGGGCTCGCCTTCCAGGAAGAGCGGCCGGCCCATGCTCAGCGCCAGGAAGACGGTGGTGGCCAGCGCCCGGTCGGCGACATAGCCGCCGGCCGCCAGCAGCCGCTCGGTCTCGGCGACGGAGCCCGGGACGCCGGGGGCCGGCAAGGGTCCAGCCACGCCTCAGCCCAGCACGAAGAGCAGGAACAGCACCACCATGAACACCGCCGAGCCGCCCCAGAACAGCAGCGGCAGGCCGAAGACCTCCTCCGGCAGCAGCGAGAAGACGGAGAGCGCCGGGGCCGGCGCCGCGACGGGCTTGGCATAGCTGCGGGCCGGCGGGGCGGCATGGCCATGGCCGGCCGGCGTGCTGACGGGCGCCGGGCGGCCGCCGGGCGGCGTCTCGCCGGAATGCTCGGCAAGGCCCGCGCCGACCAGGGTGGCGGCACCCAGCCGCTCGACCGGGGTCGCGTCGCCCACCTCGGTGCCCGGCGCCGGGGTCGGCACCGCGCCCTCGGGCAGCGAGGCGGTGTGGCTCGGCCGCACCGGGGTGCCGTCCGGCAGGGTGGTGGGCTCGCTGGCGGCCGGGGTCGAGACCGTGGCGGCGAAGCGGTCGAAGAACTGGTCGGCCATCTGCTTGGCCGTGCTGTCGATCAGCCGGGCGCCGAGCTGCGCCATCTTGCCGCCGACCTGGGCCTTGACCTGGTACTTCAGCAGGGTGGCGGAGGGCCCGACCTCCTCCAGCGACACATCGGCGCCGCCCTTGGCGAAGCCCATGGCGCCGCCATTGCCCTCGCCGGAAATGGTGTAGCCGGCCGGCGCGTTGATATTGCTCAGCTGCACCTTGCCGGTGAACTTGGCCGCCATCGGGCCGATCTTCAGCGCGACGCGCGCCTGGAAGGCGTCCTCCGCCGTGCGCTCCACCGATTCGCAGCCGGGGATCGAGGCGCGCAGCACCTCAGGGTCGTTCAGACCTTCCCAGACGGTCTGGCGGGGCGCCTCGATGCGCCGTTCACCCGTCATTTCCATCGCATGTCTCCCCGGAATGCAGTCCCGCGTCCTGCGGTGAAAGCTAGGGCGCCCGGGCGGCTTGGGGAAGGGCGGGGCTGACCATCGCCGCGTCCCGGTGTAGGCCGAGGTGATCGGATCGAGGGAGAACAGCATGCGCCAGGCGGGCGGGGTGGGGGTGGCCGGCGCGGCGGCGCTGCTGGGAATGGCAGGGCCGGCGGCGGCGGCGGAGGCCGGACCGGCGATGACCAGCCTGGCCTGGGGCCTGCCTTTTGCCGGGCTGCTGCTGTCCATCGCCCTGCTGCCGCTGCTGGCGCCGAAGCTGTGGCACCCGCATTTCGGCAAGATCGCCGGGGTCTGGACCGCGCTGTTCCTGGTGCCCTTCGCCGCCGTCTTCGGCCTGGGCGCCGCGGCGGACGAGTTCGCCCATGTCATGCTGGCCGAATACCTGCCCTTCATCGCCCTGCTGCTGGCGCTGTTCACCACCGGCGGCGGCGTGCTGCTGCGCGGACACCTGGTCGGCACGCCGGGGGTCAACACCACCATCCTGGGCGTGGGGACGCTGCTGGCCAGCGTCATGGGCACCACCGGCGCCTCGATGCTGCTGATCCGGCCGATGCTGCGCGCCAATGCCGGCCGCCGGCACCGCATGCACAGCTTTGTTTTCTTTATCTTCCTGGTCAGCAATATCGGTGGCGTGCTGACCCCGCTCGGTGATCCGCCGCTCTATCTCGGCTTCCTGCAGGGGGTGTCTTTCTTTTGGCCCACCCAGAACCTGCTCGGCGAGTTCCTGTTCTGTGCCGTGCTGCTGCTCGGGATCTACTTCGTCATCGACTCGCTCGCCTATGCCCGTGAAAAGAAGGCCGAGGTCGAGGCCGGGGCGGAGGCCGCGGAACATGCCGAGCATGCCGAGGCGCCGCCCGGCGAGCGCCTGGCCATCTCCGGCTGGGTCAATGTGGCGCTGCTGGGCGGCGTCCTGGCCGTGGTGCTGATGCAGGGGCTGTGGCAGCCGGGGCAGGTGGCGCTGGCCGGCCAGGCGGTGGGCGTCGAGCGGCTGGTGGCCATGGGCCTGCTGCTGGCCATCACCTTCGCCTCGATCGCGCTGACGCCCAGGGCGCTGCGGCATGAGAACGATTTCAGCTGGGACGCGATGCAGGAGGTCGCCAAGCTCTTCGCCGGCATCTTCCTGACCATGGCGCCGGTGCTGGCCATGCTGAAGGCGGGTGCCGCCGGGCCGATGGCCAGCCTGGTGGCGCTGACCTCGGACGCGGCCGGCCAGCCGGTCCCCTGGGTCTATTTCTGGCTGACCGGGGCGCTGTCCAGCTTCCTCGACAATGCGCCGACCTATCTGGTCTTCTTCAACCTGGCCGGCGGCGACGCGGCGCGGCTGATGGCGGAAGGCGCGCCGGTGCTGGCGGCGATCTCGGCCGGCGCCGTCTTCATGGGCGCCAATTCGTATATCGGCAATGCGCCCAACTTCATGGTCAAGGCCATCGTCGAGGCGCAGGGTGTGCGGATGCCGAGCTTCTTCGGCTATGTCGGCTGGGCGCTGGTCTTCCTGGTGCCGACCTTCGCCCTGGCCACGCTGCTGTTCTTCGTCTGAACGAATCAGGGAAACAACGTCCGATGCCCTATGTGATCGCCGACGACCTGCCCGAGGCGCCTGCCGGCCAGCGCTTCCGCGCCCTGCTGGAGCGGCCGCAGATCCTGCGCATGCCCGGCGCGCATCTGGGCATCGCGGCGCTGCTGGCCAAGCAGGCGGGGTTCGAGGCGCTCTACATGTCGGGCGCCGCCATGTCCGCCACCATGGGGCTGCCCGACCTTGGCATGATCACGGTGGACGACGTCGCCTGGCATATCCGCCAGGTGGCCCGCGCCAGCGCCCTGCCGGTGCTGGTCGACGGCGACACCGGCTATGGCGAGGCGCTGAACGTCATGCACATGGTGCGCAGCTTCGAGGAGGCCGGCGCCGCCGCCGTCCATCTGGAAGACCAGCTGCTGCCGAAGAAATGCGGCCATCTGAACGACAAGAAGCTGGCCGACGCGCATGACATGGCGGCCAAGGTCGCTGCCGCCCGCAAGGCGCGCCGCCACCTCTACCTGATCGCCCGCACCGATGCCGCCGCCAGCGAGGGCATGGACGGCGCCGTGGCCCGCGCCAAGCTCTATCTCGAGGCCGGCGCCGACGCGATCTTCCCCGAGGCGCTGACCACGAAGGAGATGTTCGTCGAATTCGCCCGCCGCATGCCGGGGGTGAAGCTGCTGGCCAATATGACCGAGTTCGGCCGCACGCCCTTCTTCACGGCGGAAGAATTCCAGGCCATGGGCTATGCCATGGTGATCTGGCCGGTCAGCCATCTGCGCGTCGCGGCGCGCTCGATGGAGGAGCTCTACGGCGCCATCAAGGCCGATGGCGGCACCCACAACATGCTGGCGCGCATGCAGACCCGGGCGCAGCTCTACGAGACCATCCGCTACCACGACTACGAGGCGCTCGACAGCACGCTGGTCAGGACGGTGATCCCCACCGGCATGCCGCAGGACGCCTGACGCAGCAGGGCGGGGGAGGGATCTCCCCCGCCCGATACGGCGCTACTCGGCATTCTCCTCGATCGAGACCGTCTCGATCGGGCCGATGGTCACGGTGCCGACGCTGCCGCCCGAGCTCTCGCCGACGCCGGTGCCGGCCAGGACGCCCAGCGTCAGCGCGCCCATGCTGCTGCCCGGCGTGCCGGCCATGTCGAAGGCATTCTGGTAGTAGTAGCCGATCATCGCGGCCTGGAAGGCGTCCTGTTCCGGGCTTTCCACCGGCTCGGGCATCGGAACCTGGCCGCCCCAGAAACCTTCGGCAGCCCAGACAGTGATGTTGGAGCCATCATCGCCATCATACAGCATCTTGCTTTCCTTTCCTGCCTTCTGGACGGGATTGTTGTGGCGATGGCGGCTGACATGGTCCAATAGCGATGGTTTGATTGTCGCTGAACTCTGCTTGATCTGCAGCTGTGCTCAAGAATGGAAAATCTATTCTTTAAGGCGGGGGGATGATCGGTTTGCGGCCGCCGCCCGGGCCGCCCCTTGCGGTCGTTGCGGCCCGGTGACAGCCTCTGGCGCGAAACGTGCAAGCCAACGGGGCCCATGACGCCTGCGCTGGAGGTCACCGACCTCGCCATCACCTTCCGCACCGATCGCGGCCCCTTCACGGCGGTGCAGGGGGTGGCCTTCGCGGTCGATCCCGGCCGGACGCTGGCCATCGTCGGCGAGAGCGGCTGCGGCAAGTCCGTCACCAGCCTGGCCATCATGGGCCTGCTGCCCGGCAGCGCCCGGGTGGAGGGCAGCATCCGCCTGGCCGGCCAGGAGATCGCCGCGCTGCCGCCCGAGCCCCGCCGCCGCCTGCGGGGCCCTGCCATGGCGATGATCTTCCAGGAGCCGATGACCAGCCTGAACCCGGCCTTCACCGCCGGCGAGCAGGTCGCCGAGGCGCTCCGCCTGCATCGCGGCCTGTCCCGGGGGCAGGCTGCGGCCGCCGCCATCGCCGCGCTGGAGCAGGTGCATATCCCCGAGCCGGGCCGCCGGGCGCGCCAGTATCCGCACCAGCTGTCGGGCGGCATGCGGCAGCGGGTGATGATCGCCATCGCGCTGGCCTGCCGGCCGAAGCTGCTGATCGCCGACGAGCCGACCACGGCGCTCGACGTCACCGTCCAGGCCCAGATCCTTTCTCTCCTGGCCGAGCTGAAGCGGGAGACCGGCACGGCCACCGTGCTGATCACCCATGACCTGGGCGTGGTGGCGGACCAGGCCGACGAGGTCGTCGTCATGTATGCCGGCCAGGTGGTGGAGCGCGCCCTGGCCGCCCGGCTCTTCGCCAATCCCGAGCATCCCTACACCGTCGGCCTGCTCGGCGCGGCGCCGCGCCGAGCAGGCCGACGG